>LOEX01000093.1 GCA_001516125.1 Sphingomonadales bacterium BRH_c42
GCGTCGGCCAGCGCGGGCCGCCCGTCGATCAGCGCCTCGATCGCCTGCTCGTCGGCGTCGGACAGCTTGAAGCCGTCAGGGCCGAACAGCTTGATGCCGTTGTCCTCGTAAGGATTGTGGCTGGCCGAGATCATCACCCCCAGATCGGCGCGCATCTCGCGCGTGAGCAGCGCGATTGCAGGCGTGGGCAGCGGCCCGGTCATGACCACGTCCATACCCACGCTGGTAAAGCCCGCGACCAGCGCATTTTCCATCATGTAGCCCGAAAGGCGCGTATCCTTGCCGATCACCACGCGGTGCTTGTGCGGCCCGCGCTGGAAATGCGTTCCCGCCGCCTGGCCGACGCGCATGGCGGTCTCGGCAGTCATCACCCCCTGGTTGGTGCGCCCTCTGATGCCGTCGGTCCCGAAGTATTTGCGTGCCATGGTACTGATGCGTCCCTGTCTAGCGGCTGCGGCGCTTATAGCTGCTTTTCGAAGATCCGGTATTCGCGGTTGACCTTGCCGTCGATTGCGTCGGCGATCGCCACCATCCCCTGGTTGTCATCGAGAATCCAGCCGACCTCGCCGCGCTTCGATCCGAATTGCGTTGCGGCGTTGTGGCGAATCTGGCTGATCATCATGAAGGCAAGCTGGCTGGCGAGGCGCGAATTGTGCAGTTCCTTCACCACCCCCATCAGCGGCACGCGCATGCCGGCTCCCTGCGGCTTCCTCAGCCAGCGCAGCAGATGGAACCACCCGAACGGAAGCAGCCTGCCCTTGATCGACTTCAACACGTCGTTGATATCGGGAAAGGTCAGCATGAATGCGACGGGCCTGCCATCGAGTTCCGCAATATAGTTGAGCGGTTCGAAGATGATGGGCTTCAACTTCTTGCCGGCATAGGCGACTTCTTCGGGCGTGAACGGCACGAAACCCCAGTTTCCCGACCAGGCATCGTTGAGAATCGACAGGATGATCGCCGCTTCATCGTCCCAGCGGCTCTTGTCCACCGGGCGCACGCTGATCCGCTCGTTGCGCTCGCCCGATTGCACGATCCGCCGGATCAGCGGCGGAAATTCCGCCTGGACGTCCAGTTCGTAGGTCAGCAGCGACTTGGCCGCGGTGTAACCGTGGCTTTCGATCCAGCCGCGATAATGCGCCGGGTGGTGCCCCATCATGATCATCGGCGCATGGTCCTGGCCCTTGACCAGCAGGCCCGGCTCTTCCCAGATCGACATCGAGATCGGCCCCAGCGAACGGGTCATGCCCTGGGCGCGCAGCCAGTCTTCCGCCGCGCCCAGCAGCGCGTGGGCCGCTTCCTCGTCCTCGGCATCGAAATAGCCGAAATTGCCAGTGCCGGGCCCAAACCCCTGCTCGGCCGGCATGGCCAGCGCCAGTTCGTCGATATGCGCCGAAATCCGCCCTACCAGCTCGCCGCCCCGCCGTGCGAGAAACAGCTGCGCGCGCGCATGCCCGAAGAAAGGGTTCTTCGCCGGATCGACCAGTTCCAACTGTTCCGAGCGCAATTGCGGAACCGAATGCGGCTCGCGCGCGGCAAAGCTGCGGCCCAGGTCGACGAACTGGCCGCGGCCCCTGGCGCCGGTAACGGATTCAATCACGATCTTTCCTGACATTTCCGGCTTTCCTGGCATTTCCGGCACGGCTTGATCCTGCGCAAGGTTACTGGTCACGGTGTGGCCATAAAGGTGACGTTCGGACAAGCCAATCGATTACTCTGGCTGAAAAACGTTGTTTGTCGTTCATGCCCATTATGCACTATGGGCTGGGCACGGATTGAAAGACCATGGCATTGCAAGACCCCCTCGACCGGACCGCCGCGCGCAAGCCGGCCCATAAGCCAGCAACGCGCGCCGATTTCATCGATCACGATGACAAGGCGATGCTGCGCGCCGCGCGCGAGGCAACCAGGGACCTGGGCACGGCCCGCGCGGGCATCTATTGGCCCGACATGCTGGGATCGGCGGCGCTGGGCTATGCCATGCTTGCTGCCGCGATCCTTGCCGATAACCCGCTGATCATGCTGGGCGCGGGGCTGGTCAGCGCGCTGGCGCTCTATCGCGCGCTCCTGTTCATTCACGAGCTGACGCATATCCACCGCGATGCCTTGCCCGGTTTCCGGATCGCGTGGAACCTGCTGGTGGGGATTCCCCTGCTGACCCCGTCGTTCATGTACGAAGGGGTGCACACCCTGCATCACAAGCGCACGCAATACGGCACGGTGGAGGATCCCGAATATCTCCCGCTGGCATTGATGAAGCCGTGGAGCCTGCCCGTCTTCGTTCTGATCGCGCTGCTCGCCCCGGCGGCGTTGCTGCTGCGCTCGGCCTTGCTGGTGCCGCTGGGCCTCGTCATTCCGCCGCTGCGCACCCTGGTGTGGCAACGCGCCTCGGCACTGATGATCAACCCGCAATTTCGCCGCAAGCCTCCTGAAGGCGCGTTCAGGACCATGGTCATCTGGCAGGAACTGGGCGCCTTCATATGGGCCTGGACGCTGCTGGCCAGCCTGCTGCTGCTTGGCTGGCGGCCGCTGCTGATCGCGCTGGCCGTCGTCTCGCTCACCGCGACGCTCAACCAGCTACGCACGCTGGTGGCGCACCTGTGGGAGAATGACGGCGAGCCGATGACGGTAACCGCGCAGTTCCTCGATTCGGTCAACGTGCCGCCGCCCGGACCAACCGCAGAGCTGTGGGCGCCGGTGGGTCTGCGCTATCACGCGCTGCACCACCTGATGCCCTCCATGCCGTATCACGACCTGCCCGAGGCGCACCGGCGGCTCGTGCGCGAGCTGGGCCATCCATCGACCTATGACGGCGCAAACCACCCCGGCATGCTGGTTCTGGTGGCGCGGATCGCGAACAGCACGATGCTCCGCCGCCCCGCAAGCTGAACGAGTTATTCCTCGGTCCGGATGAGAACGGTTTCGCCCACCAGTAGGAACAGCAGGAACGGCCCCCATGCCGCCAGCAGCGGCGGATAGCCGCCAAAGCTGCCCATCGCGAGCGCAGCATTGTCGACCACGAAGAATGCAAACCCCAGCGCCATGCCGATGATCGCGCGCAGGAACAGCTGGCCCGATCGCGCGAGGCCGAACGCGGCAACCGCGCCCAGAAGCGGCATCAGGGCGGCCGACAGCGGGCCTGACAGCTTGTGCCACCACTTCGACCACAACTCGCTCGTCCGGCGCCCAGCCGCCTCGTAGGACTTGATCGATTTCCATAGCGCAATGAACGACTGCGCGTCCGCATCGACGGTTTCGAGTTCGATCTGCTGCGGGGTCAGCAACTCGCCGACGGTGACGGTCCCAAGTTGCTTCGAGCTTGCGGTTTCGACATCGAAGCCGATGGCATTGTCAAGCCGCCAGCCCGGCGCGGCATAGGTGGCGCCGGGTGCACGCACCTGCTCCCTCAGGCGCCCATCGGGGCTGCGACCGTACCAGGTCACATCCTTCAGCGTAATGCCGCTGCCCGATCCGGTCACGGTTGCAGCGCTCAGGATGTTGTGCCCATCGGTCAGATAGACATTGGCCTTGACCCCCGAATCGGGGGGCACCGGGCCGAACTCGGCGGCTTCCCACGCCTTGAGCGTCGCGGTCGCGCGCGTCACCACCCGTTCGTTGAAGGCAAAGTTGAGCACGGAAACCACGATCGCGGTCAGGAGCAGGGGCGACAGCACCTGATGCGCGGAAAGTCCCGCCGCTTTCATCGAGATGACCTCGCTGTTCTGGTTGAGCGTCACCAGCGCGATGATCGTCGCCAGGAGCACCGAATAGGGCACGAATTGCGCCACCAGTTGCGGCACGCGCAAGCTGACGTAGGTCCACAGTTCCGCCTCGCCATTGCCCTCGACCGCCAGGATCTTCCCGCTGCTCGCCAGCAGATCGAGCGCCATCAACACCAGTACCAGCATCACCAGCACCGCCAGGATGCGCGCGGCAAACATCCTGGCGAGATAGCGCGTCAGGGTTGGTGACGGGAAAAAGTCCATTTGCACGCCGGTTCGTCCTATTCAGCCGGAGCCGGCTGGAATTGCGCGAGGCGCCCCGGCCGCTTGCACCGCAGCAGCTTGCGCAGCCGTTTCGCCAGCCTGCTGAAACCGGATTCGAGCGGGCCGATCGCCTGCCCGCCCGGTACAAAGGCGACGCGGAAATACATCCACACGATCAGCGCCGCAAACAACACGAACGGCCCCCACAGTGCCAGAATCGGATCGATCCGGCCGAGCGCCGCGATATCCTCGCCGTACTGGTTGATCTTGTGATAGGCGACCACCATCAGAATCGAAACGAACACGCCCAACGCACTGGTCGAGCGCTTCGGCGGAATCGCCAGCGCCACCGCCAGCAGCGGCATCAGCACCATCATCACCACTTCCACCAGGCGGAAGTTGAAGCTGGCCTGGCTGGCATCGCGCCTGGCTTCGCTTTCACCGTCGTTCCAGCCGATCCTGAGAAGTTCGGGCAGGATGAATTCGCGTTCCGCCCCGCCGCGCTTACGGAATTCCTCGATCCTGGGCAGGTCGATCGGCAAATCGTGCCTGGTGAAGCTGAGCACGCGCGGCGACTTGCTGCCGGTATCCTGCACGATCGTGCCGTCGGAAAGCCGCAGGATGATCGTGTCGGGGCTGTCGCTGGTGGCAAGGAAGGTTCCCTCGCGCGCGCTGATCGAGAGCACCTGGCCCTTTGCGTTGGCGACGCGGGCAAAGATCCCGATCAGTCGCCGCCCGTCATCCTCACTCCCCTCGATCCGCAAGGCCATGCGGTCCTTGAGCGTGGTGAATTCGCCCACCCTGATCGAAGCGCCCAGCGCGCCCGAGCGCAGTTCATACTCCATCTGTTCGTAGTAATAGCGGCTGATCGGCTGGACGTAGAACACCAGCCCCACATTGACCGCCACCAGCACCGCAGTGATCGCATAGGGCACGCGCAGCAGCCGGTGATACGACATCCCGACCGCGCGCAGCACATCGAGTTCGCTCGATGTGGCAAGCTTGCGGAAGGCGAGCAGCACGCCCAGCAACAGGCCCAGCGGAATGGCGAGGCTGGCATATTCGGGGATCAGCGCGCCGAGCATCTTGAACACCACCGACAGCGGCCCGCCCTCGACCGCGACGAAATCGAACAGGCGGCGCATCTTGTCGATCAGCAGCAGCGATGCCGCCAAAGCGAACACGCCCAGCATGGGGAAGATCACCAGGCGGAAGATATAGCGGTCGATTGAGGGCAGAAAGTTGGGCACGTCGCGTCTGAAAAGTCCTTGTCCGCACTGCACCTAGCGTATCGCGGCGCAAAGGGGAAACCGGTTTTCGGCTGGTGGCGAGGCGGTGCACAGCGCACTCGGTTCGTCGCACGTAGAGACGCGAAGGTATGATCCTCCCCATTACACTCGATGGGGAGGGGGACCATCCGAAGGATGGTGGAGGGGCCATTTTGTTCAGAGCCTCCCCTCCCTTGAGGGGAGACGAAGACGGCGCGCAGCGCCAGCGGATCGAGGGGTGGGTGTTCGACCTCTCATGGTGGACACACCCCCACCCATCCTCCCCCTCAAGGGGGAGGGGCTTTTCTCACGCGAAGACGCGAAGATGTTGCACCCGCGACAACGCCCGCTGCTTCAAGCCATCGTATCGAATCGTCATTGCGAGGACCGAGAGGTCCGCGGCAATCCAGAAACGTAGCATATCGAGGCTCTGGATTGCTTCACCCGGCGCGGGGCCGGGTTCGCAATGACGAGGCAGCGGTCTGGCCTCAACGCAGAGCGATGACTATCGAGCCACCCCTACGCGTCTTCGCGTGAAAAAACCTGCGCAGTGCCTGCGGTTTGATCTGGGCATGAATTTCGCCCTATGTCGCCGCAATCCCAAGCGTCACATGCAATCCCGCCTCAGATCATCGCCGGGTCGCGTATCAAGGCGCTATGCCTTCTCCAGCGTGCATTGCAGCGGGTGCTGGTTCGCGCGTGCCAGATCCATCACCTGATTGACCTTGGTTTCCGCGACTTCATAGGGAAAGATGCCGCACACGCCCACGCCCTTCTGGTGGACGTGCAGCATGACGCGGGTGGCCTGTTCCAGATCCATTCCGAAAAAGCGCTTGAGCGCCAGGACGACGAACTCCATCGGGGTGTAGTCGTCGTTGAGCATCAGCACCTTGTACTGGCTTGGCTTTTTCGGCCGGGTACGGGTCTTGGTGGCAACCCCTGTCTCGTTCCCGGCATCCTGATCGCCGTCGCCTCCGGCGGCGGCCACGGGGTACGGCAGGTTGTCGATGCTGCGGGGGGGAAGGTCGTTCGTTTGCATGGGCAGGCTTCAATATCTCATTGACCGGCAGATTCACAAGATGTTCGATGATCGGCGGGCGCGCTGATGCCAGCATATGGGCTGGCGGTTAACGCCGCGCAAACACGTTCGAAGGCCCGCGTTCGCAAACAGAAAGGGCCGGAAAGACTGAAAAGTCCTTCCGGCCCTGGTCCCCAAGCCGGGATGGAGGGAGAGGAGATATCCCGGCTACGTGGAACTTGCTGTCAGAAAGCCTCAGGCGGCCTTCTTGATGCGCTCGGCAGCGAGGCTGACGCGGCTCGAAATCGGCGCGAAAGCTTCGTTGTAGAGCTTGACCAGCGCTTCGGTGCGCTTCGAACCGAAAGCAACGGCGGCGTCGAAATTGCGGCGCGCCAGTTCGCCCTGAAGCTGCATGAATTCGGTCGGCGACTGAACGGCGGCGATCTTCTTCATGTCTTCGGTGACGGTTTCGACAACGTTCTTGGTGGTCGCGATTTCTTCGCGGCCCAGCGTCTGGATGCCGGCGATCAGGATCTTGCCCGATTCGACCAGGGCTTCAACGTTGCCCTTGCTGAATTCGGTGACTTCCGAGGCGAGCTCGCCGCTCTTGGCATAGGCGGTCTTCACGCGGGTCTGTACGTCGGCAGCCATTTCCTTGGCGGTCTTGGCGAAATCGGTTTCGGTGGCTTTGGCCATGATGGTGTCCTTGAATTTGAGAATGGGGTTGGTGGGGGCGGGCTTGGTGGCGGGCTTTGCCGCCTTGGGTGCAGGCTTGGCAGCGGGGGCCTTCTTGGCGGCGATTTTCTTCACAGCCTTTTTCGGGGCGGCCTTCTTGGGGGCAGCCTTTTTCGGAGCGGGGACCTTGACTACTACGGGCTCAACCTTGGCTACCACGGCCTCGACCTTGACTACTGCGGGCTCGACCTTGACTACTGCAGCGCTCTTCGCGCTTACGGCGTTCTTGGCAGGCGCTTCCTTGGCAGCTGCTTCGGCATAGGCCTTTTCGGCTGCTGCATCGATCTTTGACGTGGCGTTGGTAGCCATGAGAACCTCGCTTTATGTTGCACTGCACAAAATAGTGATCGCAACTGCGAAGTCAAGGATTTTTTGTGCACTGCACAATAATCGTCAGAATCGTTTATTACCAGTGGCCTAACGCGTTTTCACATAGCGCCCCGGGGCATCCTCGATCACCGAATCGCCCTCTCCGCCGGGCTTGTGCTTGCCCTTGGCGGGCACGCGCGCACCGTCCTGCGCCTCGAGCCATGCGAGCCAGTGCGGCCACCAGCTGCCCGGGTGTTCGACCGCGCCTTCGACGAATTCCGCAAACGAGGCGGCGTGGCTATCCCCCGTCCAGTACTGGTACTTGCCCGCCGCGGGCGGATTGACGACCCCGGCGATGTGGCCCGACCCTGCCAGCAGGAATTCAATCGGCCCCCTGAAGTGCCGGGTGATGCGCCACACGCTGGGCGCAGGCGCGATATGATCCTCGCGGCCCGCCTGAATATAGGCGGGCGTTTCGACCCGGGTCAGATCGATCGGCGTGCCGTCTCCGCTGAGCGAGTCGGGAACCACTAGCCGGTTGTCGCGATAGAGGTCGCGCAGATAGTCGGCATGCCATTTCGCCGGAAGGTTGGTGACGTCGCCGTTCCAGTGGAGCAGGTCGAACGCCGGATAATCCTCGCCCAGAAGGTAATTGTTGACGACATAGTTCCAGATCAGGTCCTTGCCGCGCAGCGAATTGAAGGTCGCGGCCAGATAGCGCCCATCCAGAAAGCCGTCGTGCGCAAGGCTCTGGATCATCTCGAGCTGCCCGTCATCGATGAAGCTCTTGAGTTCACCGCTCTTCTCGAAATCGACCTGCGCGGTGAAGAAGGTGACGCTCCTGACCTTGTCCGCCTCGCCCCGCCGCGCCAGCACCGCCAGCGTAGCGGCCAGCGTGGTCCCGGCAACGCAGTAACCGATCGCATGAACCGCCGGCACATCGAGACGCGCGCGGACGTGATCGATCGCATCCATCTGCGCGCGGATGTAATCGTCCCACACCACGTCCTTCATGCTGGCATCGGCCGATTTCCAGCTGACCACGAACACGCTGATCCCCTGATCGACCGCCCATTTGACGAAGCTCTTCTTGGGTGAGAGGTCGAGAATGTAGAACCGGTTGATCCACGGCGGGAAGATCACCAGCGGCACCGCCAGCACCTCCTCGGTCGAAGGGCTGTACTGGATCAGCTGGTAGAGCGGCGTTTCATGCACCACCTTGCCCGGCGTCGCGGCCATATTCTCGCCCAGGGCAAAGGCATCGGGATCGGTGTGCGTCAATTGCCCGCGCTTCAGATCAGTGACCAGATGGCGCATGCCCTTGACCAGGTTCTGCCCCCTGGTTTCAATGGTCCGCTTCAGCACCACCGGATTGGTGGCCAGGAAATTGGCCGGACTGAGCGCCTCGACCAGCGAATTGACCGCAAATTCGAGCTGCTGCTTCTTTTCCGGCGCGATCCCTTCGACCTGCCGGGCCGACCGTATGAAGAACTCGGCCAGCATCAGATAGGTCTGGTGGAGCAGCGCGAAGCCCGGGTGCTCCTGCCAGGCGGGATCGGCAAAGCGCCGGTCTTGTCGGGGCAGCCCTGCTGCCGCCTTGTCCTGCTCCCCCTGCGCCGGAACGAGGCGGGCGAAGACCGATTGCCAGACCTCCAGCGCGTCTTGCGTCATCCGCGCGGACTGGGCGAAGGCCTGCGGCGCAATCGCCTGCTTCTCCATCGCCTGGGCCATCAGCAACCATTGCGCGGGGTCGGACACACCCGATCCACCAGCCAGGTTGCGCGCCTGTTCACCAAGAAAGTCGAGCCACAGCGCCTGGATTTCGCTGGCGGAACGGGCCCATTCGGCCAGTTCGGCAGGCGCAGCCGCGCAATCGCCGGTCGTGGGCGAGTCCGGCGCGCCGGGCAACCAGGCGCCCAGCATCTCGCGCATGGCTTCGCCCTGCATGTCGAAGAATGCCCCAAACGGCTCCTGCCTGGAAGTTCCGCTCTTGCTTGTCCTGTCGTTCATCGATGCAGCCACTTCCCCGGTAATGCGATCCATTGCCCCGCATAGCGAATTTGGCTTTCCAGTTCGACCGCTATTCGCGTAGTTTCCTGCGCAGGCCGGCCGGACGGGCGGGCCATTCAAGGTTCGAAAGGTCCAGATGAACACCGAATTCTACCGCATGAAGCGCCTGCCGCCCTATGTCATCGCCGAAGTGAATGCGATGCGCCATGCGGCACGCAAGGCGGGAGAGGACATCATCGACCTTGGCATGGGCAACCCCGACCAGCCGCCCCCCCAGCATGTGATCGACAAGCTGTGCGAAGTCGCGGCCAAGCCCGACGCGCACGGTTATTCGCAGTCGAAAGGCATTCCGGGCCTCAGGCGCGCGCAGGCCAATTACTATGGCCGCAGGTTCGGGGTCGAACTCGATCCCGAAACCGAGGTGGTGGTCACCATGGGATCGAAGGAGGGGCTGGCCAGCCTCGCCACCGCGATCACCGCGCCGGGCGACGTGGTGCTGGCGCCCAACCCGTCCTACCCGATCCACACTTTCGGTTTCATCATTGCCGGGGCGACGATCCGTTCGGTGCCGACGACGCCGGACGAGAATTATTTCCTGAGTCTGGAGCGGGCAATGGCCTTCACCGTGCCGCGTCCCAGCGTGCTGGTGGTGAATTACCCTTCGAACCCGACCGCCGAGGTGGTCGATCTGGCCTTCTACGAACGGCTTGTCGCCTGGGCGCGCGAGAACGAGGTATGGGTCCTGTCGGACCTTGCCTATTCCGAGCTATATTTCGACGGCAAGCCGACCCCTTCGATCATGCAGGTCAAGGGCGCGAAAGATGTCGCGGTTGAGTTTACCAGCATGTCGAAGACCTATTCGATGGCCGGTTGGCGAATGGGCTTTGCGGTGGGCAACCGCGAGCTGATCGCGGCGATGACGCGGGTCAAGTCGTACCTCGATTACGGCGCCTTCACACCGATCCAGGCCGCCGCCTGTGCGGCCCTCAACGGTCCGCAGGATATCGTCGAGGAAAACCGCAAGCTCTATCACAAGCGCCGCGATGTCATGGTCGAAGCGTTCGGCCGGGCCGGGTGGGAAATTCCGCCGCCGCCTGCGTCGATGTTCGCCTGGGCCCCTCTGCCCCCGGCGCTGGCAAGCATGGGCAGCCTCGAGTTTTCCAAGCAATTGCTCACCCATGCCCAGGTCGCGGTGGCGCCCGGGGTGGGTTACGGCGAGGAGGGCGAGGGCTTCGTGCGCATTGCCATGGTCGAGAACGAACAGCGGCTGCGGCAGGCAGCGCGCAATATCAAGCGCTACCTCATGTCAGTGGGCGTCAACAGTTCGGCGGCGTGACGCACCTGCGGGTCCAGTGACCGCGATCGTCCTTCCGCCTGTGCATTCGATTGAGCAGGGTTTGCGCGCGCGCAGCAGGCAAAATGTGATATTGGGAACGGCGATGTCGGAGATTTCAGAGTCTCAATCTGCCTTTGCGGAAGAGAAGGCGCTGACCGGGCGCCAGCGTTCGGTGCTGGAACGAATCGACCGACGCATGCCGATCAAGGTGATCGCGCAGGAGCTGGGAGTTTCCGAAACACGGATCAACCAGCACATCAGGATCCTCAAGGACATCTATCAGGTCGCCAGCCTGAACGAGCTGGTCGAGGTTTACCGGCATGGCCGCGCCGAGAGCGAGGGCGAACCGCGGGACTTGAGCGAATCTGCATACATAAAAAATCAGATCCCCTGGATTTCCGTGGACGGCGACAACCGGCGCCGGGCCGATCCTGGCGAAATCATGATCAGCGATGTCCTCCCCTTAAAAGGAGCATTGCCGTGGGAAACCGTGATCGAGCCAAGGATCGTCCCCGGGGTGCTCGATGGCGAAAACGCCGGTCTCCTCCGTTTGGCTTCGATCGTAGGGATTGCCTTCGGCATTCTTGCCGCAGTGGTCCTGATAATGACCGCGGCTGTGACGCTGAGCGAGGCATTGGACGGCGTGGCATACATCCCCGTGGACCAGAACGACACCGGCTGATCGAGCATGGTCGGTGAGGAGATCACCGATGACCGATCGTATTCTCAGCGATGCTCGCAATATCAGGAAACTTGTCCGTGAAGCAGAGGCACTGGCCGACGAATCTATGCTGGTATTCGCCCGGCTCAAACAGGCGATGATTGCGGCGCGGCAGAACCCGGCTGTGGAAGTCGATGCTGGCCAGCGGGCGCTGATGCGGCTGTCGCAGGCCGAAGGGCAGGCGCTGGCCATGTCGACCAGCCTGCTGCGCGTTCACGACGAGTTGAGCAAGGTCGCCCGGGAAACCGCGATTGCCGATGACGGAACCCCGACCATCATCAATCCTTCGGCAATTCTTGAGCCCGCGGATCGTGCGGTAGTAAACGCATGAGGGTCGTTTCCACAAGATGCTCAGCCTGATTCTGGAATATCGTGACGAGGCCCAGCAGCTGTTCGCCCTCGTCGTATGCGTGTCCTCCCTCCTCTGGGGGGGAGGACCCGAACGTGCACTCGCGCTGGTCTGGCTCGCCATGTTCGAGTTCGCCCAGTTGGGTTACCTGTGGGCATTCGGCGAGGGGTTCGCCTCGCCCACGCTACCGCTCGCATACATGGCGATCGATACCGTGGCCGCTGGCCTGTTCACCTGGATCGCGCTGCAGGCGAACCGGACCTACACGCTGTGGATCGCCGCGTTCCAGCTTGTTGCGCTGCTGGCACACCTTTCGCGCGAGCTGGCCCCGGCGATATCGCCCCTCGCCTATAGCATTCTGGCGATCGCCCCGTCCTATTTCCAGCTCGCCCTGATGGCAGGAGGGTTGTGGGCCCACGTCCGCCGCAGGCGCAAGTTCGGCCCCTATCGTGACTGGCGCCGCAGCGCGTGGGCACAGACGCGCCTCGCCCGGGCCCTTGCCGACAAGCAGGCACCGGGGAACAGTCCGCTGTGATGCGCCTTGCCATACCCGCCGGCGTGCCCACTCCCTCAACGGCCGGCACGCAGTCCGGCCAGCGCAATCACATGCACCTCAACGCCATGCTGCTCTATCTGCGCGAGCAGATATTTGCCCACGGCGGCGGGAACGAGCACCTGCATGCGATCTTTCTCGACGCCGATCGCGGATTTCTGGCCGATCGCCGAATCGTCAGCGGCAATGGGACCGCGCTCGCGCTGCGGATGCGCGCCTTGTTTACAATGGCGCTCCAGATCGGATCGCGCAGCCTGATCGTAGCTCACAACCACCCATCGGGCGATTGCCGCCCGAGCGTCCATGACATTGCAGCGACCCGGCGCATGGCTGCAATCGCGGCGGCGCTCGACATCGAGCTGCTCGACCATATCATCATCACGCCCGATCGCGCCTATTCGATGCGCGCGGGCGGAGACCTGTGACGGCAATGTATCCCGATGGTCGCCCGAGCCGGGCATATTCCGCTTTCCCGACCGGCTGGACTTGGAATGGTGCTTGCGCCAGTGTGCAGCAAACATCTTGAGGATTTTTCCGCATGATATCGCCAGACAATGACCGTGTGACCATCCACCTCGGCGACGACGGAGTCGCACAGGTTCGCCTCAACCGCCCGGACAAGATGAACGCGCTCGATCCGGCGATGTTCGACGGGATTATCGAGGCGGGGCACCGGCTCGGCAAGATGAAGGGGCTGCGCGCGGTGGTTCTGGCGGGCGAGGGGCGCTCGTTCTGCGCCGGGCTCGACGTTTCCTCCTTTGCCCGCAAACCCGCCCCCGACGAACCCGAACTGACCGAGCGAACCCATGGCAACTCCAACCGCTTCCAGCAGGCGGCGATGGTGTGGCGCAAGCTGCCGGTTCCGGTGATAGCGGCGGTGCAGGGCGTGTGCTTCGGCGGCGGCCTGCAAATCGCCAGCGGCACGGACATCCGCGTGGTCCATCCACAGGCGCGCATGGCGATCATGGAAATGAAATGGGGCCTGGTGCCCGACATGGCCGGCTATGCGCTGTGGCGAGGCCTGGTGCGCGACGATGTGCTGCGCGAACTGGTCTATACCAACCGCGAATTCACCGGCACCGAAGCGCAGGGGCTGGGGCTGGCGACCTTTGTCGATGAAGACCCTTTGGCGCGCGCGACTACGATCGCTGCGACGATCGCGGGCCGCAATCCGCAGGCGATCCGGGCGGCCAAGCGGCTATCGGCGCTGATGCAGGACCGCGCGACCGACGCCATCCTGCTCGAGGAGAGTATCGAACAGCGTGCGATCATCCGCTCACCGAACCAGGTCGAGGCGGTCATGGCGGGGATGGAAAAGCGCGAACCGAAGTTCGACGACGTCTAACCGAAGATCGCCACCGATTGCAGGCCGCTCAAGGCCTGGCGGCCATCGGTGTTCCACATCGACAGCCGCTCGCTAGAATAGCCCAGATCCGCGTGTTCGCTGCGCGTTTCGCCCAGCCACCAGCCGTCCTGCGTCTGCGGAGCGGGATCGAGCAGGTTGAACGACCAGTTGATCGAGCTGATCGGCCCCTGCCGCCGCATCGCGCGGATCGCACCGGGTGGAAGCGTATCGCCCAGCAGGATGAGCGTGCCGACCGGATCGAGCACGTCGCGCTCCTTCAGGCGGAACCAGCGCCGCATCACCGGTTCGCCCGGTCCGTGCTCGTCCTGCGCGCGGCGCATTTCGAAGTTTTCCTTCAGAAAGGACGGGGCGGTTTCGGTGCCAACCTCGTCATACTGTTCCGGCGGACCAGGCATCGGCTCGGGAGGCGAAGCGGGGTGCAGCGCATTGGCTTCGCGCGCGGCACCGAACAGCCAGAAGGCCGTGAGCGCCAGCTTGCCCTCGCAATGCAGTTCGCTGCGGACCTGGGTTACGTTGCGCCCCTGCCGCACGATCTCGGCCGAAAGTTCGATCTCCTCACCAATCGGCGCGACAAAGCCGATCTGCGCGGCGCGCAGCGGCGGCAGATCGGTAAAGGCGCGCGTCGCCATGGTATAGGCAATCAGCGTCGAAGCGCCGCCATAAAGCGTGCGGCCCTGCTGCCACAGCGGCACGGCGCGGAGCCGGACCGGGCCGGACTGCCCGGTGACGGGCTCGATCAGTGCGGATACGGACATGACCGGTGCCTGTAGCCATTCCTGCGCGCGCGTCCAGATTGACCTTACGGAAGGTATCAATGCGATTGCCAAGCGGACAAGGTTTCGCTAGGGGCCGCTTCCGCCCGCAATGCGTGGGTAGAGGCCCGATGGCGGAGTGGTGACGCAGAGGACTGCAAATCCTTGCACGCCGGTTCGATTCCGGCTCGGGCCTCCATTTTTCGGGATCGCCTTTGGGGGCCTTTCCGCGAAGTGCCGCTTTAGCTCAGTCGGTAGAGCACATCATTCGTAATGATGGGGTCAGGTGTTCGAGTCACCTAAGCGGCACCAGTTTTCACTACGGAAAACAGTTCGGCGGACTGTTTTCGGTGAAAACTCCCAACCGCAAGGGCGGGAGGCGGCAAGCACACCGCTCCATTTACAGATATAAAAATATCTTTATATCCTGATCGTCGTGAGCATCGAGACGATCATCAGGGCATTGGCCGATCCCACCCGCCTGCGCATCATGCGCCTGCTGGGCACGATGGAGCTTGCGGTGGGCGAACTGGCACAGGTGCTGGGCCAAAGCCAGCCGCGCGTTTCGCGCCATATCGGAATCCTGTGCGATGCCGGGCTGGCTGAAAGGCGGCGCGAGGGTAGCTGGGTGTTCCTGCGCGCGCCTTCCTCGCCGGGCAACGCCTCGCCGCTCGCCGAAGCGGTGGCGCGGCTGCTCGCTGCGGCCGAGCGCGAAGATGCGCAGTTCGCGCGCGAATGCGAGGAGGACCGGCGCAAACTTTCAGCTATCCGCGCCGCGCGCGAGAAATCCGCAGAGGATTATTTCGCACGGCACGCCGGCGAATGGGATGATCTGCGGCGCATGCACAGCCCCGACCGGCTGGTCGAGCAGGCGCTGATCGAAGCGCTGGGCGATGATCCGCCTGGCAAGCTGCTCGACATCGGGACCGGTACCGGCCGCATGGCAGAACTCTTTGCCCCGCGCGCGCAGCGGATCGTGGCGCTCGACAAGAGCCTCGATATGTTGCGGATTGCGCGCGCCAAGCTCCAGCACCTGCCGACAGAGGACGTCGAGCTGGTACAGGGCGATTTCCTCGATCTGCCCTTTGCCGCGGGCCAGTTCGACACCGTCCTGCTGCATCAGGTGCTGCATTTCGCGCAGGAACCCGCGCAGGTCCTGGCCGAGGCGGGGCGCGTGCTCAAGCCGGGCGGGCGGATCGCGATCGTCGATTTTGCCGCGCATGACCGCGAGGAGCTGCGCGCACGGCACGAACACGTCCGGCTCGGCTTTGGTGACGGCCAGATCAAGCGGCTGCTGGGCGATGCAGGTTTTGTCGCCAGACCGCCCGCCGCCCTCGACGGCGGCGAGCTGGTGGTCAAGATCTGGATCGGTCAGCGTCGCGGCCCAGCGTCGGCGCAGCAGCGGCAGGAGCAGCGTGCATGACGATGGCGCCGGATAATAGCGCGCAAGGCCGTGCCGACGCGCTCGTCACCCCGCTGTTCGCAGCATTGCCGGGCGATCCGGCGGGCGACCTGAACGTCAGTTTCGAATTCTTCCCGCCCAAGAGCGAGAAGATGGAGCAGCAGCTTTGGCATGCGGTCGAGGAATTGAAGCCGCTGGCACCAGGCTTCGTTTCGGTCACTTATGGCGCGGGCGGATCGACGCGCGAGCGCACGCACAACACAGTGGCGCGAATCATCGCCGAGGCGCGGCTTCCCGCCGCCGCGCATCTCACCTGCGTCGATTCCACCAAAGGCGAAATTCGCGAAGTCGCCGAACGCTATTGGGAAGCGGGCGTGCGCCATATCGTGGCGCTGCGCGGTGATGCACCGAGTGCCGATGGCTCGCCGGGCGCGCGCTTCGCCCCCCACCCTCAGGGCTATCGCGACGCGGCTGAACTCGTGGCGGGGCTGAAGCAGATCGCCGATTTCGAGATTTCGGTTGCCGCCTATCCCGAGGTCCACCCGGATGCCGCGAGCGCCGAGGCCGATATCGACAATCTCAAGCGCAAGCTTGACGCCGGGGCGACGCGCGCGATCACGCAATTCTTCTTCGAGGCCGAAACGTACTTTCGCTTCCGCGATGCGCTGGCGAAAGGCGGGATCGATGCGCCGGTTGTGCCGGGCATCCTGCCGGTGACCAATGTGGCGCAGGCGCGCAGGTTCGCCGCTGCCTGCGGTGCGCAGATCCCCGCATGGATGGACGGACTGTTCGAGGGGCTCGACGAGCGGCCCGCAGCGCGGCAACTGGTCGCCGCCACGGTGGCCGCCGAGCTGTGCCGCAGGCTCCATGCCGGCGGCGTGCGCGATTTCCATTTCTACACGCTCAACCGCGCTGAACTTGCCTATGCGATCTGCCATCTGCTCGGCAAGCGCCCCATCGGAGAAGCTGGATGACCCTTACGACAGGCCCTGGGCAGAGCGCGCGCGAACGCCTCACTGCCGCAGCCGCGCGGCAAATCCTGATAAAGGACGGGCCCTATGGCACCGAGATCCAGCGCGCCCGGCTATCGGCTGAGGATTATGCGGGCGAATGCGCGTTGGCACGCGACCAGAAGGGCAACAACGATCTGGTCAATCTGACCCAGCCCCAGGTCATCCGCCGCATCTGCGACAGCTATATTGCCGCCGGTGCGACCGTGCTCGCCACCAACACCTTCAACGCCAACCGCATCAGCCAGGCCGATTACGGGGCCGAACATCTGGTGCGCGAGATCAACATCGCCGCCGCCCGCGTGATCCGCGAGGCGTGCGATGAGGCGACGGCGCGCGATGGGGTGGAGCGGTTCGTCTGCGGCGCGATGGGACCGACCAACAAGACGCTTTCGCTCTCGCCGCAGGTCGAGGACCCCGGCTTTCGCGAGGTCAGCTTCGACGAGGTGAAAGAGGTCTATTACGAACAGGCAGCGGCGCTGATCGAAGGCGGGGCCGATTTCATCCTGATCGAAACCGTGTTCGATACGCTCAATTGCAAGGCGGCGATCATGGCGGTGAAGGAGCTGGAACGTGATCTTGGCCGCGAAGTGCCGCTGATGATCTCGCTCACGCTGACCGACCTTTCGGGGCGCAACCTGTCGGGCCATACGGTCGAGGCGTTCTGGTATGCGGTGCGCCACGCAAGACCCGTCGCCATCGGGCTCAATTGCAGCTTCGGCGCGCAGCAATTGCGCCCGCATGTGCAGCTGCTGTCGCAGATCACCGATTGCCTGTTGATGGCCTATCCCAACGCCGGACTGCCCAACGAGCTTGGCCAGTATGACGAGGAGCCGCAGACCACCGCATCGTTGGTGCGCGAATGGGCCGAAGCGCGTCAGGTCAATGTGCTGGGCGGCTGCTGCGGCTCGACGCCCGACCACATCGCCGCGATCGCGCGGGCGGTGGAGGGGCTGCCG
>LOEX01000094.1 GCA_001516125.1 Sphingomonadales bacterium BRH_c42
CGCCATGGCTTCGAATACCAGAGCTGGTTCGGCTTCACGCTCTATGCCGAAGGGGTGCGCGGCGCGGTGGGGCGCGGCGGAACCTATGTGATCAAGGGCAGCAACGAACCGGCAACCGGCTTCACGCTGTTCCTTGACCGACTAGCCCCGGCGACGGGAGAAGGGCAGGCTACCGACACGCTGTATTTGCCGCTGGGGCATGACGAGGACGTGGCAGCCCGCCTGCGCGCGATCGGCTGGCGCACCGTGGCGCAGATCGGCGAGAGTGAAGACCCGGCGGCGCTTGGCTGCACGCACCGGCTGGAAGGTAGGGAGCCAGAAAGGCTCTGAGCCTCCATGGGTGGCATTTCAGCACACGCAATTCGTGGCGTTACACTGCATTTCCAAGTATAGGGCGCAAGTGGTGCGGTGGGGAGGCGGGGCGATGTCAAGAACTTCGGTGTTTTCTTTGGCTTATGGCGCAGCATTTGCAGGCATTGTCATGGCTGCGCCGGTTCAGGCCATGGACCAGGCTGGCTATGACAGCGCGCAAGCAACTTTGGCATCGGCACTCTATGACCTTGAAGGAAATTTGATCGAGAAGGAAGCGATCGAGATGAACTCCAAGGCACTCGAACCGCAGATGGGCAGCATCCTCGCACGCTACGCCGATTACAACGGGCGCATTGAGCAGCACAATTCCTATTGCCAGGGGACTTTCGAGGAACCGGAGTACAGTCGACGCATGGCGGAATGCGATGCCATGGAAAGCCAGATCAACGAACTCTTTCGCCAGCTTGACCTCGAACGCGATGCCGTAAATGAGCAAATGCGACAGCTGCAAGATCGCGATACCAGGCGCCAGGAGGCCGCCCAGCCGATCTTCGCAAGACTTGAAGCAGGCATGGTTGCGCTGGTGACGGTCTGTTTTGAGATGACGCTAGAACAGCAGCATGCGCTTTGCCACTATCCTTCTGCCCCTGGCCCGCGCACTCAGCCGATGGTCGCCGATATGAATGCCACAATAGTCAGCGTGCTTGACCAGACGGTGCATTAACCGGGGGCAAGAACAACCGGTTAGTCTTTGCTACTTCGCGAATTGGTCTGCCAGCCAGTCATCTACCACTCCCGTAGCCGGGTAGTCTGGATCGCCCAGCTTACGGTTGATTTCCATGTGCCCACGCAGGCCCCGGCCTGCGAAGCCCTGAACTCGCGCGTCGGTTCCCGCCTTGCGCAAGGCATCGCCCAACGCGCGGCTTTGCGCTGTGCCGTCGCGGCGCTGGACATGGAGGATCAGGAACGCGGGCGCGTTGGGCGCGGCGGCATGATGCGTGGGCGATAGCGCGCGCTGGCGCGCCGGATCGGTGCCGAATGCCTGCTTGTAGGTATCACCCATCAGCCGCGCGTTCTCGTCCATTTGCGCGGGCACGTCATAGGCCGCACCGTCGAGCGGGATCACGCCGCGCACATCGGCCAGCGACAGGCCTGCGGCGCGCAGATATTGCGGATCGGTTCCCACCAGCGCCACCAGATGCGCGCCCGCGCTGTGCCCCATCAGCACGACCTTGCCGCGGTCGATCTTCAGCGCGTCGGCGCGGCGCAGGAGTTCGGCCAGCGCGGCTGCAATATCGGCCGCCTGCTGCTCGACCGTGGCGTCGGGCACCAACCGGTAATTGACCGTGGCGAAGTGATAGCCGAGAGCATTGTAATGCGGTGCTTTCAGCCGCCCGGTCGCGTTATCCTTGTCGCCGCGTTTCCACCCGCCGCCATGCACGAACAGCACCAGAGGGGCAGGTCCGGTCGTCTTCGCGGCGTGGAAATCGATGCTTTGCAGCCGGTCGGCGCCGTAGGAGATCTCGGTTGCGGCTGCGCCTGCCGTTCCGCGTCCCTCTGCAAGCACCGGGGCGGCGCCCATCGAAATCGCGCCCGCAATGATCCACAATGCCTTCATCATGCCTTTATCCTCGCTATTCGGCCTGCAACCTATCCGATGCCGCGCTGCTATGGCCAGTCGTACATTGCACCGGCTTGTCGCGGCTTGCTGCTTGACTTTACCGGGGCGGTGCCAGTAACCCGCGCGGCGCATTCGGAGCCCAGCGGTTCCCCCGTCGCAATCCCCTGGTCGAGTCCTGTCGAAGGACCTTGTGGATCCCCCGGCAGGGGGTGAGGTGTAAGCATGGCCAACGTAACCGTGATCGGTGCCCAGTGGGGCGATGAGGGCAAGGGCAAGATCGTCGACTGGCTGGCCAGCCGCGCCGATGTTGTGGTCCGTTTCCAGGGCGGGCACAATGCCGGCCACACGCTGGTGGTTGACGGCGTAACCTACAAGCTCAGCCTGCTGCCATCGGGCATTGTCTCAGGCACGCCTTCGATGATCGGTAACGGGGTGGTGCTCGACCCATGGGCGCTCAAGGCCGAGGTCGAGAAGATCGAGACGCAAGGCGTCAGCATAACCGATGACAATCTGGCCGTGGCCGACAATTGCCCGCTGATCCTGCCGATCCACCGCGATCTCGATGGCCTGCGCGAGGCGGCGGCGGGCAGCGGCAAGATCGGCACCACCGGGCGCGGGATCGGCCCGGCCTATGAGGACAAGGTGGGCCGCCGCGCGATCCGTGTGTGCGACCTGGCGCATCTCGATCACCTCGATCCCCAGCTTGACCGCCTGTGCGCGCATCATGACGCGCTGCGCGCCGGGTTTGGCCAGCCGCCGGTCGATCGTGAGGCTTTGCTGGCCGATTTGCGCGAAATCGCTCCCTTCGTGCTGCGCTTTGCCCAGCCTTTGTGGAAGCGGCTCAAGAAGGTGCGCAAGGCGGGCGCGCGCATCCTGTTCGAAGGCGCGCAGGGCGTGTTGCTCGATATCGATCACGGCACCTATCCGTTCGTCACCAGTTCGAACACGGTCAGCGGCACGGCGGCTGCGGGTAGCGGGCTTGGCCCCAATTCGACCGGTTTCGTGCTGGGGATCGTCAAGGCCTATACCACCCGCGTCGGTTCGGGCCCGTTCCCGACCGAGCTATCCGACGAGGTGGGCCAGCGACTGGGCGAGAGGGGCCATGAATTCGGCACCGTCACCGGGCGGCAGCGGCGCTGCGGCTGGTTCGATGCGGTGCTGGTGCGGCAAAGCTGCGCGATCAGCGGAGTGACCGGCATCGCTCTGACCAAGGTCGATGTGCTTGACGGGCTGGAGAAGGTGAAGATCTGCACCGGCTATCGCCTCAATGGGCGCATCCTCGATTATTTTCCCTCGCACGCGGCGGATCAGGCTGCGGTCGTACCGATCTATGAGGAAATGGACGGCTGGCACGAATCGACGGTCGGCGCGCGCAGCTGGGCCGATCTGCCGGCCAATGCGATCAAATATATCCAGCGCGTGCAGGAACTGATCGAAACGCCCGTGGCGCTGGTCAGCACCAGTCCCGAACGCGAAGACACGATCCTGGTTCGCGACCCATTCATGGATTGACGCGCGCTGCGGCCAACGGTGCCGTGCGTGAAATACTATGCTTGACCACTTGGCGGTTGATGGAGATGTTGAAACCAATGAACGAAGCTGAACCATTCATCGGCACAACGGGGGGTGATGCGCCTTATCCGGAAAGCGGGGGAGGATCATACGGGAATAGCGTGTCAGTCTATTCGGACTGTCCCACAGTCTTGGCTGAATTGGTGCGGGACGTGGACGATGCTGGCCTTTTGATGCTAGCGAAAGGCACGATCGACGAAGCGGTCGCCTTCCGTCCATTAGCCGCCGACATTATCATTTGCGATATTCAGCGGATGGATGCCGAGCGTTGCATTGCACTTTGCGAGTTCGACCGCCGCTCGGCGAAAGATGGTCAACACCTGATTATTTCGACATGCCTCGATCTGTTTGAATGGCTGTTCGCATGCTTCAGCGAATCGAATCCACAAATTTTGGTCGCTGCCAGCAGGGCCGAACGTCTGATCGCGCTCGGTCGGGTAAGAAGCCGTAAATCGTTAGCGCGTGTCGGCGAACTGGCAGAGGATGAGCGGCTCGCGCTGCTCCGACTGACCGAGCAGGTGGCGAAGATTGCAGAGCGTCTGGACCGGATGGGTAAGCCCGGACTTGGCGCCGATGGGGGAGCATTCCGCTTTGAATCGCCGGCCCGCGATTTTCGTGGGGAATCCGGTAATGGAACCTCTGGTTTGGTGCGGGGCGCCCGGCCATCGTTGCCGGACCCGCGCCTGGTACGTCAGATCATTCAACAGCGCCAATTGCGCGCGCGTTTTTTCGACCCGGCGCTGTTCGCTGATCCGGCGTGGGACATGCTGCTCGATCTCACCGCTGCCCGGGCCGAGCATACGCGCGTTTCCGTAAGCTCCTTGTGCATCGCTAGCGGCGTCCCACCCACAACTGCGCTGCGCTGGATCGGCCAGATGGTTGAGACCGGATTGTTCGTGCGTACCGAGGACGGGGTGGACAAGCGCCGTGCATTCATCGCCCTGTCGGACCAGGCGGCAGAGGCGATGGCGCGTTTTTTCGCCGAATTGCGCAAGACGGCGTCAAAGGTGGTTTGAACAAGCGGATGTTGGTTGCCGGCGGACGGCAGCGCGTCAACCGCGCCGCAGTTCCACCACCAGGCCTTCGCTTGGTCCATCATAGGGCAGGACGTGGCGCACAGCGTCGGCACGGACCCGCGCCAGGATCGCCTGCGCGACCTTCCGATCGTGCAGGATCACATCCGCCTTTCCCAGCAGGCGCGCCTGCCGCAGCGTCAGATCATCGGGATCGTCGCTGACGAGGGTAAAGGAATGGCGGTCAGGCGTGCAGGCCGCATCGGCGCCATCGAGCCATTCCTGCACCCGTTCCGCCGAATCCTCCTGCAAGGGGTCAAGCGGGCCGCCCGCTTGCAGTGCCGCGTCGATAACCCGGCGCCGTTCGGCCGCATCGGGGAAGCGCGCGCGCAATGCCTCGCGCGCTGAAAACAGCGCCTGCGCCAGCGCGCCCAGCGATTGCGGAATAATCTGCTCCAGGCGAAGGCGCAAATGCTTGGCCAGCCCCGCTGAAGCGCCGCCAGTGCCGATTGCGATCAACAAGGGATCGCGATCAAGAATGCTGGGCGTGGTGAAATCGCACAGTTCCGGCCGGTCAACGACGTTTACCAGGATTCCGCGCCGTTTGAGCCTGAGCATCGCCGCTTCGGCCGCGCGCGCGTCCTCCAGCGC
>LOEX01000095.1 GCA_001516125.1 Sphingomonadales bacterium BRH_c42
CGGTCGCGCGGCTGCACGGGCTCGATCCGGCGCGCTGCGTGTTCATCGAGCAGAACCCGGCGGCGATCGCGGCGGGCGCATTCCACAACGATGTGGTGGCGGTGGCGAACGAGAGCGTACTCTTTGCGCATGAGCTCGCCTTTGCCGACAGGCAGCGCGCCTATGACGCGATGCGCGCGGCGTTTCCGGCATTGCAGGTGGTCGAAGTGCCGGACAGCGCAGTGAGCCTGGCCGAAGCGATCCGGACCTATCTTTTCAACGCGCAGCTCTTGACCTTGCCCGAAGGCGGAATGGCGCTGGTGGTGCCCGGTGAATGCCGCGAGTGCGAGCCGGTGTGGAGCTGGTGCGAGGATATGGCGGCATCTAACGGCCCGATTCGGCAGGTGATCCCCGTCGATGTACGGCAGAGCATGGCCAATGGCGGCGGCCCGGCCTGCCTGCGCCTGCGCGTGGTGGCCGATCCGGTGACGGTCGATCCGCGTTTCCTGCTCGACCACGCCAAGGCTGACAAAATCGAATCGGTCATCGCCGGATATTGGCCCGAACAGATCGATCCTGACGATCTGGGTCATGAGAGCCTCGAAAACAGTGTCAAAGCGGCACGGCTTGCGCTTCTCGGGGCACTGGACCTCGCTGAACTGGGTTAACGCGCTGGACACACATCCTTCACGGCGTAGTATTAGCACATTGTTAACCCTGTGCCCGGCGCTGTCCGGGCCAATGCGAGGGATGCGGGGATGGTGCGCAAGCTGGGCCGGCTGTTCGTGATCAAGACTCGCTTTGAGGCGTTCGCGATCATTTATGCGCTGGCGCTGGGCGCAACCGCGCGCGGCTCGCAATATCTGGTCGAATATCCCGGTTTCGGCGGCAAGCTGCTGTTCCTCGCCACTACCGGCGCGGTGTTTCTGGGCGGCGCCAAGATCCTCGACGCGATCCGGTACGAGCGCGAGGACGAGCACAGCAAAACAGAACAGCCATCGGCCTGATCCCCGGCCTACCTTGCGTCACTTGCACGCCGGGCCGGGAATAATCGATGATTTTTATCAAGAACTGACGCTGCGCCTTTACCCGCGTTAACCTTGCTCATTGGCTCCGGTGCACAATCTTGCCGCCCGGTCGCAACAATTTCCCGCCCTCGCGTCAATCTAGCTTAGCCTGCTGGTAACCCTGTCTTCAAACCGCGTGGTAGGCGGTTGCGTTGCACAGAGGCAGGATGTTCAAGAAAGCACTCCTGTCCGGCACGCTCGCGCTTTGCGCCGTGGCCTCGCCCGCGCAGGCTTCCGTTCCGCTGGCTCTGACCATGCCCGGCGCATTGCCATTGGCTGCCGTGGGCATGGCGCAGATCGGTTGCGGGGCCGCGCCTGCCGCACCCGCCAATCCGCTGAGCCTTGGTTATGCCAGCCGCTCGATGAGCAAGAGCGCGGCGATCCTGGGCGGGCAGTCCAGCGCGCTCGAGCTGATGCGGATGCAGCAGGGCGGCGGAGGCGGCGGCGGATTGCCCGTTGCGAACTCGATCCTTGGGCCCGCGACCTCCGCCACCAATTCATACGCCCCGGCCTTGCCGCTTGCCGCGATCGGCTCTGCCTGTCTCGGCCTTCCGCAAGGCCTAGTGCTGCGCGCTCCCCTCCCTCTTCCGGCGCGCAGCACGGGGGCGTTCCTGGGCAGCGAGCGGATTGCTATCGGGCGCACCCGGTATGATGCCGAATGGCGGCGCGTATCCTCGCGCGGGCTGTCGCAGCGGGACCTCACCCATGCAATCGGAACGGTGCCGCAGGATCGCGATGCGCTGCTCGCGCGGGTCAACCGCTGGGTCAACCGCAAGATCGACTATCGTGACGATCGCCAGTCGTCCGGCACGCGAGACTACTGGGCCGACGCGGCGACGACGCTGCGCCGTGGATCGGGCGACTGCGAGGATTTTGCCATCCTCAAGATGCAGATGCTGGCCGCCGCCGGCATCGATCGCGACGACATGATGCTGACCCTTGCGCGTGACACGCTGCGACAGGTCGATCATGCCGTGCTGCTGGTGCGCTCTGGCGCAGGTTGGTCGATGCTCGACCTTCAGAGCGACCGGGTGGTGCCAGCCGGCGGTGATTACGGTTATCGCGCGGTTCTCAGCT
This sequence comes from Sphingomonadales bacterium BRH_c42, assembly GCA_001516125.1. Taxonomy (GTDB): domain Bacteria; phylum Pseudomonadota; class Alphaproteobacteria; order Sphingomonadales; family Sphingomonadaceae; genus Erythrobacter. Next base: position 2,124 of record LOEX01000095.1, read on the forward strand.
TCTCGGGGGAGAGCCGGTGGCTTCATGGTCAGGCGGTGACGACTCCGGCGCAGCCAGCCATGCGCCTGGCCTTCAACTGAACGGCTTACCGCGCCTCAGCGCTCGGTCAGCGATTCGTTGAGCGCGCGGCTGATCGGCTTGAGCAGGTAGCTCAGCACCGACTTGCTGCCAGTGATGATCTCGACATCGCAGATCATGCCCGGCACGATCGGCAACCGCTTTCCGCCCCGTGAAAGATACGCCCGGTCAGTCTCCACCAGCACCGTGTAATAGGCCTCGCGCTCGACTTCGTCATAGACGCTGTCGGCACTGACGTTCTGGACCCGCCCTGAAAGCCCGCCATAGGTGGCGAAATCGTAGGCGGTAACCTTGACCATGGCCCGGTCGCCCACCTTGATGAAGGCGATGTCCTTGGGCGCCACGCGCGCCTCCACCAGCAACTTGTCGCCGACCGGGACGATCTGCATGATCTGCTCACCCGCGTTGACGAAACCGCCCACAGTGGTGATCTGGACATCGTTGACGATGCCGTCCGCGGGCGCGCGCAGCTCGTTGCGGTTGCGCCGCGCCTCGGCCCCGCGGATGGTTTCCTCGTTCACCGCGATGCGTGTGGTGATCTCTGAACGTTCACCCAGCGCCTGCTGCTGGAACTCGAACCTGCCGGCGCTGAAGTCAGCCTGTGCCTGGCTGATAGAGGCCTGTGCCCGCCCTACTGCCTGCCGCGCGGCGGCAAGCCGGCCCTGCGTGTCGACCAGATCGCGCTGCGCGGTCAGCAATTCGGTCTTGGGAACGATACCCTGCGCCGCAAGCGGTTCGAGCATCTTGACCTGATCGCGGGCCAGGCGCGCACTGTCTTCCAGCGCATCGACGGTGGCCTGCGCCTCGCGCAGGTCGCGGCGGCGCTGTTCGATCGCTGCGGAAAGCGAGCTTTCGCGGCTGCGCGCCGCGGCCAGCCGCACTGCTTGCAAGCGTTGTTCGTCGGCGCAATCACCACCCTCTTCGCAGCCCAGTTGCGTGCCTGTGGCCTCGCCTTCGAGCCGTTGCGCACGCGCCGACAGAAGTTCGTTCTCGGTCTTGAGCTTGCCCAGTTCGGACTCGGCGATTTCAGCGTCGAAACGGACCAGCAACTGACCTTTCCTGACCAGTTGGCCCGCGCGCACGAGGATTTCCTCGATCACCGCGGGTTCGGCGGGCTGGACCAACTGCGCCTTCGACGAAGGAATGACCTTTCCCATGCCGCGCGTCACTTCTTCGGTCTGCGCAACGCTCGACCAGCCGATGAGCAGGAACAGCGTCGCCGCGCAAACGGCAATCAGCTTGCGGTTGGCGTCCAAGTCGGAAAAAATCTCAATCCACTGGCGAATCCGGTTCACTTGGCCACCCCGGCTTCTGCTGCAACTGCGCCACTGGAAAATCGGGCCGCGCTTACAGGATCGGGGATCGTGAGGCGCCAGCTCTTCGTGGTATCGATCCGTCCGCCGACATCGGCGGGCGCATGGCGATCGGTGACATGCGGCGTCACCGTAAGCCCGGGTGTCAGTTCAGGCTCTACCGGAACTGCTTCATCATACCTGCCCGCGAGCATCTGGCGCAGCCGGTCATCGCTCAGGAACGGCACCCGCTCGTTGCCTGCCCAGTGGCGGTTAAAAGCGGCCTCGCGCCCGGCCCGGCCTGGGAAGCGATAGAACACATGCACGCCGATCTTTTCGATCTTGGCCAGGGTGTAGGCCCAGCGCGGCAGGACGTAATCGGCATGGTAATGCGTCGCCGACCCGACCGACGGCTCGACCGTTCCGGCCAGCGCTTCTGCCGCGACCTTGCGCGATTCGTTCCATTGCCGTGCCATCGGTTGCCGCAGCAGCGAACCGTCACAGGTGAAGCTGAACTGGCAGACTGGATCGTTGACCCCTTCATAAACCACGCCGCAGACTGAATTGGGATAGGCCGGGTGGCGCAAGCGGTTGAGCACCACTTGTGCCACCGCGCGCTTGCCCTTGATCGGCTCGTTGGCCGCTTCGTAATAGATCGCCTGCGTCAGGCAGCGCTGCGCGCTGGCATACTGCGGGCTGGAGGTGCCGATCACCGCGAACCGGTCCATTTCCTCGACCGGCATCTGCGATGCGGGGATCAGTTCGTTGCGCGCCTGCGCCGAAAGGCCCTCGACCAGAATCTCGGCCTGCGCGCCGCTGTCCAGGGATTTGAGCCGCGCCAGTTCGCGCGTCTTGAACGACTCGCTCGCCTCCGCACGGCCCGATCCGGCATCGCCGACCAGGAATACCAGCGAAAGCGCCATGGCGCTCAGCACCGCGCCGCCAAAGGCAAAGCGGGAACTGGCCGCGCCTTCCGCTTCGCGCAGCGAATGCCCGGCAAAGGCCAAGGCCGCGCTCATTGCGTCATCCCGCCCTGTTTGCTGGCCCGGGCAATAATTTCGTCCTTGCTGCCATCGGCAACCACGCGGCCCTTGTCGAGCACGATGATCCGGTTGCACAGGTCGAACAATGCCGGGCGATGCGTCGAAATCACCAGCGTCTGCTGATCGGTCAGCGATCCGCGCAGGCGCTCGACAAATTGCCGTTCGGTCTGCGAATCCATCGCGCCGGTAGGCTCGTCAAGGAACAGCAGCTCGCACGGACTGACAAAGGCGCGCGCCAGCGCCAGGAAGCTGCGCTGCCCGCCCGAAAGGCGGCGGCCCTGCTCGCCCACGGCGCGATCAACCCCGCTGTCGTCGCGCGCCAGGAATTCGTCGGCACCGCTCATCCGCAGCGCATCGAACAGGCGTGCCTCGTCAACCTCGGGTGCACCGAGTGCAAGGTTGTCCTTGATCGAGCCGGTAAACAAAGTTGCGTCCTGACCTACGAAGCGAAAATCCCTGCGCAAGTCCTGTGGCCGGAACTGGCGCGAGTCTATGCCATTAACCAGAAAAGCGCCGCCAGTTGGCTGATAAAGCCCGCAAATTAACCTTCCGAGCGTGGACTTTCCCGAAGCGACACGCCCGATCAGGCAAATCCTTTCACCCGGCTGGATCGTCAGGTTCATCCGGTCGAGCGCGGGCACGGGCGCATCGGGGTAGGCGAAGGTGCAATCCTCCAGCTTTAGCGTGGCGTTACGCACGGTCGCGGGGAGCGATGAGAGGCCCTGCTTGCGTTCGTCGGGCACTGCAAACAGTCGCTCGATCGATTCGAGCGTCTCGCGGGCCTGCCTGGCACGGGTCAAAAGGAAAGCGATCTGTCCAGCCGGCGCCAGCGAGCGCGAGGCGAGCATCACGATGGCGATGATCGCGCCCATGGTGATGATCCCGGCGTCGAACAGATAGTATCCGCCGATGATCAGCGAGATGGTCGAAATCTGCTGGAAACTCTGCGCCAGCCCGATTGCAATCGAATTGATCCGCTTGAGCCGCTGCTGCGAATGGGTGCCGATTTCGGCGAGGTTGTACCACCGGCCCATCATCGCGCGCTCGCCGGTCATGCTCTTGAGCGTTTCCATGCCCGCCACCGATTCGACCAGCAGCGTCTGCTGCAACCCGTGATCGGCCTGCGCGTCGCGCGCGGCGTCCGTGACCTTGCGCTGCAAACGGAAGCCGGCCGCCGCCATCAGGCCCATGGCGACGATCGGGACCAGCGCCAGCCAGCCAGCGATATAGGCGATCACCGCCACGAACAGCACCAGGAAGGCCAGATCGACCACCAGCACGACAGTGGTCGAGGCAAAGAAATCGCGGACCACCGCATATTCGGACACGCGCGCCGCCAGCGCGCCGGTATTGCCCTGCCGCGCGGACAGCGGCAGCCCCAGCACGCGGCCGAATATCTTCTGCGACAGCCTGATATCGAGCCGCCTGCCGATTTCATCGATGACGTTGGTGCGCGCGGTGCGCAGCGCAAACTCCATCGCGAAGGCCAGCAGCACGCCGATGCCCAGCACCCACAGCGTCGATACCGCGCGGTTGGGGATCACCCGATCATAGACGTTCATCGAGAATAGCGGCAGCGACAGCGCCAGCAGATTGATGACCAGCGATGCCAACAGCACCGAACGGAAGGCCTTGCGCTCCTTGCGTAGCTCACCCCAGAACCAGTGATGCCGCGCCTTCTGATGCCATGGCGCTTCCTGCTCGCGCAGCGCATCGGGATCGCCGAAGACCGAGATGAAGCCGCCGGCGTAATCCACCTGCACTTCGTCGCGGGTCTTCCACGTCGCCTCACCCTCTTCAGGTAGCCAGACCAGCAGATCGTTCTCGCGCGCTTCCTCGATGACCGCCGCCGAACCATCGCCGAGCGAAATCAGCGCCGGATAGACCGCGGGATTCTTGGGCAGTTTGCGGAAATCGTGCTGGTCGAAATCGAGCCCGGCCAGTTCGACCGCATTGCTCGCTTGATGAAACGGCAGGCGCCCGGCGCTGTCGAGCGCAAGCGAATCGAGCAGCGCCGGGGTGAAGGCGATGCCATAGCGCCCGGCCAGCTTCCCGATACACTGGATCAGCGGATCATTCGCCTGCAGCGCGCGTGAAGTCTTTTTCTGCAGCACGAATACCTCGCATCATCGTTATCGAAGCCGGGGCAGACCGCATGATGGAGCCATCACACAATCCGCCCCGCTTCATCCATTGCGCATCGCAACCGCCGAAACCGGCGCGCTGCCTCAGTTCGCGTAACGCCGGTAGTCGGTCTCAGCTTCCTTCGGCGGGCCGAAATCGAACCGCTCGCGCTCGTTCTTGCCGGCACCCGCGCCCGGTGCGATGGACATCGCATCGAGGAACCGGTTGGTCGCCGCCAGCACCTGATATTGCGCGAAAAGCTGAGAAAAGCGTGAAGTTTCGAGCCGTACCTGTGTGTTGAAGCGCGTATTCTGCGCATCGAGCACATCGAGCAGCGAACGGCGGCCGACATTGAACTGGCTGCGATAGGAGAGCAGCAGGTCATCGGTCACTTCCGCCTGGCGAGCCAGCGCAGCACCGATGTTGCGCTGTGCCAGCAAGGCTGTCCAGGCGTTCGAGACATCTTCCTCGGCGCCGCGCACCATTTCATGCAGCCGATAACGCGCCTGCGAAGCGCGGTGCACCATTTCCTGGTACTTGCCGCGCGTCTGCCCGCCGTTGAAGATGTTCCAGCGCATGTAAACGCGCGCCTGGACATCGTTGGTGTCGCCGTTGAAGCCATCGATATCGTCACCGATCCGGCCACGAACATCGACCCCGAAAGTCGGGTAGAAATCGCCCTTTGCGGCCATTACCAGCCCGTGTGCGGCATCGACATCGGCCTGCGCCTCCCGCACCAACGGATTGGCGGTGCGGGCAAGCCCGATCGCTTCATCCTCTGTCGTGGGCATGCTGGCCGCAAGATCGGGCGGCAGCGTCACGTCAAAGATCGTCAGGCCCGTGAGACGGCGCATCGTATTGCGCGCGGTTTCAAGCGATTCATTGGCCTCATGCTCGCGCACGATGGCTGACTGAAGCCGCTCCTCGGCTTGCTGCAGATCGGCGACCGAGATCGATTCCTGCTGCACGCCCTGGCCCAGATCGGACACCAGCGCTTCGTGGAAAGCCCGGTTGTCCTTAGCGGCAGCTACGATGCGCTGTTGCAACAGCAGATCGAGGTATTGCCGCGAGACCTGGAGCGCGATGAACTCCGAACGCTCGATCACGCGCAGCGATGCACCGTCGACACGCGCGGCCTGTCGCAGCAATTCACCGCGGCGACGGCCGAAATCGAACACAGTCCAGTCGGCGGTCACTTGCGCCTCGACCGGATAAAGCTCGTCATCGGCAATGCCCAGCGCCCGCCGCGTGGTGTTCTCGAGCCGGCGAATACCGGCCGATGCTTCCACATCGACGCGCGGCAGGTAGAGCGATTGCGCCTGCTCGCGCTCGAACTGGATTGCCTCGGTGTTGTACTGCGCCTGCAGGATTTCCGGGTTGGCCATGATCGCGGTTTCGACAGCTTGCTGCATCGAAACCGGGCCGCCCATGGTCTGCGCCAGGGCTATCGGAGAGGTTGCCGCAAGCATTACGGCGGCAGCCAGGGTTGTGACGGTCTTCTTCATTGTTCTACCCTCCCCTTAGCGAACCAGGATTTCGACGCGGCGGTTCTGAAGCTCGCGCACGCCGTCTTCGGTCGGCACGCGAGGTTCTTCCTCGCCCCTGAATTCTACGGTGACATTGGCACCCGGCACCGCCGGACGCAGCATGTCGGCGACATTGTTCGCACGGGCAGCCGACAGCCGGCTGTTGTAGGTGTTCGAACCCGAGCGGTCGGCATGTCCGACCACGGTCAGGTTGTTCCACGCGCAGGCCTGGTAATTGCCCGCGATGAAGTTCACCACCTGCTGCGCCTCGGCTTCAGGCGGAACCGCAACGTCGAACTCGAAGAAGATGATCGCCGGGTTTTCGCAAACGGGCGGTGGGGGTGGCGGCGGAGGGGGTGGCGGCGGCGGAGGCGGAGCAGCGACATATTGCATCAGCTGATATGCCCTGACGCACTTGCCGATCGACACCGGATCCTTGGTCGAGGATTTGAGATAGCCCAGTGCGATCCCGCACTGCGCCTTCGCCTCGATCGCCCAAAGATAGCGCGAGTCGTCCGCATTGATGAAGGCGGGATTGTTCGAGGCGGCCAAGGCCCCATCGAACCGGTTCTGGATCTCGCCCTTCAGCGAATCGATGTCCATTGCCATCAAGGCATCGGCATCGCCACCTTGCGCCATGGCCGCCTGGTGCGTGGCCAAGGCCATCACCAGCGCGACACCCGACGCACCTATTTTCGAAAAACGCATAATATTCCCCCTGGTCAAAGGATCCCTGACTTCATGCATTGGCCGCCACCATCGCCGCCGCCTCTTCGGTCATGTCGGCAATGGGGTTTGCGCCAAAAGCGAATGCGTCCCCGTTAATCTTCAATGCCATGGCGGCACCGTCCAGATAGCTTGCTTCTATCGCCATTGCGCCGTGATCGCCAGCAATATGATCGATCATGGCATCGACAAAGCCGCCATCCATCACGTCATCGACGATTGCCGCGACGTCGGGCAGTTCCTGGGCGCCCTGGAGACCCGCGACGACGCCCGAATTGTCGTTCGCCGCGGCCTCTTCCCCGCCCAGCGCCAGCAGCGCCTCCATCATCCCGATGTTGGCATCGCCGCCGGTGACAAATCCCGCATCGGAGACTTCGCCGGTGCTGCCATCGGCCCAGGTGAAGCTGGAGGTGCCGAACACCGTCACATCGCCATCGGCCTCTATGGTCTGGATGCCATCGGAAACCAGATCGATCGAGGTGATTCCGGCATCCGCAAGGCTGGTGAATTCGCCCGGATCGCTCACGGCATCGAGATCGCCGTCGATCCAAACTCCAAATTTACCATAAGCGGAGTCAGCTGCGTCGAGCTTGCCGTCGCCATTATCGTCATATTTGGCGGCGATGGCTTCAAGGTCGGTCATATCGCCGCTGCCGAACACGAATTCGGAAGCGTCGTTGACAATGCCGTCGCCGTTCATGTCATAGGCCAGGATCGCGCTGCCTGCGGCAATCCACGCGGTCTTGGTCTTCACGCCGTCGCTGTCATAGTCATAGGCAATGCCGCTCGACAGGCTGGAGAACTGGTTCCCGCCGCCATCGAGGTCGAGCACGACCGGAGTGACCGGCGGAGGGCCGCTGCCATCCTGATCGACCGTGACGTTGATCGTGCCATCGGCAGTATCGCCATCCTCGTCGGTGACGGTAACGCCGAAGCTCAGCTCGATGTCTTCGCCAGCGTTGAAGCTGCCGATCGAGAAAATGCCAAGGTCGAAACTGTCCTCTGACGAAGTTGCGGTTACACCGCTTGCAGCCGCCGTCGTTCCCGAAGCCAGCGCCGTAACAGCCACCGCTTCAAAGTCATTCGCGCCGGTGCCAATCGCATAACTATCACCCTGCTGGAGGCCGATGATCGTCACAGAACCATCGGAGTTGAGCACACCCACGATGGGTTCATCGTCGGCATTGGCAAGGTTGTTGTTGATCAGGAAGGTGTCTCCCAACGTTAGACCGCTGATATTGATCACCGACACTTCGCCCGTATTCTCGGTCACGGTCACGCTGGTGACCCGCACGATTGTTGCATCGGAGAAACCGGGTGCCGGGCTGGTATCGAATGTGCTCGGAGCATTGTCCCCTGTGACATTCAGCGCATAGACGCGGATCGCCACGGTTTCAGATTGGGCACCCTGCACCTGCGGGATGTCCTGCTCGAAAGCGTTGGTGGGCACATGCACGCCGTAGTCGAAGCCTGAAGCATCAGCCGCACCGCTGGTGAGATTGGTCACCAGTTCGATGCGAACCGTCTCGCCTCCATCCATCGACTGGTTTCCAAGGCCAATCGAGTCGCTGTCGGTATTGACCGTCAGGCCAGTCCCACCCGAGTTCGAACCTGACAGGATCACATCGACCTCGGTAGTCGGATCATCCACCCCTACCCCGCGGAACAGGACATTGCCTGCATTGGTCGAAGTAAGGTCAGAGAACGTCGTGGTCGTGCCGTTCGACAGGTCGTTCATCACCGTGAAGGTGTAGCTGCCGGTGCCGGTCGCATCGAGTTCGACCACAAAGCCGACAGTCCCGTCGTTCCATGCAGTACCGGTGGTCGCCACCAGATTGCCGGTGTTGGGATCGGTGTAGAAGAACAGTGGGTCGCTCCCTACCGAAACCGCCTCGCCGGTATTGCCGTCCATCACCGGCGTTCCATCGGCCACGCTGAATTCGATCTGCGCAGGCGTGTCCGCCCCAATCGAAAGATTGAGTGCTTCGGTGATGGTCGGATGGGGAGCAATGGCATCCGTCTCGTCATTCACGAAACCGCTGTCCGGCGTAAACGCCAGCGGCGCATCGTCACCGAACTGGATCGTCAACGTGCCATCGGCGCTGTCGGCAGGCGTGTCGCTGTCGCTGACCGTATAGGTGAGGTTGAGCGAATCCACCCCGCCTGCCAGCTCGCCATCATCGCCGCCATCGTGCAGCCAGTTCTGCAGCAATGTCACGGTGTAGCTGCCGGTGGCAGTATCGAGCGTCACCGTGAACACATCGCCACGTACGTCACTCACCCCGGTAAGCGTGCCAATGCCTGTATTTCCATCCAGGCTCCAGGTGTAGCTGATCGTTTCGGCGAAAGAACCAGATCCTGCTTGATCGGTCTGCCCGACCATTCCGGCGAAGCTGAAGGTCGCCGGACCATCCGGTCCCGCGCTGCCCGTCATGGTGCCGACGAACACGATGTCGTTGTTGTTGCCATCGGTATTTGCGTCGAGATCGTCGCCTGCAACGTTGGGGCCATTGCCGCCCGAAAGGCCGTCGTCATCGACCAGTGCGGTGACCGTGCCCGCCGTCGGCTCGCTGTCGTCCTCGAGGTTGATCGTGACGGTCGCGGTGCTCTCGTCACCATCGGCATCGGTCAGCGTATAGCTGAAAGTAACCGTACCTTCTTCGCCGTCAGCGGGCGTGTAGGTGAAGCTGCCGTCGGAGTCGAAGTCGAGCGTGCCCTCGCCGTCATGGTCGTTGTTGTAGGCGTAGGTGACGGGGCTGTCCGCACCTTCGGTGTCGTTGGTCGACACATTGCCGGTGACCGCGGTGTTCTCGCCGCCCTGGTCAGCCTGGTTGAACGTGTCGTCATTGGCTGTGGGAACATCGTCGTCAAAGGTGATCGTCAGCGTGGCATCGGTCGGATCGCCCTCGCTGTCGATCGCGGTGAAGGTCAGCACTGCGCTCGCATTATTCTCGGTGTTGGTGTTATCATCGACATGCAGCACATTGTCTTCCAGCGTCACCGTGTACTGGCCGGTGGCCGGGTTGACCGCCACCGTAAACAATACCCCGCGCGGACCCGTCGCGGTCAGCGTGTTGGTGTCGGCATCCCAGCTGTAGTCAACCTCTTCGGTGCCAACCATGCCGCTGGTGCCGTCCATGCCGATAAGCGTGAAGGTGCCGGGCGCGTCGCCGCCAAAGTTGGCCGTGAAGGTGCCCACGAACACGCTCTCGTCGCCCAGGCCAGCACCGCTGTCGCCAAGGTCGGCGTTGAGATCGCCCGCGCCCGCCCCAGCATTGCCGCCCAGCCCGTCGTC
>LOEX01000096.1 GCA_001516125.1 Sphingomonadales bacterium BRH_c42
CGCTGGCCCGGCTGTTCGTGCGGCTTGAGGTGATCCTGGCCGATGCGCCCGACTGGCTTGACACTCAGGGCCGGGCACGGATCGAGGGCGCGCGCCATGCGCTGGCATGGCGGATCGATCTGCTGTCCGCCTGGGAAGCGCTGCTGGCGCGTATCGGCGGCCCGGCGGATCCCGAATTCGTCGACTGGCTGGCGGTCGAGCGGTCGGACGCGCGCGAGTTCGACGTCGGCGTGCACCGCCGCTGGCTCGATCCGATGAAGCCTTTCGCCAAGGTCGTACTCGAGCCTTCGCATGGGGTGATGCTGACCAGTGCCACGCTGACCGACCGGGATGGCGACAGCCCCGATTGGGAAGCGGCCATCGCCCGGTCCGGCGCACACCATATCGAAGTGCAGCCGCGCCTCAGTTCGGCGAAAAGCCCGTTCGACTATGCCAGCAAGGCCGAAGTGCTGATCGTGACCGACATCCGCAAGGGCGATCTGCCAGCGCTTGCCGGTGCCTATGCCCGGCTGATCGAGGCGGCAGACGGCGGTGTTCTGGGCCTGTTTACAGCGATCCGGCGCCTGCGCGCAGTGCATGGGCGGATCGCCGACCGGCTAGCGCGTGCGGGACTGCCGCTCTACGCGCAGCACGTCGATCCGATCGACACCGGGACGCTGGTCGATATCTTCCGCGACGATCCGCGCGCCTCACTGCTGGGCACCGATGCGCTGCGCGACGGGGTCGATGTACCGGGCCATTCGCTGCGCTGCGTTATCATGGAGCAGGTGCCCTGGCCGCGCCCCGATATTCTCCACAAGGCGCGCCGCGCGGCCAATGGCGGAAGCGCGCACGATGACCGGATCATCCGCGCACGGCTGGCGCAGGCATTCGGCCGCCTGATCCGCTCTGCGCAGGACCGGGGCCACTTCATCGTGCTCTCGCCAGCGTTCCCCAGCCGCTTGCTGAGCGCATTCCCGCCCGGCACACCCGTCATCAGGTTGACGCTTGACGAAGCTCTACAGCGCATCGCAGTTGGTGTTCCGGACAGTAGTAACCGCACGGGCCGCGTTCACGAACTGTCGCCGGGGAGGGTAGAACCGAAGTGAAAATCCTTGGCCTTTTGCGGCACGCAAAGTCCGATTGGGACGATATGAAGAAGCGCGATTTCGATCGCGGCCTCAATGATCGCGGGCGCCGCGGCGCTGCATTGATGGGCGATCATATTCGCCAGCATGGCGTGGCATGGGACAAGGTGCTGGCCAGCCCGGCGGCGCGGGTCCGGCATACGATCGACGCTGCCCTGCCCGAAGCCGACCCCGTTTTCGATGAGCGGCTCTATCTAGCCAGCGCCGGGACGATCTTCGAATGTCTGGCCGACAAGGCAGGCGACGCCGGGGCGGTGCTGGTGGTGGGACACAATCCCGGCTTGCAGGAATTGTTGTTCGAGCTGGTTGCCCCATCGAACGAGAATGCCCTGTTCGATGAAGCCATGACCAAGCTGCCCACCGCGAGCTATTGCGTGTTCGAATGCAATATCGAGAACTGGCCTGACCTCGCGCCGGGATGCGCAAGGCTCGTGCATTTTGCCCGCCCGCGCGATCTCGATCCCGATCTGGGGCCGGAATATTAGCGCTCAATGTCGGCTCATGGGAATCGCGCGCCAGATCGATCTTGTACGGGTTTGGGCGGCACGCGAACTGGAGGCAAACGCCAGTCTTTGAACTGGCACTTGCCTGGTTAGGCGGCGAAAATCACCAATGATACCCTGCCAACCCCAGGCATGAACGTAGCCAGACGGGTATGATAGTTCTCTGGAAATAGCCTGGCAGGTATTCTTGCGGATCACAGGCCGCGAGCAAGCGCCTCTGCGATCTCGGCGATCCGGCCCTTATTGCGGCGATAAAAGGTCCATTGCTTGATTCGCTTGGGCGTGACGAAGCCCGCCTCGACAAGCAGGCGCATATGCTCGCTAAGGGTCGATGGCGTCAGCCCGAGCTTCTTCGCGATCAGAACCGCGCAGACACCGTCCTCGACCAGATCGCCATCGACCTGCGGCGGGAAATGCGCGACCGGATCCTTGAGCCATTCGAGGATCTGGAGTCGGTGGGCGTTAGCCAGGACGCGATATATCTTTTCGTCTTGCATTTCGTTTTTTTGCCAATTATCGAATTACTCGTCAAGAGGACGATTCATGCCCGCCATTCAATTTGAGACTGCCGATGTGTTCACTGACCGACGCTTCGGCGGCAACCCCCTCGCCGTCTTTATTGGCGCCGAAGTGGTCGACGATGCGACGATGCAGGCGCTGGCCGCCGAAATGAACTATAGCGAGACGACCTTTGTCCTGAGGCCTGAAAGCGCCGGGAACAGCGCCAGAGTGCGCATATTCAATCGCAAGCATGAGATGCCGTTCGCAGGCCATCCGACAATCGGGACCGCGTTCGTCATGGCGCGAATGGGTATGATCGAGGGCGATATTGCGAAGCTCGAGATCCCCGCAGGAATCGCAAAGGTAACGCTGTGGAGGGACGAGCAGGGCAACCCCACCGGCGGCACTGTAGAGGCTCCACAGCCGATGACCACAGGCATGGAAGTTCCAACTCGCTGCATCGCGGAGTGTCTGCAGATCAATGCAGGCGACATCGTTACAACGACCCATTCCCCAATCCTTGCGACCTGCAGCAACCCTTATATCTTTGCCGAAATCGAACACGGTGCCCTGGCGGGTTGCACTCCCGATCTTGCCGCCTTTCATCGCGCCGCCAATGACAATCCGGAACTGAACGGACGCTTCTCGCTGTTCGTCTATGCTCGCGATGATCGGGCAATATGGGCACGCATGTTCGCGCCGCTCGCCGGGACCTGGGAAGATCCGGCGACAGGCAGCGCCAATGCGCCGCTCGCCGGCCTGTTGCTGGATCGGCTTGGCGGCGAAGAAATCGACTTTACTGTGCATCAGGGGCTGGAAATGGGGCGTCCCAGCTTCATCGCCTCGCGCGCCTGGCGGGACGGTCCGCATATCAGAACCAGCGTGTCTGGGTCGTGCGTTCCGATCTTGTCCGGCCAATTCGAGCTATAAAGAGCGGCGCGTACCGGAGCGGGACGGAATCGGAACGCAGATGCAGTCGCGCCATTATCTGCAATAGGGTAGCGGGCCGAACTGCAACTTTCAGCGCAGAACCCGCGGCCCGCTGCCGCTTTCACCCCATTTATCTCCGGCGTTGAAGAGCGCGCATTTGTTGAGGCTCAGGCAACCGCAGCCGATGCAGCCGTCGAGGTCCTCGCGTACCTTCTCCAGCTGCGCGATCTGCGCGTCGATCCGTTTGCGGATCGTGCCGCTGATGGCATGCCAATCGCCAGCATTGGGCGTTCGCCCTTGCGGCAGCTTGCGTAGTTCGCGCTCGATTTCGGTAAGCCCCAGCCCCAGCCGTTGGGCGATCAGTATGAAGCTCAGCCGCCGGATATCGCTGCGCAGGAAACGGCGCTGATTGCCCGATGTCCGGATGGGTTCGATCAGGCGCTTGTCCTCGTAAAAGCGGATCGCCGAAACCGCCAGGCCGGTGCGCCGCGCCAGTTCCCCGATCGGCAGCAGGTCGTTGCAGTTCATCCAGCCTCCCTCGAAAATGCTTGACCTCAAGTTAGCTTGAGATTGCACATTGGGCAAGCAAGGTGATTCGCACACTGCGGATCGGACCGAAATAGAAGGAATAATCATGCCAATCGGACAACTCGAACACGTCAATATCACGGTCACCGATCCCGAGCGCAGCGCAAAGCTGTTCGAAAATTTGTGCGGCTGGCACGAGCGCTGGCGCGGGCCATCGCAGATGGGTGGATGGACCATCCATGTCGGCAATGAACACGAATACCTTGCGCTCTACACCAACGACAAGGCGCACGAACGCTATGCCAAAGGCGTTCCACTCAACCACGTCGGGCTGATAGTCGACGACCTCGACGCTGCCGAGGCCGTGGTCAAGGATGTCGGGCTCGAACCGTTCAACCATGCCGATTACGAACCGGGCAGGAGGTTCTATTTCTTCGACTGGGACGGGATCGAATTCGAAGTGGTCAGTTATGCGGACAATGCGCAATGAACGAGCCGATCCTGCGCCAACCGATGTTCGCGCCGCTTGCGAATCGCCAGCTTGCTGCCAAACAGGATGCAAACGGATCAAAAGGAGTATCCAGGCCTTGCGCGCATCCAACTTCTCAGCCGCCGTCGCCGTCTCGTTAATGAGCCTGCTCGCGGCATCCGCTTCAGCTGAAACCACCTATGTGACGGGTGACAGGCTGCTCGATGTCGAGCGCGGGCGCTACGTCGAAGCGCCGCTTATCACCATCACCGATGGCAAGATTGTGAGCGTCGAATCGGGCAAGAGCGCGCCCGATGGGTCAGAAGTGATCGATCTTTCCGGCCGCACCATCCTGCCCGGCCTGATCGACATGCACGTCCATCTTGACGGTCGGCCCGAATATGGCGGTTATACCAGCCTGCAATTCACCGACCGGTTCTGGACCATTCTGGGCGCGGTCAATGCGGGCCGGATGCTGGGCGCGGGCTTCACCACCGTGCGCAATGTCGGGGCCGATGATTACAATGTGGCAGGGCTTGACCAGGCGATCGAGGAAGGCTGGCTGGACGGTCCGCGCATCGTCAACGCCAACTACGCGCTGGGCGCGACCGGCGGGCATTGCGACGAGACCTATCTGCCGCCGAGTTTCAATGCAAAGAGCCCCGCCGTTGCCGACAGCCCCGAGGAATTCCGCCTGCGCGTGCGCGAACAGCGCAAATACGGAGCCGAGGTGATCAAGGTCTGCGCAACCGGCGGCGTTTTCAGCCGCAATACCGAGCCGGGCCAGCAGCAGCTCCACGAGGAGGAACTGCGCGCCATCGCCGAGGAAGCGCATTTCTGGGGCCTCAAGACGGCCGCCCACGCCCATGGCGCTGAGGGAATCAAGGCCGCCATCCGCGCCGGGATCGATACGATCGAACACGCCAGCCTGGTCGATGATGAGGGTATCCGGCTGGCCGTGCAGCACGGCACATATTTCAGCATGGACATCTACAACACCGATTACACGCAGGCCGCGGGCAAGGCGAACGGCGTGCTGGAGGACAATCTGCGCAAGGATCGCGAGATCGCGCAGATCCAGCGCGACAACTTCCGTAAAGCGCACAAGGCCGGTGTACGCATGGTCTTCGCCAGCGATGCCGGGGTTATGCCGCACGAGGATGTCGGCGGGCAGTTCGCCGTGATGGTCGAATACGGCATGACCCCGATCGAGGCGATACGCGCGGCGACGCTCAATGCCGCAGACGCGCTGGGTCAGACGGGCGAAGTCGGTGTGATCAAGCCGGGCGCCTGGGCCGATCTGATCGCGGTCGATGGCGATCCGCTGGCCGATGTGAGCGAGCTGGCAGATGTCGATGTCGTGATGAAAGGCGGCGAGATCGTATTTGCCCGGTAATTCGCCGCGGATGGGTGCCACACCCGCAAACCGAACCGGAATTCAGTATTGCGCCCTTGCCCGCGCGTCGGCGGCCTCGTAAGGCCGCGCGCAATGACCTCCGATCCAGCTTCCGGGCGCAAATCCGGCCTTCCTCATGCGCTGGGAGCCTACCTGATCTGGGGCTTTCTGCCGATCTATCTGATCTTTGTGCGCGCGGTGCCTGCGGTGGAATTCGTCGGATGGCGCATCATCTGGACGCTTCCCATCTGCCTGGCGATCGTGGCGGCCAGGCGTCAATTCCCGGCGCTGAAGGAAGCCCTTTCCAGCGGCAAGAGCATGGCGATGCTGATGCTGAGTGCGCTTCTGATCGCCGTGAACTGGCTGATCTACATCTGGGCGATCCAGAACGGCCATGTCTATGCCGCCAGCATGGGCTATTACCTCAACCCGCTGATCAACGTGCTGCTGGGCACCGTGCTGCTGGGCGAGCGGCTATCGCGGCTGCAATGGTGCGCGGTGGCAATCGCTGCGATCGCTGTGGCGCTGTTGCTGGCGGGCGCGCTGACAAGCCTGTGGATCAGCCTCAGCCTCGGCCTGAGCTTCGGCACTTATGGCCTGATTCGCAAGCAGGTGCCGGTCGGCTCGCTGCCCGGGCTGACGCTCGAATCGGCGTTTCTGCTGGTGCCCGCAGCGGGCGTAGCCCTGTGGTATGCGATGAGCCCGCAAGGCTCATCGTTCGGGCATGATCCCGGCTTGAGCCTGCTGATTATATTGGGCGGCGCCCTGACCGCATTTCCGCTGCTGCTGTTTGCGATTGCCGCGCGCAGGATGGACTTTTCGACGCTGGGTTTCGTCCAGTTCCTCGCGCCCTCGATCGTCTTTATCCTGGGCCTCACCATCTTCCACGAACCGCTGCGCCCGGCACAGCTCGGCAGCTTCGTGCTGATCTGGCTGGCGATCGCGGTGTTCGTGTGGGACCTGCTGAAGCGACGTTCAAATAAGGCTTAAGGAACAAGCCGCCAGCCGAGCGTTTCGCCCGCATGGAAGGGCACGATCTCTTCGCCCGCAGCTCTGAGCATGGCGGGAACCGCAACTTCGGCGCGTTCAAGTGTCACCGTGCTCTGATTTACCGGCAATCCGTAGAAGGCTGCGCCATTGAGCGAAGCAAAGTTTTCGAGTCGATCAAGCGCGCCCTCCTCGTCGAACACCGCGCAATAGTTTTCGAGGGCAAAGGGAGCGTTGAAAATCCCCGCGCAGCCGCACGCGCTTTCCTTGGCGGCGCGCAAATGCGGCGCGCTGTCGGTGCCGAGAAAAAAGCACGAATGGCCCGAAGTCGCGGCCTTGCGCAGCGCCAGCCGGTGCGTCTCGCGTTTGGCCACGGGCAGGCAATAGGCATGCGGGCGGATGCCGCCCACCAGCATGGCGTTGCGGTTGATATGGAGATGCTGCGGCGTGATCGTCGCTGCGACATTGGCGCCGCTCGCAAGCACGAAATTCACCGCTTCCTGCGTCGTGATGTGCTCGAATACGACTTTGAGCTGCGGAAAATCGCCGACTATCGCGCGCAGATGCCGCTCGATAAACTCGGCCTCGCGGTCGAACACATCGACTTCGGGATCGGTCACCTCGCCGTGCACGCTGAGCACGATCCCTTCTGCCTCCATCCGCGCAAGAACCGGGTAAATCCTGCGTATGTCGCTCACGCCGCGCGCGGAATTGGTGGTGGCGTTGGCGGGGTAGAGCTTGGCCGCGGCAAAGACCCCTCCCGCCGCGCCCCGCGCCAGATCGTCGGCGTCGGTATCATCGGTCAGATAGCAGGTCATCAGCGGGGTGAAGTCCAGCCCCGGCGCAAGCGCCGCCATGATCCGTTCGCGATAGGCGGTCGCACTGGCCGTATCGGTCACCGGCGGGGAGAGGTTGGGCATCACGATCGCGCGGGCAAACTGGCGCGCGGTAAAGGGCAGCACGTCGCGCAGCATCGCGCCGTCACGCAGATGGACGTGCCAGTCATCGGGCCGGGTGATGGTGATTGAGTCTGCGCCTGACATGGCTTGTCCCATACTTGCGCAAACACGCTCTGGCCATAGGCTGCACGCTTCAATATGGGAAAGCCCCAAGACCCACTGGAAGGCTCATCCATTCGATGAAAATCGGTTTTCTTGCCTGCGCGGCGACGCTGCCCGGCTCGCCGGTGCGGCGCAAGGACGCGCATGAGCACGATCTGCAAATTGGTGCGCTGGCCCCGGCGCTGGCCGAACTGGGGCACGAGCTATGCGTGATCGACTGGCGCTCGCCGCTGGCTGAATTTGCCGGAATTCCGTTGGTCTTGCTGGGCACGGTCTGGGATTATCAGGACAATCAGGACGAATTCCTCAGCAGGATCGACTCGCTTGAGCAGGCAGGAATCACGCTGTGCAATGCGCCCGAAACCGTGCGCTGGAACATCGACAAGCGCTATCTCGGCGCGCTGGCGGATCGGGGTGCACGAACCATCCCCACTCTGTGGGTCGAAAGTCCCACAGCCCGCGACATAACCCGCGCATTGGACCATTTCGGCAGCGAGCGCGTGGTGGTGAAACGGCAAGTGGGCGCGGGCGCGGAAGGCCAGCAAACCTTCCACCGGGACGAACCGGTTGCAACCGGTTGGAGCATGGACCGGCCCGCGATGATCCAGCCGTTCCAATCCGCGATCAGCGGCGAGGGTGAATACTCCTTCGTCTTCATCGATGGCGAATTGTCACACACGTTGCTCAAGCGTGCAGCAAGCGGTGATTACCGCATTCAATCGATTTACGGCGGCAGCAACCGCGCGATCAATCCGGCAGAGGCAGACGTTGCCAGCGCGTCGGCGATCCTCGACCTGCTGCCGCTTCCCCCACCGCTCTATGCCCGGATCGATATGGTGCGCGGCGATGACGGCCAATTGCAGCTTATGGAAGCAGAACTGATCGAACCCTATCTATACCCTGAGGAGGGGCCTGATCTGGGCCCCCTGCTGGCGCAGGCGATTGACCGGAGGCTTGGCTGACAATGGGCGGAACACGGCTTTTCAACCGGGCGATCGTCAGGATATCCGCATTGGAGGCAGGCGAAAGCCCGCGGGATTTCCTGCAAGGGCTTGTGACCAATGACGTTACCGGCCCGCTGCCCGTCTATGCCGGACTGCTGAGCGCGCAGGGCAAGGCGATGTTCGATTTTCTGGTGTGGCGCGATCCTTCGACAAGCTCAGGACGAGCGGATGGCGATCTGCTGATCGATTGCGAGACGGAATTTGCCGATGATCTGGTCAAGCGGCTTTCGTTATATCGGCTGCGGCGCAAGCTGGGGATCGCAGTTGATGAAGCGCTCGCGGTTCATTGGCGGCTGGAGGCAGGGCCGGATGCTGTCGCGGACCCGCGCCTGGCGCAGCTCGGCTACCGCTGGATCGCGCCGGTCTCACCGCACGACGTTGGCGCCGATGCCGCCTGGCTTGCGCACCGTCTTGCGCTGGGAGTGCCCGAAGGCCGGGCGGAACTCGGCGATGTCCTGTGGCTCGAAACCAACGCCGCCGAGCTTAGCGGGGTAAGCTTCGACAAGGGCTGCTATATCGGGCAGGAAAACACCGCGCGAATGAACTGGCGGCAGAAGGTCAATCGGCGGCTGGTGGTGGTGCCGATCGCACTGTCGGATGAGAAACGGCGGAAACACACGCATGGGGACCTTGGCCTGGCAGTCGATCACCTGCGGGTGGACGAGATCGGTTTCGACATCGCCCCGCCCTGGCTGCGCGACGCCTTGCCTGTTTGAGGCGGCAGGCAAGTCCGCCACCGCCAACAGGCGTCAGTCGGCCTTGCGGACCAGGCGCTCGTAATCGCCGGACTTGAGCATCGGCAGCAAGGGGGCGGTCTCGAGCGCAAGAATCCGTTCGCGATAATGCGCCAGCACCGCCTCGCGCTCGGTCGGGCTCATGCGCTGCGGCGAATGGACGAAGACCGGCTCGATCACACTGAAGCCGGCGAAGGCCAGCGTGCCGTGCAGAAGCGGGTGCAAGACAGACATCATCGTTGCCCCGTAGACACCCCGGTCCGAATAGGCCGCGTCAGGCCCGCCGATTGTCGTCGAAACCATGGCACGCTTGCCGGCGAGTGCGCCGATATCGAACCAGCGGCCGCCACCGTAGGCAAAGCCCAGCGCGAAGACCCGGTCGATCCACCCCTTGAGGATGGCGGGCAGGCCAAGCCACCAGAGTGGGAATTGCAGAACGAGCACGTCGCACCAGGCAATTTTGTCCATTTCGGCGCGCAAATCCGGTGCGAAGCCACCGAACTGCGCGGCGTGGCGTTCCTCGACCTGCTGGTCCAGCCGCGATGCATCGGCGATTGTGGTGAAATTGCGCCTGTCCGAAACGGGATCGAACTTCATGGCATAGAGGTCCGAAACCTCGACTTCGTGCCCGGCTTCCAACAATGCCGCCTTGGCCGCAGCGGTCATCGCCGCGTTGAAGCTGGTGGGTTCGTGGTGGGCATGAACAATGAAGACTCGCATTGGCGCCAGATGGGGACGCCCAACGACTTAACAAGATGGCCTTTCAAGACAATTTTGGCATTGTCGGCGATGCCGGGCAAGCGACGGCGCCCGCGCCTCACTCAACCCGGCTCAGGGCCTCGATCGAGCTTTCCAGCATCCGCTGCGCCCGGTCGCGCGCGGCGGATTCGGGCAAACCGAGCGAGCGCGCCAGCGCCGCACCGATCAGCGCATCGCCCATTGCCATCAGTACCAGCGCCAGCGTATCCTCGTGCACGCGCATGACATCCCCGGCATGCTCGGCTTCCTCCTGCGCGATGTCATCCACCAATTGGTGGATCGTCTCGACGATGGGTGTCAACGCATCTTCATTGCCGGTCAGGATCATCCAGCTGGCGAGCGCGCCCGCGCCTTCCTTGTCGAAGGCATCGAATGCCAGATCGACCACTTCGCGCGGGCTGCCCAGCCCGACGCGGCTGGCGTGCACCGCCTCGCGGATCGTCTCGCAAACGGTCTCGGCCAGATGCCGCGCCAGTTCCTTCTGGAGGCCCGCAGCCGATCCGAAATGGTGCAGCAGATTGGCGTGCGTGCGCCCGATCCGCCCGGCAACAGCCTTCAACGTCACTGCCTGCGGCCCTGCTTCGATCAACAGCCTGCGCGCGGCTTCAAGCGCGGAACTGCGCGATTCTTCGGGGGTGAGACGCTTGCGACTTGCCATTGAATCTGATGCCTAATAGAATCTTAACTCATGAGCGAGCTTCAGTCACATGACCTAGAACGCGCAGCGACGGCGGGCAAGCCCGCGCAGCTTGCCCCCGAGACCGGTATTACTGCAAGAGGCAGCGCCACGCCTGAAGAGCTTGCGCTGATCGTGCGTGACCAGCGGTTTGACCGCACCCATCGCACGCCGCGCTGGTGGTTGGCGAACAATCCCGTCGCCACAGCCTGGTACAATTCGGTTTCGGCCAGCCTGCCGCGCGGTGAGGCCTTTTTCATCGATTCGCTCAAGCTCTTTCGCGACGACTTGCCGCCGCGGCTCGCACGCGAAATCAAGGCATTCACCCGGCAGGAAATCAACCACACGCGCGAACATGTCGCCTTCAACCGGCTGGTGGCGGACCATGGCTATGATGTTGAGAGCATCGACAGGGGCATTCACGAAATGCTCGCGCTCACCGAAGGGCGGGCGAAGGAATTCAACCTGGCCATTTCGATCGCGCTGGAACATTTCGCTGCGACCATCGGGCGGCAATTGCTGACCGATCCGCGCTATCTGGCGGGCGCGGATCCGATCGCTGCCGAAGTGTGGCGCTGGCATGCCACCGAAGAGCTCGAGCACAAGGGGCTGGTCTATGACATCTGGCTCCATGCGACGCGCGACTGGAGCGGGTGGAAACGCTACAAGACGCGGTCGCTGATCGCGCTACTGATCACGAGGAAATACTTCGGCAACCGCGTCCGCGATGCTCTGGGCCTGATGCGGCAGGACGGGATCACCGGCTGGCGCGCGAAATGGCGGCTCTACAGCTTCCTGTGGCTCACGCCCGGGATGATGCGGCGCATGGCGCTCGAATGGGCGACGATCCTGGTGCCCGGCTTCCATCCGTGGAAGCACGATGATCGGCCGCTGATCAGGAAGTATGACAGCCCCTATGCCGATGCCGTGATGCCCTCCGAATAGGCTGGTAGGCAATACCGGCGTCTTATTGACATTGATGTAAGTAAGCGCTAATTGCGGCGCTACACACTAATATCGTCGGATCTTGTCATGAACGCCCCCACCAGAATTGCGCCAGAAGCGGCAGCATTCGTCGCTCCCACGCCAGCCGACCTCGAGATAACCGTGCGTGACCAGCGCTTCAACCGCGGCACCACGCCGCGCCGCTGGTGGGCTGGCGAACCTTACGGCACCGCCTGGCACAACGCGCTTTCGGCCACTTTTCCGCGCGGCGAGGCCTTCTTCATCGAAGCGGTCAAGGCGCACCGCGACGGCGCCTCACCCAAGCTGGAGGCCGAGGTCCGCTCATTCATCAAGCAGGAAATCAACCACACGCGCGAACATATTGCCTTCAATCGTCTGGCCGAGGATGCCGGATACGACATCAAGAAGATCGACAAGCGGGTCGAGGAGATGCTGGCGCTGACCGATGGGCGGCCGGTAATCCTCAATCTCGCCGCCACGATGGCGCTCGAACACTTCACCGCCATGATGGCGCATGAATTCCTCATCAACTCCAGCCATTTCGCCAGGACCGACCCGGAAGTGCGCAACATGTGGCGCTGGCACGCGATCGAGGAAATCGAGCACAAGGGCGTTGCCTTCGACGTGTGGATCCATGCCACACGCGCATGGACGCCCGCGAAGCGGTGGAAAGTGCGCAGCATGATGATGCTGGTGGTCACTCTCAATTTCTTCCGCAATCGCTGGGAAGATTCGCTGAACCTCCTTGCGCAGGATGGCATCACCGGATGGAAGGCGCGCTGGGGCCTGTTAAAATATCTGACCGTCAGCCCGGGTGTGGTGCGGCGGATTATCCCGGCCTGGATTTCCTATTTCAGGCTGGGCTTTCACCCTTGGGACAAGGACGATCGGGCATTGATCGGCCGGTTTGAAGGCGAATTTGCGGATGCGCTGTTGCCCGCCGAATAATCGTTCCAATCGCTGCACAAAATGAAACCCCGGCGCCGCATGGTGCCGGGGTTTCGTTATGCAGTCACGCCGCGCGCATCATGTCCGGCAAGGTTTGGTCCAGCTCCAAGGCATATTCCGCCGCCAGCGCATCTTCACCGCGCCCGCAGCTGTAGCGCGATACGACCCTCCCCGTGGCCTCGAAGCCAAGCTTTTGAAGCACGCGCCCCGAGGCCGGGTTGTCGAGGAAGTGGCTGGCTACCAGCCGCCGATGCCCCAACATGGTGGAAATTTCCAGAACTGCCCGCCCTGCCTCGGTGGCATAGCCGCGGCCCCAATGCTGGCGCGCAATCCAGTACCCAAGTTCGATATCGGGCCCTTTACGGTCGATGCCGATGCATCCAACCAGCGCTGCATCGCCAACGCGCGTGATGAGGAAGCGCGGAAACATCGGTTCGCGCGTGCTTTCCACATAGCTGCGTGCGTCGGATTGCCGATAGGGCCAAGGCGCGCGGGCAAGATTTCGCACGACCCCGTGATCGGCGATTCCGGCATGGACCGACTGCCAATCTTCCGGCCAGGCCGGCCGCAGGAGCAGGTTCTGCGAACGATGGAACATGAGCGCTCTCCTCAAAGCCCCGCAGTGCCCCCTCTAGGCACACTGCATGACATCTCGATTGCGGCGAAAGCATATTTCGCCGGGTTGTGAGGGAGAAACGACGAGAGGGAGACGGGCTCCCTGAAATTTCAGGAAAGCCCCATCTCCCTCTTCGAGTGCCGGTCAGTTCCGGCTGGGACCATCCTTCTGGACGATCCCGTTATCGAACCGTCCGGTTATTCGGCTGCTTGCGCGAACATGTCTACCGACACGTATTTGCGGCCAAGCTTGCCCTTGTGGAATCGCACCACGCCTTCAATGAGCGCAAACAGGGTATGGTCCTTGCCCATGCCCACGTTGCTGCCCGGATAGACCCTGGTACCGCGCTGGCGCACGATGATGTTGCCGCCGACCACGCCCTGGCCGCCGAACTTCTTCACGCCAAGGCGCCGACCGGCCGAATCGCGACCGTTACGCGATGAACCACCTGCTTTTTTATGTGCCATGGTGCCTGATCCTTACTTCTTGTCAGCCTTGGGCGCGGCTTTTTTGGTCGCTGCCGGCTTTGCTGGTGCCTTCTTGGCCGAAACCTTTTCAGCAGCAGGCTTTTCAGCCGCAGCTTCGACCTTGGGCGCGGCCTTCTTCGCCGGAGCCTTCTTGGCAGCAGGTGCAACCTCGGCAACGGCTTCCGCCTTTGGCGCAGCCTTCTTGGCCGGAGCCTTCGCGCCCTCACCAACGGCGAGAATACGCAGCAAGGTCATCTGCTGGCGATGCCCGGCCTTGCGGCGATAATTGTGGCGGCGACGCTTCTTGAAAACGATCACCTTTTCGCTCTTGGCCTGCGCGATGATTTCCGCCGAAACAGAAACCTTTGCCGCATCGGCCAGCGTGTCACCCTCGCCCGCAAGCAGGACGTCGCCCAGCGTCACGGTATCACCCGCCTCACCGGCGAGCTTTTCGACTGCGATCTTGTCTCCGGCGGCAACCCGGTATTGCTTGCCGCCCGTGCGCACAACTGCGAACATGGTGGTTATACTCTCATTCCAAAGATGTGCCCCTTCATCAGCAAAGAGGCGCGCCCGGTGAACCGCCAAATGGCGGGCCTGCCGGAAAGAAGCGTGCCGTTAAGGGAAAGCCTGCCCCAAGTCAACGGCGGATGTGGCCTTTTTCGGTCGTGGCTGGCTGGCAGGCTGCGTACAAGCTGCTATGAGGCTGGCGATGAGAAAAGTCATTGGACCTTACCTGTTGGCAGCGTCTGCCAGCCTCACATTGCTGGCCGGCTGCGCGAGCGATCCGGACCGCTATCCGTCGCTCGCGATTCGCGATTTCGAGCGGGTCGAGGGACAGTTCGCGGTGGGCGGCGGCATTCCGTCCCTGCCCCAACCTGCCGCGCCTGCCCCGGCCACGGTCGCACGGGTCGGCGCGCTGCTCGAAGAGGCGAACCAGGCGCATCGCAGTTTCCTCGATTCGGTGAGCGAGACGGAGAGGCTGCTCGCTGCGGCACGGGGCCTCGACGCTGAAAGCAATCTCTGGTCCGAAGCGCAGGTCGCGCTGGCCGTGCTCGATACCAGGCGTGCGCTTGTCGCCAGCCGGCTTGCCGATCTCGATCTGCTTTTGGCCGATACCAGCCTCGCCTACGAACAATTGGACGAGATTGAGGCGGCGCGAACGGCGGTGGAGGCCCTGACTGCGGAAGAAGACCGGATTCTCGACGGTCTCATTGCGCGCAGTGAGTAAGCCCTGAATGCAAGCGCGGAGCCGTTCGACCGGCTCCGCGCACCTGCAGGTCCTCTCCAGGAAGGTGAGGGACTTAGAAAGTTGCGGTTATCGTCACCACCGCAAGTCCCCAGAGCAAAATGAGAACCGGCAGGATCAACATCCTGACACTTGCACCATACCCAATCCGGCGAACTGCATTCTCCATTGCCTAGCCTTTCGCGAACGGGTTGGCCGGGCCCGAATGGGAGGTTTCAAGGCCCGGCACATGCGTTGATGCCAATCGCAGCGCAGCCGCACCTTGATATATGTCAAGGATCGCGAATTAATTGCCCCAGCGTTCGCGGTCGGCATGATCCTGTGGGCGCGGTTCGATCCAGTGCCAGCCATCAGCGCGTTTCTCGCGCTTCCAGAACCACGCCGCGCTCTTGAGGTGGTCCATGGTGAAATCGACCGCACCTATCGCATCGCGGCGGTGCCTGGATGCGGCAGAGACGCAGACGATCGGCTCGCCCGGGCGCATCATGCCGACGCGGTGAACCATCAGCAGCCCCATCAGATCGAAGCGGGCAATGGCGCGATCGGCCAGTGCATGCATGCCGGGCAAGGTTAGCGGCTCATAATGGCTGAGTTCGAGCGCCTCGACCCCCTCCCCGCTGCGCACTTCGCCAACGAAGGTGCAGACGCCGCCCAGGCCGGGGTTGGCCTGCGTGAACGGCCCGATCAGGGTGCCCGGATTGAACGGTTCGGTTAGAAGGCGAACGTCGCGCATGGCCATCGCGGCTTACCCGCCGCTTACAGGGGGCAGCAGCGCAATCTCGTCACCGGCACGGGCAATCAGCGCCGCCTTGTCGGGCAGCAGGGTGCCATTGAGTGCCAGCTTGACCGTTTCCGCGCGCACCGCCTCTGCCAGTTGCGGCCCAAGCAAAGCGAGCAGGCCATCCCAATTGATCTCGTCATCGGGCAGAGCGAAGCCATCCGCGTCGGTTCCGGCGATATCCGCCAGCTTGCCGAGAAAAACCACGCGGATCAATTCACCCCCCCGTCACTGACATATGGCGCGGCTGAGCGGGCATTTCCCCGCGCCGATCGATGCGGAAATGGTGGCGCTGCGGCTTGATCGCCATCGCCTCCTCCAGCGCGCGCTCAAGCTCACGCTCAGGCTCGTCGGAACGCAGTGCCGCGCGGAGATCGACCCGCTCGCCGCCGCCAAGGCAGGGATAGAGCTGACCCGTCGCCGTGACCCGGATACGGTTGCAACCGCTACAGAAATTTTTGGTGAGCGGCGTAATCATCCCCAGCCTGCCGCCGGTTTCCCCGACCCTGAAATAGCGCGCGGGGCCGCCGGTGTTGTCGGGCAGCGGGGTGAGCGACCAGCGCTGCTCCAGATCGCCGCGAACCTTGGACAACGGCAGATAGTGATCCACCCGGTCCTCCTCTATCTCGCCCAGCGGCATGACCTCGATCAGCGTCAGATCGAACCCCTGGCCATGCGCCCAGCCGATCAGGTCGGGGATTTCCTCTTCGTTGATGCCCTTGAGCGCGACCGTGTTGAGCTTGACCTTGAGGCCCGCCGCCTTGGCCGCTGCGATCCCTTCCAGCACCTGCGGCAGCGCGTCGCGCCGCGAAAGCTCGGCAAACAGCGCCCGGTCGCGCGTATCGAGCGAGATGTTGACCCTGCGAACGCCGGCCGCGGCCAGCGCATCGGCATGGCCTGCAAGCTGCGTGGCATTGGTGGTGAGCGTCAGCTCCTCAAGCCCGGCACCGATATGGCGGCCAAGCGCACGAAATAGATCGGCAATGTCGCGCCGCACCAGCGGTTCGCCGCCGGTGAGCCTGATCTTGGTAACTCCCCGCGCGATGAAGCCCAGCGAAAGGCAATAGAGTTCCTCGAGGCTCAGCACCTCCTTGCGCGGCAGGAACTGCATGCGTTCAGGCATGCAATAGCTGCACCGCAGGTCGCAGCGATCGGTAACCGAAAGCCGCAGATAGCTGATCGGTCGTTTGAAGGAATCGACCAACGGCTTTTGGCCAGAGGAAGGAATCACGCTGTCACGAACCTTGTTCATGCGCCGGAAGATACTGCCCTGTGACGCCGGGCGCACCCCCTAAATATGCAACCGTCGCCGCAATCGCCGATTCATCACCGCCGCCGACAATGTTCACCCGCTTGGGCGCTGCATCGCGGGCCAGACCGCGCGCAGCGGCGCGGCGCCAGTCGGCATG
>LOEX01000097.1 GCA_001516125.1 Sphingomonadales bacterium BRH_c42
CCAGGCCGACCATGCGTGCCAGCACCGCGCACGCCCGTGCCGCAGCACCGCTCCAAGCGCCGCAAGCGCAATCACCCATCCGCCCAGCAGCGCGGCGAATCCGGCCAGTACCAGCCAGTCAAGCCCACCCCATAATCCGGCCTGGATCGATATCACACCGGCAAGCAATGCCATCCCACCCGGCGCGTACCGGCGTGCGGCAAGATCTGGCAGGCCGATCCAGCGCGGGAATACCGTAAGCAGGAAGCCGAAGATGAATGGAGCAAGCCCGCTGTAGAGCATGGTTGGCCCGTGCAGCAAGGCGGGCGGCAAGTCGGTCTGTGCCAATTCGGGCCCGCCCGCATGAAGCAGCAGCAGTTGCGCCAGCCACCAGCAGGCAAGCCCGCCAAGCCAGATCGATCCGGCGAGGAAGGGCATCCGGTGCGGGGCGGCCAGCAGGATCGCAAGGCGGGTCATTGCGGCAATCCTCTCAGATCAGGCCGTGAGCGCCCGCCATGGCGCCCAGCGTGGTGACAAGCCCGGCAAGCGACAGGATACGGTGGACCGTGACCAAGCGGTCGAAATCGCGCTCGGGCGCGGGCGAATTGGCCATCCGCCGATGCAGAACCAGCGGTTCGGCCACGAACAGCATCAGGAAGAATATCAGCCAGAGGCCAAGCATGGCGTGCATCCACCAATATCCAGGTTCGGCAAAGCGCCACCACATATTGCCCCGCTGTGCCATCCATATTCCAGATGCTCCGGCCAGCAGCACCCACATGCGTGCCTGCGGGGCAAAGCCTGCCTCGATCCGGTGGAACGCCTCAAGCCGCTTATCCGGTGGCTCCGACCGGGTGATCGCGGGCATGATTACCAAGGTGACGAACCACACGCCGCCGATCCAGCCAACGATGGCGATGGCGTGCACAATCCGTGCAAGGGTCAGATCGTCAATCAGCATGGGTTTGGAACTATTGCGATGGCCTTATCTTCTCTTTGATGTGAATCAATTTCAAATGCCGGAAATGGCCTATGTGGGCAACATGAATCAAGCAAATATCAGACTCGCGCTGAGTGCACTTGCGCTTTTCACACCCGCCGCAGCCAATGCCGCAGATGGCGATGGGCCCGCTATCACCCCTTATGCCGATATCCGCTATCGGCTCGAACTGGTCGATCAGGACGGCCTGCCCGAGGATGCCACCGCTTCGACGATCCGGGTAAGGGTAGGGGTAAAGACCGACGAATTCCACGGCTTCAGCGCGGTGGTCGAGGGCGAGGCGATCATGCGGCTTGGCCCGCGCGATTTCAACGACACGGTGAACGGCAAGATCGCCTTTCCGGTGGTGGCCGATCCGTCCGATGTCTTGCTCAATCAGGCATATGTAAAGTGGCGGCCCGATCAGGCTTTCGAGGTGACCGCCGGGCGCCAGGCGGTCAATCTCGACAATCAGCGCTGGATCGGCTCGGTCGGCTGGCGGCAGAACGATCAGACTCTCGATGTTGCGCGTGTGACGCTGCGACCGGTCAAGAACGCTTCGTTGGACTATCTCTACGCCTGGCGGGTCAACCGCGTGTTCGGGCCGGATTCGCCGCAGGGCATCTGGCACGACACCGAAATCCACGGGGCCCGGGCAGGGTACGCGATTCCGGGGTTGGGCGCTGTTTCAGCCTATGGCTATTGGCTCGATATCCCCGCCGCCCCTGCCAGTTCTTCGCAGACCATCGGCGCGCGCATTGTGGGCGAACAGGCCTTGGGTAAGGGTTTGAGGTTGCTCTACGTCGGCGAATACGCACGCCAGAGGGACCGCGCCGCCAATCCGCTGAATTTCGCGCTCGATTACCTGATGCTGGAACCGGGGATCGCGCATGGCGGGCTGAGCGTGAAGGCGGGTTACGAGCGGCTCGAGGGCAATGGCAGTGCGGCATTGCAGACGCCGCTGGCGACGCTCCACGCCTTCAACGGCTGGGCCGACAAGTTCCTGGTCACGCCCGCCAATGGCTTGCGCGATCTCTATCTCGATGCTGGCTACAAGATTGGCGGCGGGCCGCTCAAGGGTCTGGCGCTGCGCGGCATGTGGCACGATTTCAATTCGACCCTGGGCTCGGTCAATTACGGCAGCGAGTGGGACGCGCAGGCCAGCTATCCGCTGAACAAGCGTGTGACCGCGCTGGTCAAGTTCGCGCACTATGACGCATCTGCGTTTGCCACCGATACCACCAAGGCATGGTTTTCGATCGAAGCGAAGTTTTAGGGTCCAGGCCCTAAGGCCCATCAGATCAGATCGGATCGGGTGGGACCGGGTCCGGCCTGCTGAACCGGGCCAGCCGGTCACGATCGAGGATGGTGACGCGTGATCCGCTGACGCCGACACCGTGATCGCGCAGAACCCCAAAGGCCCGCGACAGGTTTTCCGGCGTCATGCCCAGCAGCGATGCGAGCACCCGCTTCTCCCCCTTTAGTTCGAAGGCTTCAGGGTCGCCCAGCCTGACGCCTTGTTCCATCAGGTAATTGCCCAGCCGTTCAGCCGACTGGCGCAGCTTCATGTCGGTGAGGGCGCGAACCAGGCCGCGATAACCGACGGCCAGTTCCTGCATCGTGGCCTGCATCAGCGCGGCATCCTGCTTTATCACCTCGCGCATCAGCGCGGCCGGCACCAGCAGGATGCGCGACGAAACCAGCGTTCGGGCGGACATCAGGAACGGCATGTCGGTGACCACCGCGGCAAGGATGAAACTCGTTACCGGCTCGACGATCCGCATGGTCGTTTCGCGGCCGGCACTGACGGCGTAAAGTTCGACCAGCCCGTCCACGAGCACATAAAGGAAATCGGACTGCTGCCCCGCTGCGAACAGGGTCAGTTGCGGCGGGAAAACCTGCAGGAAGGAGCCCGAAAAAATCCGTTCGCGTTTGCCGTCATCCATGTCGCGAAACAGGGGGAGACGGGAAATTTCAGGCTTTTCGCCGATTCGCACGAAATTCATCACTCCTGCTGGTTATTACCAATGGCTAGTCGATCAATTGATCTATATCAATCACTGCCTTGATCATTTTTGTGTCGTCTGTTGAACCGCATCAGGCGAGATTCAATTTGCCTTATTAGCGCCAGCATTTTTGATCCACGTCAAGATTATGCCTGCTGCAATCACCCAGTTGGTCATGATCGAACGACAGGCGCAAGGAGCAGATCATGTCGCCGCAGCAAGCAATGAGCGCAAATCAGCAGAACCGGGCCCTGGGCCTCAGCACCTTCGCCTTCACCATCTGTTTTGCGGTGTGGACGATCTTCGCCATCATCGGAATCGAGATCAAGGCGGAGCTGGGCCTTAACGATACGCAGTTCGGGCTGCTGGTGGGCACACCGATCCTCACCGGATCGCTGGTGCGGCTTATGCTGGGAGTGTGGACCGATCAATTTGGTGGGCGGATCGTTTTCGCGCTGACAATGATCGCCTCGGCGGTTTCGACTTTCCTGCTTTCGTGGGCCGACAGTTACATCATGATGCTGGTCGCGGCGCTGGGCCTGGGCCTTGCGGGCGGCGGCTTCGCTGTCGGCATTGCCTACGTCTCGAAATGGTATCCGCAGGAACGGCAGGGTTCGGCGCTCGGTTTCTTCGGCATGGGCAATGTCGGGGCGGCTTTGACCAAGTTCGTCGCACCCTGGGTGATGGTCGCGATAGGTTGGCAGGGCGTGGCGCAGGTATGGGCAGGCGTGCTCGCCGTTACCGCGGTGCTCTTCTTCCTGTTTGCCAAGGACGACCCCGATCTGGTCGCGCGCAGGACAAGCGGCGCAAAGCCCATGTCGCTCAAACAGCAGCTCGAACCGCTCCGGAACGAGCAGGTTTGGCGTTTCTCGCTCTATTACTTCTTCGTGTTCGGCGCGTTCGTGGCGCTGGCGCTGTGGCTGCCCAATTACATGGTCGGGCTCTATGACATCGACGTGAAACTGGCCGGGATGCTGGCGGCGAGCTTTTCACTCTCGGCCAGCGTATTTCGCGCGTACGGAGGCGTGCTGTCGGACAAATTTGGCGCGCGCAAGATCATGTACGCGACGTTCGGCGTGTCGATGGTGCTGCTGTTCATGCTCAGCTATCCGGCGACCGATTATACGATCCACGGGATCAGGGGCGACATCGTCTTTTCAACCTCGATGAGCCTGGTGCCGTTCGTCATTACCGTATTCGTGCTCGGCTTCTTCATGTCGCTGGGCAAGGCGGCGGTCTATAAGCACATCCCGGTCTATTATCCGGATCACGTCGGATCGGTTGGCGGGCTTGTCGGCCTGGTGGGCGGGCTTGGCGGGTTCGTACTGCCGATCGTGTTCGGCGCGGTGAACGACCTGACCGGCATCTGGACCAGCTGCTTCATGATCCTGTTCGCGCTGGTCGCAATTGCGCTGGCATGGATGCACCTTGCCATCCGGCAGATGGAGCAGAAGGCAAGCGGGATCGACATCCGCAGCCTGCCGCAGTTCCCCGAAATGGCCGGGCTACACGACGAAGAGAAGCACGCTGCCGCGCAGCCGAGCAAATTGCTGACCGAATGGAAGCCGGAGGATCCCGGCTTTTGGGAACAGACGGGCGAACGGATCGCGCGGCGCAATCTCTATATCTCGATCCCCGCGCTGCTGCTCGCCTTTGCGGTGTGGATGGTGTGGTCGATGGTGGTGGCCAAGCTGCCCGCGATCGGCTTCGCCTATACCACCGATCAGCTGTTCTGGCTGGCGGCGCTGCCAGGGCTTTCGGGCGCGACGCTGCGGATCTTCTACAGCTTCATGGTGCCGATCTTCGGCGGGCGGCTGTGGACCACGCTTTCGACCGCATCGCTGCTGATCCCCGCCTTCGGGATCGGCTATGCGGTGCAGAACCCCGATACGCCCTATGTCATCTTCCTGGTGCTGGCGCTGCTGTGCGGGTTTGGCGGGGGCAATTTCGCCTCATCCATGTCGAACATCAGCTTCTTCTTCCCCAGGGCGCAGAAGGGCAACGCGCTGGCGCTCAATGCCGGGCTCGGCAATCTCGGCGTCTCGGTGATGCAGTTTGCAGTGCCGCTGGTGATCGTGGCGGGCGTGTTCGGGGCGATGGGCGGCGAACCGCAGCAGGCGGCGGACGGCGGCCAGCTGTGGCTGCAGAACGCGGGCTTCATCTGGGTGCCGTTCATAATGATCTCGACGCTGCTCGCCTGGTTCGGGATGCACGACATCGCCGATGCCAAGGCCAGCTTTGCCGAACAGGCGGTGATCTTCCAGCGCAGGCACAACTGGCTGATGTGCTGGCTCTACACCGGCACCTTCGGCAGCTTCATCGGCTTTTCGGCAGGGCTGCCTCTGCTGGCAAAGCACCAGTTCCCCGATGTCGACGTGCTCAAGTTCGTCTTCCTCGGCCCGCTGGTGGGCGCGCTGAGCCGGGCGGCGACCGGCTGGGTGTCTGATCGCTGGGGCGGCGGGCGCGTCACTTTCTGGGTGTTCGTGAGCATGATGCTGGGCGTGCTGGGCGTGATCTGGTTCCTCGAAGCCGGCAATTGGTGGGGCTTCCTGGGGATGTTCATCTTCATGTTCTTCATGACCGGGGTGGGCAATGCCTCGACCTTCCAGATGATCCCCGCGATCATGCGGCAGGAAGTGCCCCGGTTGATGCCCGAACTTGGCGTGGAAGCGCAGCGGCGGCAGTCGGAAAAGGAATCGGCGGCGATCGTCGGCTTCACCTCTGCCATTGCGGCCTATGGCGCCTTCTTCATCCCCAAGAGCTTCGGCAGCGCGATTGCCGCCACCGGATCGCCGCTACCCGCGCTTTGGGGCTTCCTGCTGTTCTACGCCAGCTGCGCGGCACTGACATGGTGGGCCTATACCCGCCGCGGAGGCCTGCTGCACGATATTGAACGCGCCCGCGCGCCCGTTCCCTCTGCAATTCCCGCGACCATGAAAGGAGCCGCTGCATGAGCCAGCTTCTCGACCGCCTGACCTTCTTTACCAGGAAGAAGGAGGCTTTTGCCGCCGGTCACGGGGTGACGACCAACCAGAACCGCGACTGGGAGGACGGCTATCGCAAGCGCTGGCAGCATGACAAGATCGTGCGCTCCACCCACGGGGTGAACTGCACCGGATCGTGCAGCTGGAAGATCTACGTCAAGGGCGGGATCATCACCTGGGAAACGCAGCAGACCGACTATCCGCGCACCCGGCCCGATCTGCCCAATCACGAGCCGCGCGGCTGTCCGCGCGGGGCGAGCTATAGCTGGTACATCTATTCGGCGCAGCGGCTCAAATATCCGATGGTGCGCTCGCGCCTGCTCAAGCTGTGGCGGGAAGCGCGCAGCGTTCGCACCCCGGTGGCGGCATGGGCCTCGATCGTTGAGGATCCGGCCAAGCGCAAGAGCTATACCGCTATTCGCGGGCACGGCGGTTTCGTGCGTTCGACCTGGGACGAGGTGAACGAGATCATCGCCGCCGCCAATGCCTATACGGCCAAAACCTATGGACCGGACCGGGTAATCGGTTTCAGCCCCATCCCGGCGATGTCGATGGTCAGCTATGCGGCGGGATCGCGTTACCTGTCGCTGCTCGGTGGGACCTGCATGAGCTTCTACGACTGGTACTGCGACCTGCCGCCCGCCAGCCCGATGACCTGGGGCGAACAGACCGACGTTCCCGAAAGCGCCGACTGGTACAATGCCGGTTTCCTGATGATGTGGGGATCGAATGTGCCGCAGACGCGCACGCCCGACGCCCATTTCATGACCGAGGCGCGCTATCGCGGGACCAAGGTGGCGGTGGTCAGCCCCGATTATGCCGAAGCGACCAAGTTCGCCGATCTGTGGCTCAATCCCAAGCAGGGCACCGACGCCGCGCTCGCCATGGCGATGGGGCATGTCATCCTGCGCGAATTCCATCTCGACCGGCAGGCGGAGTATTTCGAGGATTATTGCCGCAAATATTCGGATTTTCCGATGCTGGTGCGGCTGGCCGCGAAAGACGGCATGCTGGTGCCCGAGCGGCTGCTGCGCGCGAGCGATGTTCCGGGCGCGCTGGGTGAAACCAACAATCCCGAATGGAAGACGGTCGCGATCGATGAAAAGAGCGACGAACTGGTCGCGCCTTCGGGCACGGCGGGTTTTCGCTGGGGCGAGCAGGGCAAGTGGAACCTCGAGGAGAAGGACGGGCAGGGCCGCGACACGCGGCTGCGCCTGACCAATATCCTCGACGCCGATCATGACGAGGTGATGGAAGTCGCCTTCCCCTATTTCGGCAATCGCGAGCACGATCATTTCGAAGGCACCGACCATCCGGGTGTGCTGGGCCGGCGCGTTCCGGTGCGAGAGGTGGAAATGGCCGACGGCAAGGGCTTCGTCGCCACCGTGTTCGACCTGTTCTGCGCCAACTATGGCCTCGACCGCGGGCTGGGCGGCGAGCATGTCGCGCGCGATTACGCCGACATGGTGCCTTATACCCCCGCCTGGGCGGAAAAGATCACCGGCGTCCCAGCCGAACAGATCATCACCGTGGCGCGCGAATTCGCCGCCAATGCCGAGGCGACCAACGGCAAATCGATGGTGATCCTGGGGGCCGGGCTCAACCACTGGTACCACATGGACATGAATTACCGCGGCATCATCAACCTGCTGGTGATGTGCGGCTGCGTGGGCCAGTCGGGCGGGGGCTGGGCGCATTATGTCGGCCAGGAAAAGCTGCGCCCGCAGACCGGGTGGACCGCGCTCGCCTTCGCGCTCGACTGGAACCGTCCGCCGCGCCAGATGAATTCGACCAGCTTCTTCTACGCCCACACCGACCAGTGGCGTTATGAGACGCTGGGGGTGGATGAGATACTTTCCCCCACCGCGCCCGATGGCGACTGGGACGCCAGCCTGATCGATTACAACGTACGGGCAGAGCGGATGGGCTGGCTGCCTAGCGCGCCGCAGCTCAAGACCAACCCGATCGAGGTCGGGCGTGCGATCAAGGCTTCGGGCAAAGAGGCGAAGGACTATGTCGCCGGTGCGCTCAAATCGGGCGAGCTGGAAATGTCGTGCTTTGATCCCGACGATCCGGCCAACTGGCCGCGCAACATGTTCGTGTGGCGCTCGAACCTGCTCGGTTCATCGGGCAAGGGCCATGAATATTTCCTCAAGCACCTGCTCGGCACCGCGCACGGTGTGCAGGGCAAGGATCTGGGCGAGATGGGCAAGCAAAAGCCCAGGGACGTGAAGTGGCACGATGATGCGCCAAAGGGTAAGCTCGACCTGCTGGTGACGCTCGATTTCCGCATGTCGACCACCTGCGTCTATTCGGACATCGTCCTGCCTACTGCGAGCTGGTACGAGAAGGACGATCTCAACACATCGGACATGCACCCCTTCATCCACCCGCTGTCGGCGGCGGTCGATCCGGTGTGGGAATCGCGCAGCGACTGGGACATTTACAAGGGCATCGCCAAGGCGTTCTCCGAAGTCGCGCCCGAAGTGCTCGGCATCGAGCACGATGTGGTGCTGACCCCGATCCAGCACGACACGCCGGGCGAGATCGCGCAGGCTTTCGACGTGGCCGATTGGGGACAGGGGCAGGGTGAACCGGTCCCCGGCCAGACCATGGCCAATGTCGCGCTGGTCGAACGGGATTATCCGAACCTTTACAAGCGTTTCACCGCGCTCGGCCCGCTGATGGAAAAGCTCGGCAATGGCGGCAAGGGGATCGGGTGGAACACCGATCATGAGGTCGAGAATCTGCGCAAGCTCAACGGCGCGGTGTTGGAAGACGGCCCGACCAGGGGCCTGCCGCAGATCGAGACTGCAATCGACGCCGCCGAGGTGATCCTGATGCTCGCGCCCGAAACCAACGGCGAAGTCGCGGTCAAGGCGTGGGCCGACCTCTCGAAGAAGACCGGCATCGACCACACGCACCTCGCGCTGCCCAAGGAAGAGGAGAAAATCCGCTTCCGCGACATTCAGGCGCAGCCGAGGAAGATCATCTCTTCACCGACCTGGTCGGGCCTCGAGAGCGAGCATGTCTGCTACAACGCGGGCTATACCAATGTGCACGAGCTGATCCCGTGGCGGACCCTGACTGGACGCCAGCAGCTCTACCAGGACCACAAGTGGATGCGCGCCTTCGGCGAAGGTTTTTGCGTCTATCGCCCGCCGATCGACACCAAGGCGGTCAAGCCGATGCTCGATCAGGCCAAGGACGCGCCGCATGTGATCCTGAACTTCATCACCCCGCACCAGAAATGGGGCATCCACTCGACCTATACCGACAACCTGCTGATGCTCACGCTGTCGCGCGGCGGGCCGATCGTGTGGATGAGCGAGGTGGACGCGGCCAAGGCTGGGCTGGTGGACAATGACTGGGTCGAAACCTTCAACAGCAACGGCGCGCTGGTTGCCCGCGTGGTGGTGTCGCAGCGGATGAAGGAAGGCACGCTGTTCATGTACCACGCGCAGGAGAAGATCACGAACGTTCCCGGATCGCCGCTGACGGGGCAGCGCGGCGGCATCCATAACAGTGTGACCCGCGCTGTGCTGAAACCGACGCACATGATCGGCGGCTATGTCCAGCAGAGTTATGGCTTCAACTATTACGGCACGGTCGGATCGAACCGCGACGAATATGTGATCGTGCGCAAGCTCAGCAAGGTCGACTGGCTCGAAGAAGCGCTTGCCGAAGGGGAGAATGCAGCATGAAGGTCCGCGCGCAGATCGGCAAGGTATTGAACCTCGACAAGTGCATCGGCTGTCACACCTGCTCGGTCACCTGCAAGAACGTGTGGACCAGCCGCGAGGGCATGGAATACGCCTGGTTCAACAATGTCGAGACCAAGCCAGGGATCGGCTATCCCAAGGATTGGGAGAACCAGAAACGCTGGAACGGCGGCTGGGTGCGTACGCCCGGTGGATCGATCCGGCCGAAGATGGGCGGCAAGTGGCGGCTGCTGGCGAAAATTTTCGCCAATCCCGATCTGCCCGAGATCGACGATTACTATGAGCCCTTCACCTTCGATTACGCCCATTTGCAAAAGGCGGGCGAAAGCAAGGCCTTCCCCACCGCGCGCCCACGCAGCCTGATATCGGGCGAGCGGATGGAGAAGATCGTGTGGGGCCCCAACTGGGAAGAGTTGCTGGGCGGCGAATTCGGCAAACGGTCGGAAGATTACAACTTCGAAGGCGTGCAGAAGGAGATCTACGGCCAGTTCGAAAACACCTTCATGATGTATCTGCCGCGGCTGTGCGAGCACTGCCTCAACCCCACCTGCGTCGCGGCCTGCCCCTCGGGCGCGATCTACAAGCGCGAGGAGGACGGTATCGTCCTGATCGATCAGGAGGCGTGCCGGGGATGGCGCATGTGCGTATCGGGCTGCCCGTACAAGAAGATCTATTACAACTGGAAAACCGGCAAATCGGAAAAGTGCATCTTCTGCTATCCGCGCATCGAGGCGGGCCAGCCGACGGTCTGTTCGGAAACCTGCGTCGGGCGGATCCGCTATCTCGGGGTGATGCTCTATGATGCCGACCGCATCGAGGAAGCCGCATCAGCGGAGAATGTCGAAGATCTCTATCAGGCGCAGCTCGATATCTTCCTCGACCCCAATGATCCCGAGGTGATTGCGCAGG
This sequence comes from Sphingomonadales bacterium BRH_c42, assembly GCA_001516125.1. Taxonomy (GTDB): domain Bacteria; phylum Pseudomonadota; class Alphaproteobacteria; order Sphingomonadales; family Sphingomonadaceae; genus Erythrobacter. Next base: position 10,580 of record LOEX01000097.1, read on the forward strand.
CGCGAAGCGACGGCGTGCCCGAGGCGTGGCTCGAGGCCGCTCGCCGCTCGCCGGTGTGGAAGATGGCGATGGAATGGAAGGTCGCCTTCCCGCTCCACCCCGATTACCGCACGCTGCCGATGGTGTGGTATGTGCCGCCGCTGTCACCCATCAGCGCAGCAGCGAGCGCCGGGCAGATTTCGGTCAACAACAACATGCCCGATGTCCGCAGTTTGCGTATCCCGCTCAAATACCTCGCCAATCTGCTCACCGCAGGCGACGAGGAGCCGATTGCCCTGTGCCTGGAGCGGATGCTGGCGATGCGCGGCTACATGCGCGCCAAATCGATCGATGGCGTTCACAACGAGGCGATTGCCGAAGCGGTCGGCCTGACCGGCGCGCAAATCGAGGACATGTACAAGGTGATGGCGCTGGCCGATTACGAAGATCGTTTCGTCATCCCCACCGGCCACCGCGAGGATGCCGAGGACATGTTCGAGGAAAAGGGTAGCTGCGGATTTTCTTTCGGCAATGGCTGCTCCAGCGGATCGAGCGAAACCAATCTGTTCGGTGCACCGGCGCGCAAGAAGCTGCAAACTCCGACGTCCCAAATTGCAGGGGAGGTGTTCTGATGCAGTCGCTCCATCTCCTTTCGCTCCTGCTGCAATATCCCACCCACGATCTGCAGGCGGTCACAGGCGAAATTCGCGAACGGCTGACTGCCGACCCCGCGCTGCCGGGCGCAACGGTGGAGGCGCTCGGCCCGCTGGTGTCCAGGCTGGCAACCAGCGACATTTACGAAGCGCAGGAAGCCTATGTCGAATTGTTCGACCGGGGGCGGGCGCACAGCCTGCACCTGTTCGAGCACGTCCACGGCGAGAGCCGCGACCGGGGCCAGGCGATGGTCGATCTGCGCCAGCGCTATCTCGACGCCGGGCTGGAGCCCGAAGGCAACGAGCTGCCCGACTACCTGCCGCTGTTCCTCGATTATTGCTCGACCCTGCCAGAAGCGGCGGCGCGCGATGCACTGGCGGAACCCGGCGTGGTGCTGATCGCGCTCACTGCGCGGCTGACGGAGAAAGGTTCGGACTACGCTCCGCTCCTCGCGTTGCTGTGCGAGATTGCCGGCGTCGAAATGGACGAGGAGGCCGCAAAGGCCATGCCGCCGCCAGAAGACCCGCAGGACCTCGAAGCGCTCGACGCACAGTGGGAAGAGGAGGAAGTGCGCTTCACCGCAGAGGCCGCGCCCGATCCCGGCGCCGCCTGTCCAAAGGTGGGCGCAATTCTCGATCGCATGCGCGAACCCTTGACCACCAAAGCTCCGGCGAGGAACTGAGCCATGGAAAGCTACGTCAACAATCTGGTATTCGGCATCTATCCCTATATTGCGCTGGCGGTGCTCGCCATCGGCTCGGTGATCCGGTTCGACCGCGAGCCTTACAGCTGGCGTTCGGGTTCGAGCCAGCTCCTGCGGCGCAAGCAGTTGATGTGGGGATCGGTGCTGTTCCACGTCGGGGTGCTGTTCATATTCCTCGGCCACCTCGTCGGCCTGCTGACCCCGATCGCGCTGTTCGATGCACTGGGCATCAGCCACGGGGCAAAGCAGCTGCTGGCAATCGTCGCGGGCGGCATCGCCGGGGTCATGGCGATCGTCGGCGCTACGCTATTGATCCACCGCCGGTTCTTCGATCCGCGTGTGCGGGCCAATTCCAGCTTCAGCGACAACATGGTGATCCTGCTGTTGTGGGTGCAGCTGGCATTGGGGCTGTCCACGATCCCGCTTTCGGCGCAGCACCTCGATGGCGGCGAGATGGTCAAGTTCATGAACTGGGCGCAGGGCATCTTCACCTTCCGCAGCGGCGCGGCACGTTACGTCGCAGACGCGCACCCGATCTTCAAACTGCACCTGTTCCTGGGGCTGACGATCCTGCTGCTGTTCCCCTTCACCCGCCTCGTTCACATGCTGAGCGCCCCGGTCCGCTATATCTGGAGGCCGGGATATCAGATCGTGCGCTCGCGCCGGAGCCTGGGCCGTGGCTGAGGTGCTCGATCACGCGGCGGTGCGGGTCGGCGGAGTCGAGATACCGCCCGCCGCGATCGCCGCAGAGGCGCAGAACCATCCTGCATCCGATGCCGCAACCGCCTGGCGCGAGGCGGCAGAGGCGCTGGTTATCCGGCAGCTGCTGCTGGCCGAGGCCGACCGGTGCGGGATTGCCGCCAGCGAGACGACCGACGCCGAAGGGCACAAATTGACCGAGGACGATGCCCGGATCGATGCATTGCTCGCCGAGGCAGTTGAGGTGCCGAGTGCAACCACCGAAGAGGCGCGGCGTTTTTATGATCGCCACCGCGATCGCTTCGCCAGCGAAACGCTGGTCGAGGCGGAACACATCCTGCTTTCCGCCAGCCCGGATGATGCCTTCGCTTATGGACTGGCCACGGGCGACGCCCGGATGCTGATCCGCCGCATTGAGGCCGAACCCGCCTGCTTTGCCGATCTGGCACGCGAGCATTCTGCCTGCCCTTCGAAAGAGCAGGGCGGCAATCTCGGCCAGATTGGGCGCGGGCAGACTGTTGCCGAGTTCGAAGCGGCGCTGTTCGCGCTGGCCGAGGGTGAATTGTGCCGCGAGCCGGTCCGCTCGCAGTACGGCGTCCATGTCGTGCGCGCCGGTCGCCGGATCGAGGGACAGCAGTTGCCGTTCGAGGCGGTGGAAGCCTCGATCCGCGCCTATCTGGAAGAGGCGAGCTACCGCAAGGCCGTGGCGCAATATCTGGCGATTTTGGCCAGCCGGACAGAGATCGAAGGGGTCAGCCTGCCGGTTGCCGACGGGCCGCTGGTGCAATAGAGCACGCTTCTGCGTTCAGGCTTTACCTTGGCTGCCCTGGGCGACAAAGGGCACAGGCATGGGCGAATCCGGTGACATCCTTGAAATCCGCCGCGCGGTGCGGGCGCTGTGTGCCGATTTTCCCGGCGAATACTGGCGCATCAGGGACCGCGACCGGACCTATCCTTCCGAATTTGTCGATGCTCTGACCCGCGCCGGGTTTCTCGCCGCGTTGATCCCTGAAATCTACGGCGGATCGGGCCTCAAGCTCGATGCCGCAGCGGCCATCATGGAGGAAATCCAGGCATCGGGCTGCAACGGCGCCAGCGCACACGCGCAGATGTATATCATGAACACGCTGCTCAGATACGGCAGCGAGGAGCAAAAGCGCGCCTATCTGCCCGGTATCGCCAGCGGCGAGCTGCGGCTTCAGGCCTTTGGCGTTTCGGAACCGGCCAGCGGCACCGATACGCTTTCGCTGCGCACCGTGGCGGTGCGGGACGGCGATGCCTACATCGTCAATGGCCAGAAGATCTGGACCAGCCGCGCCGAGCATTCGGACCTGATGTTGCTGCTGGCGCGCACCACCCCGCGCGAGGAGACGGCGAGCAAGACCGAGGGGCTTTCGATCTTCCTCGTCGATATGCGCGAATTCACCGGCAGCGGGCTCACCATCAAGCCGATCCGCACGATGATGAACCATTCGACCTGCGAGGTCTTCTTCGACGATATGCGCATCCCGGCATCGAGCCTGATCGGCGAGGAAGGCAAGGGCTTTCGCTATATCCTGTCAGGCATGAACGCCGAACGCATCCTGATCGCAGCCGAATGCATCGGGGACGCCAAGTGGTTCATTGGCAAGGCGACCGACTACGCCAAGGAACGCACCGTGTTCGCCCGGCCGATTGGCCAGAACCAGGGCGTGCAGTTCCCGATCGCGCGCTGCTATGCGCAGATGCGCGCCGCCGAACTGATGGTGCACCACGCCGCGCAGGTCTATGACGAAGGCGGCAATCCCGGGGCCGAGGCGAACATGGCAAAGCTGCTTGCGTCCGAAGCAAGCTGGGCCGCGGCCGACATGTGCGTGCAGACCCATGGCGGCTTCGGCTTTGCCGAGGAATACGATGTCGAGCGCAAGTTCCGCGAGGCGCGGCTCTATACCGTGGCCCCGATCAGCACCAACCTGATCCTCAGCTACCTCGCCGAGCATGTGCTTGGCCTGCCGCGCAGTTATTGATGCGGCCAGTCGCAAGGACAGTCATTTGGGTTGCCGGGCACTGCGGCGGCTGCCATCGCCGCCAGACATGATTCGCGACCCTTTTCTCAAGACCGATGGCATCCACAACTTCCGCGATTACGGCGGATACCCCGCAGCGGGCGGCGGACGCGTGAAAACCGGGCTGCTGTTCCGTTCCGGCCAGCACTTCGATGCCAGCGGAAACGATCTGGCGGCAATCGAGGCGCTCGATATCCGCACGATCATCGACCTGCGCGGTGCCAGCGAACGGGCCAGCTTCCCCTGCCGTCGCCACGAAGCGTTTTCCGGCGAGGTGATCGCTTACGAGGGAGAAACCACGAGTTCGCCCCCGCACGAGGCCGCGGGCGAGGCCGGGATGAGCGCAGAGCGCGCGCGCCAGCGGATGGTCACGGTATTCCGCCGCATGCCCGAAAATCCGGCGATGATCGCAATGTTCGCGCGTTTCCTTGCGGCGATTGACGAGCGTGACGGAGGCAGCCTCATTCATTGTTTTGCGGGCAAGGATCGCACCGGGATCGCGGCCACGCTGCTGCTGCATGTGCTGGGCGTGCACCGCGACGATCTGGTCGAGGAATTCCTGCTGACCAACCGTGCACCCTCTATCGAGGTGCTCAAGGCGCAGACCTTGCCCCGGATCGAGGCGATCTATGGCACGCTTGAAGACGAGGCGGTGCGCAATCTGCTGGGGGTTCGTCCCGAGTACGTCGAAACCTTCATAACTACGGTTGAGGCGGCTCATGGCACGCTCGATCGCTATCTTGCCGACGTGATTGGTGTGGATGATGCGCGGCGCGAGCGGCTACGCGCCAAATTGGTGGCGTGACAAGCGCTTCCCGGTTTCCCATATGAGACCGCAAGCTTGTCCATAAAGGTCAAAGGTCGGTTTCAATGGCAATCCATCGCACGAAAATGCTCATCATCGGGTCGGGTCCGGCTGGCTATACCGCTGCGATCTATGGCGCGCGCGCCATGCTCGAACCGATCATGGTGCAGGGCCTGCAACCCGGTGGGCAGCTGACCATCACCACCGATGTCGAGAATTATCCGGGTTTTGCCGATGTCATCCAGGGCCCCTGGCTGATGGAGCAGATGCAGGCGCAGGCGGAACATGTCGGCACGCGGACAATATGGGACACGATTGTCGAGGTCGATCTGGCTGGCGGCGCGCCGTTCCGCGCGATTGGCGACAGCGGCGATGAATACATCGGCGATACGCTGGTGATCGCCACCGGGGCGCAGGCCAAATGGCTGGGCGTCCCGGGCGAGCAGGAACTGAGCGGCAAGGGCGTTTCGGCATGCGCCACCTGCGACGGGTTCTTCTATCGCGGCAAGAAAGTGGCGGTGATCGGCGGCGGCAATACCGCGGTTGAGGAGGCGCTCTACCTGACCAATCATTCGGACGATGTGACGCTGATCCACCGCCGCGATGAACTGCGTTCCGAAAAGATCCTGCAGGAACGGCTGTTCAAGAACCCCAGGATTTCGGTCCTGTGGAACAAGGCGGTCGAAAGCTTCGAGGCGGGCACGGACGGCACGCTCGGCCATATCGCGCTCAAGGATACGCAGACGGGCGAACTATCGACGCTGACGGCTGACGGCGCCTTTGTCGCGATCGGCCACGCGCCCGCGACCGAGCTGTTCAAGGGCAAGCTACCGCTCGACGATAACGGCTATATGTTGACCGAACCGGGTTCGCCCAAGACCGCGATTCCCGGCGTGTTTGCGGCAGGTGACGTATCCGATCACACCTATCGTCAGGCGGTGACGGCGGCTGGCATGGGCTGCATGGCCGCGCTCGATGCCGAACGCTTCATCGCTTCTTCCAATTATGAGAAAGAGCCGTCAGCCCAAGCGGCGGAGTAGGAAGGGCCCCGCACTGGGGCCCCGCCACCTCAGATATGTATATCGAACAACGGGATCGCCGCGTGGAGGACCAGCGCGATCAGCACCAGGCCTGACAGGAAGAAGATCGAAAAGCGCACCAGCACCTTGTTGACGGTGACCTGCACCAGCGAGTGGATCACCCGCAGGGCGACATAGATCCAGGCAAGCGTGGCGTTCATTCCGTCGCCCTGACCGATGATCGCCAGCACGATCGCCACTGCATAGAACACCGTCGGCTGCTCATGCAGGTGATTGTAGTTGTGCGCTTTCCATTGAACGCTGGGGGACAATATCGCATCCAGATCGGTGCCCTTGCCGCCTACCATGTTCGAAGTATCGATCTTGTCCGACTTGGCCATCGCGGGAATGCGCGTGGCATACATCCAGGCCCACATGACCATGGTCCACGCCGCCAGTGCGACAACGGGTTGAAGAATGTCCATTCCGATCATGACAAGGCTCCCGGGTTTGCAAGAAGTGTGAGAATGACCGCGCGATAGGCAAGATAGACCAGCGCAGTGGTTGAAAGCAGGAACAGCGAAAAGCGCACCGGAATGCGGTTGACAGTCGCCTGCCACAGCGAATGAATCACGCGCAGGCCGACATAGATCCACGCCGCCAGCACGTCGCCTGCCGCCGCTCCCATCAGCGCGATGATCACCACTGCCGCATAGAACAGCGTGGGCTGCTCCACCAGATGCGTGTAATTGTGCGATTTCCACTGCACGCTGTCGGGCAGGACCCCGTCGAGGTTCTGGCCTCTTCCGCCCGGAGGAACGTTGTCAGCCTTCATTCCCAATTTGGCCATGGCGGGAAGCCGGGTTGCAGCCAGCCACGTCAGCATGATTATCGACCAGGCAATCAGCACCGCGGCGGGCGCGAGCATTTGAGCTTGCATATTGGTTCCTCCCTGTGCCGGGCAGACTGCGCGAGGGTATATCGATTGTCAAATGCAACCTATGCTTGTGCCGCGATGGTCTGGGCATATTGCCCTGGATCGACATTGCCGCCCGTCAGCATGATGACTGTGTGCTCGTCGATCGCCACCTTTCCCGCCAATGCCGCAGCCAGTGCGGCCGCGCCGCCCGGTTCGACCACCAGGTGCAGCCGCGCAAAGGCAAAACGCTGCGCCGCGCGCACTTCCTCGTCGCTCACGGTGACGCCCGGATCGGCGCGTCCGCGCAGAACGGCGAGGT
>LOEX01000098.1 GCA_001516125.1 Sphingomonadales bacterium BRH_c42
CTCCTGCTTAGACTTTGAAGCACGAATTGATTGCGGGATCGCGAGAGGAAGGCTTAGAAAATCATGCGCTGAAATGATGTAACCGGACCCGTCACGGGTTGGCCTGTTTTCATATGAGTGATATGTATTGTCCTTGTCTTGGGCGATCTGAGGATAGAAACCAGGACTCAATCTGTAGCCTTTGATGTTGTTCTCTCCGAATATCTCTATCCCATCGGCTTCAGTATAAACGCCCTGACTGACCATGTCTTCGCCAAGCGAAGCCGTAGTTTCGACGTTGAGCGCCGGAAAGCTGATGGCCTTTGAAATAGGTATGTAATTGGGGGTCGGTGTTGAGGCGCATGCCGCCAGCGAGATGGAAAGGCTAAGAAGAACTATTCTGTGCACGGCCAAGCTCCCTTTGAATATACTAAACGAAGAGTGCCAATCATCGTTCCGATTGTAAATGTAAAAAAGAAGAGGCGCCGGAAGGAAGCTTCCGGCGTCTCAGGTTTTTGCTTGACCAGAGCCGGGTTCACCCCATGCGCGTGCCGCTCATCGCCATTGCGCTGAATGCGCCGGCATTGTCGCTGCCTGTCCGTACACGACCCCATTACGGACATGCGCGGCCCACAAAGCGGATCGCGCGCTTCAAGCTCACCTCGCCAGGCGTCAGCCGGAAACTGAAGCTCTACCGCCGTTCTGCCCCGGTCGGTTTATTCTTTCCTTTGCCCGGGCCCTTGCCCTTGTAGTCTGGCCTGGGTTTGCCCGATTTGGGCTTGCCTGAAAAAGCCTTGCCACCTCCCGGATGGTCACCAGGCCTCGTGTCACGCCTGGGCGCGGAACGCGGTTTGCCGTCATGCTCCTTGCGGAACGGTTTGGCGTGAACTTTGGGTGCCCCGTGCTTGCGGTTGCTGCGCGCTTCGATCCGGGGACCTTCGGCTGCTTCTTCGATCAGGATCGCATCCTGCTCGTCTTCGCTGGATTGGGTGCGCTGCAAGGTCTCGGCGAACCTGTGCGCGATTGCGCGGGGGATCTGGAACCAGCTCTCGTTGGGCCCCACGCGAATGGCGCCGATTTCGTTACGCGTGATGTGCCCGCGGCGGCAGACAAGCGGCAAGAGCCAACGCGGCTCGGCATTCTGGCGGCGGCCAACGCCCATCTTGAACCATACCACATCCTCGAATCCTGGCCTGTGACGCTCGGCTTCGGCCTTTTCACGCGCTTCAGGCGTATTGGCGAGCAGCTCTTCGGGCTGCGGCATCTTCAGGCGGTGCGCCTGCACCAGTGCTGCGGCAATATCTTCGGCCGGGAGGCGTTCCATCAACTCGGCCGCGATTGCGCGGTCGTCATCTTCGTATTCAGCCGGAGCGGTAAGCTTTTCCATCAGCCGCGCATGATCCTTCTTGCGGATCGCTTCGGGTGTCGGCGCGCCGAGCCACTGCGCCTCGATATTGGCCCCGCGCAGCATGCTTTCGACGCGCTTGCGGCGATTGTAGGGCACGATGATCGCGGCAGTGCCCTTTTTGCCGGCGCGTCCGGTACGGCCAGACCGGTGCTGAAGCGTTTCGGCATCACGCGGGGTGTCGACATGGATGACGAGGCTTAGCGTCGGCAAATCGAGGCCGCGCGCGGCGACATCGGTGGCCACGCACACGCGCGCGCGCCGGTCGCGCATGGCTTGCAGTGCCTGGTTGCGCTCAGATTGTGAATGTTCGCCCGAAAGAGCGACCACGCCGAAGCCCCGGTTCTGCAAAGTCGTGTGGAGCCGCCGGACGCTTTCGCGCGTGGCGCAGAAACAGATGGCGGATTCCGCCTCGTGAAAGCGCAGCAGATTGACCACGGCGTTCTCGATTTCAGATGGGCCGACAGTGATCGCCTGGTAGCTGATATCGCCGTGCCCGCGATCGTTTCCCGCCAGCGACAGCCGCAGCGCATTTGACTGGTATCTCTCGGCCAGCCGCACGATCGCGCGCGGCATGGTAGCGGAAAACAACAGCGTGCGGCGCGTGTCGGGCGTCGCATCGAGGATTTCCTCAAGATCTTCGCGGAAGCCCATATCGAGCATTTCGTCGGCTTCATCGAGAACCACGCCGACCAGGCCGGAAAGGTCCAGCGAGCCGCGCTCAAGATGGTCGCGTAACCGGCCAGGCGTTCCAACGACGATCGCCGGACCGGAATGCAGCGAGCGGCGTTCCTTGCTTGCGTCCATTCCGCCGACGCAGGTTGCGACGCGCAGGCCCGCCTTTGCGTAGAGCCAGCCGAGCTCGCGGCTGACTTGCAGTGCGAGTTCGCGGGTGGGCGCGATGACGAGCGCGAGCGGCTTTTCAGTCAGCGGCGTACCGCGGATATTACCAAGCAGTTCCTCCGCCAGGGCAATACCGAATGCGACGGTCTTGCCCGACCCGGTCTGCGCTGAAACAATCAAGTCCCGCCCAACGGCATCGGGGGCGATCGCTGCGGCTTGGACGGGTGTAGGGGCGGCATAGCCACGTTCGGCCAGAGCCTCGCCCAATAAAGGTGGAAGGGTTTCAAAAGACATGCGTGTTCGCTTGGGTAACTGCGCAAAGGATCGCGCGAAGGGAAAAGGGTATGAGCATGGCGCGTACTCTGCACTCAACTCAAGCGGGCTACAGCCAGTGCCGAATGCCCCCGTGCCAAGCCCTTTAGCGTCAAAGCTGAGCTTTGGCTTGTGTTATTTTGCAAGTGCGAAATGGAAGCCGCTGTCGAAGAAATGAACGGCCGCATTCCGCCCAATCCCGGCCATAGGCACCAATCCGCGATGATCCGGAAATTTCTGCTCGGTCGTGAAAAGGGCCGCCGGATCGTTCCGACGGCCCCTTATCTTTCAACGATCGGAAGCGGTCAGACGCGCGTGCCGCTCATCGCCATGTTGCCGAATGCGCCGGCATTGACGCTGCCCGTCAGCGTGTCGCCGTCGATCGTGGCACTGCCTTCAAGTTTCATCGGCATCGGTACGACCATGTTCATCGTCCAGCTCAGCGAATTGCCGTCAATCCTGCCGTTGTCGAGGTTCATGCTGCCCATCGCCCCGGCATTTGTGCCGGAAAAGGTGCCATCGCCATTATCGATGATGGTCACGGTGCTCTTCTGGTCACCCATCGGGGTCCTGGTCACGCATTCATAAGTACCGGCGACAGACATTGCATTCTCCTCTCAGGGCAGGGGTTCCTGCGCACATTTACACTCTTGTCAGTTGGACTCAACCACATATCGCCGCCGGGCATTGGCGAGCACGTCCTCGCGCCAGAAATGCACCGGCTTGAGCTTTTTGGTGGCGAACAGCCGCGCCTGATCGGTGTGATGCGGGTTTTGGGGCCTGGTGGTCGCCGCGCCGAAGGGCTGGATCGATTGGGAGCGCACCGGCTTGCCCGGCTCCCACTCGACGAACAGGATGTAGCTATCGCCATGCTTGACCGAGAGGCGGCCATCCTCCTCGACATCCCATGTGGTCGAGGCGCGTAGCGTGTCCGATCCGCCGTCGAGCGGCAGATCGACCCGCGATGCACCCTGGCCCTGCCGCAGGCGCAGCAGATCGGCCATTGGTGGATCGATCCGCCCGAAATGCTGCTTGAGGTGCTCCACCGCCCATTCGAGCTTCTCGCGCACATCGGGCAGCGGCTTGTTCTGATATTCGGCGGACATGAAATCCTTGATCATCAGCAGGGCGAGGGCATCGCTGCGGCCCTTGCCGTCGGCGGTGAAGTCCCAATCCACGAGCAACGCGCGCGCCTTGGCCAGATCGCTCCCCGCAGGCAGGTCGAGCCTTTCGAGTGCGTCCCACAGATCGGCAACATACCCCGCGCGTTCGTAGGCGGTGTCATACTTGATCGCCTCGAGCGCGGCGCGGCCGATCACCGGGGCCGCGCTCAGCAGCTTCCACGCACGGCGTGAACGGTTGGTCTGCTTGAGCTCGACGCCCATTTCGGGCGCCACGCTGCTGCGCGGAATATCGCTGCCCGCACCCGCCGCGGTGAACGGTTCGTTGTTCGAATTGTACAGCCAGCCCGATGCGGGATTGATCAGCTTGGGCAGCGCCGCAAAGGCGACCGGGCCCTTCCAGATCGCCCGGCCGTCATCGCCGGGCAGCACGCCGCGCCAGTCGTAACCCCTGGGCCGATCGGGGATCGCGGCGTTATAGACATAGGCGATATTGCCCGCCTTGTCGGCATAGACGAAATTGGTGCTGGGGATTGCCATGCGTGCAAGCTGCGCCTGCCATTCGCCAAGGTTTTTCGCCTTGTTGAGCCGGTAATAGGCATCGAGCTGGTCGATATTGTCGATCCCGCCATAACGGATTGCGAACGCGCCCTCGGTATTGACGATGACCGGCCCGTGGACGCTGCGATATACCGTGCGGCGCACGGGCAGCACCACGGGGCCGATCCTTACGGGCAGGGTGACGGTGCGGCTTTCCAGATCGCGCCATTTGCCGTCGAGCCGGTAGCGCGTCCCACTCTCGTCCATTTCGAGGCGATAGACGTCGATCATGTCGGGCCGGTTGACGGTGTTGGTCCAGCCCAGATCCTCGTTATGGCCGAGAAAGGGGAAGGGGCTGCCGGGGAAATTCGCCCCGGTGAAATGCCAGCCTTCGCCGCTTTCCACCGTGAGTTCGTACCAGGCAACCCCGCCGCGCCACGGCTGGTGACTGTTCGAGACCAGCCGCGTTACCCCGTCGTCCGACCGCTTGGGCGCGATGGCAAAGGCGTTCGATCCGCTGAGCGCGCCGTCCTCGCCCCATGGCAGCGGCCACGCGTGCGCGGACTTGCCATTCGTGGCGGGTGTGGGCGGGCCGAATTCGGGCAGCATCGGCGTGCCCTCCACCAGCGGCTGGATGACATTGCCCAGCCCGAAGAAGAACGGCTGGCGCAGCGCAAAGCCTGCGGCAACGTCAACCCCGCCGACCGGGAAAAGATTGGCCAGCTTGACCTCTGCCGGGTGCTCACGCGCATATTGGTTGAGTCCGCTGGCATAGGCATCGAACAGCGCGCGGGTATCCTCGGGCAATTCAGGATAATGCCGCTCCGCCGTGCCGCGCGCGTCGAGCAGGTGATAGGCATAGTCCACAGCCGCGCCTTCCTCGCCTGCAATCGCGCCGTAGCGTCCGCGCGACATGGCGACGACATCCTGCAATGTGGAGAAATCATCCTCGGCATGGGCGATTGCCACGCCAAACGCGGTGTCGGCGTCGGTTGCTCCATAGATGTGCGGAACGCCGTAGGCATCGCGGACGATTTCGGCACGATATTGGCGTTCGACCGGCGCGCTGCCTTGCTCGGCATAGAACGGCTCCCAGCTGGCCAGCGCGACGATGATGGCGATCGTTGCCGACAATGCGGCCCAGCCGGCGCGAGCAGTCCATTTTCTCATGCTTCTCTCTCCCGCCGCAGTGGGTAGCGGGGAATGGCGGGCAGGTGAAGCCGCCTCGGTGCGAACCGAAGAAAATTGTCGAACCATCTGTTGCTGGCGGTGCGAGGTGCTATATCTTACTGGTACACCCGAAGTTTTTGCAGGGTCGATCCTTGTGTTGCCAATATGTAACACTATCTACGGTGCTCTTTCCTCCTGGGGGCTTAAGCCATGAATCTCGAGAAGTTTACCGACCGGGCGAAGGGTTTCATCCAGAGCGCGCAGACGGTTGCGATCCGCATGAACCATCAACGGATCACCCCGTCGCACCTGCTCAAGGCGCTGCTCGAAGACAGCGAGGGTATGGCTGCCGGGCTGATCCAGCGCGCCGGGGGCAATCCGCAACTGGCGGTGGCCGCGATCGACGCGGATCTGGGCAAGATTCCCGCGGTTTCGGGCGGCGGGGCGCAGCAAACTCCCGGGCTGGACAATGATTGCGTGCGCGTGCTCGATCAGGCTGAACAGATCGCGGCCAAGTCCGGCGATGCCTATGTCACCGTCGAACGGGTGCTGGTGGCGCTGGCGCTGGCGAGCACCACCGCCGCAGGCCATGCCTTGAAGGCGGCGGGCGCCGATGCCAAGACGCTGGAAACGGCGATCTCGCAGCTGCGCGGCGGGCGCCGGGCGGATTCGGCCAGTGCCGAGGAAACCTATGAAGCGATGAAGAAATTTGCCCGCGATCTGACCGAGGCCGCGCGCGAGGGCAAGCTCGATCCGGTGATCGGGCGCGACGAGGAAATCCGCCGCACCATCCAGATTCTCGCCCGCCGGACCAAGAACAATCCCGCGCTGATTGGTGAACCGGGCACCGGTAAGACCGCCATCGCCGAGGGGCTGGCGCTGCGCATTGCCAATGGCGATGTGCCCGACAGCCTCAAGGGCCGATCATTGATGAGCCTCGACATGGGATCGCTCATCGCGGGCGCGAAATATCGCGGCGAGTTCGAGGAACGGCTCAAGTCTGTGCTCGACGAGGTAAAGGCCTCCGACGGGCAGATAATCTTGTTCATTGACGAGATGCACACTCTGATCGGCGCGGGGGCGAGCGAGGGATCGATGGACGCCTCGAACCTGCTCAAGCCGGCGCTCAGCCGCGGCGAGCTGCATTGCATCGGTGCGACCACGCTCGATGAATACCAGAAATACGTCGAGAAGGATCCGGCGCTCCAGCGGCGTTTCCAGCCGGTGTTCATCGCCGAGCCGAGCGTCGAGGATACGATCAGCATCCTGCGCGGGCTCAAGGAAAAGTACGAGCTGCACCACGGCGTCAACATCACCGACAATGCGCTGGTCGCCGCCGCGCAGCTTTCCAACCGTTATATCCAGAACCGCTTCCTGCCCGACAAGGCGATCGACCTGATGGACGAGGCGGCGAGCCGCATCCGCATGGAGGTGGAGAGCAAGCCCGAGGAAATCGAGGGCCTCGACCGGCGGATCATCCAGCTCAAGATCGAGGAATCGGCGCTGGCCAAGGAGAGCGACAATGCCTCGAAAGACAGATTGAAGGTCTTGCGCGAGGAGCTCGCCAATCTCGAACAGCAATCGGCCGAACTGACCACGCGCTGGCAGAACGAGCGTGACCGGATTCATGCCGAAAGCCGGGTCAAGGAGGACCTCGACCAGGCACGGATCGAGCTGGAGCAGGCGCAGCGCGAGGGCAATCTTCAACGCGCGGGCGAGCTTTCGTATGGCCGCATTCCCGAGCTTGAAAAGCAGCTTGAGGATGCGCGCGGGGCCAACCAGAACGCGCTGCTGCGCGAGGAAGTGACCGAGGAAGATATTGCCGCGGTTGTCAGCCGCTGGACCGGTATCCCGGTTGACCGGATGATGGCGGGCGAGCGCGAAAAGCTGCTCCAGATGGAAGCCTTGCTGGGCAGGCGGGTGATCGGGCAGGCGCAGGCGATCGAGGCGGTCAGCAAGGCGGTGCGGCGTGCGCGCGCCGGATTGCAGGATCCAAATCGGCCGCTTGGCAGCTTCCTATTCCTGGGGCCGACGGGCGTGGGCAAGACCGAACTGACCAAGGCGCTGGCCGAATTCCTGTTCGATGATGACAGCGCCATGGTGCGTATCGACATGAGCGAATTCATGGAAAAGCATGCGGTTGCGCGGCTGATCGGCGCGCCTCCGGGCTATGTCGGATATGAAGAGGGCGGCGTGCTGACCGAGGCGGTGCGGCGCAGGCCATACCAGGTGGTGCTGTTCGACGAGGTCGAGAAGGCGCATCATGACGTTTTCAACGTGCTGCTCCAGGTGCTCGATGACGGGCGGCTGACCGACGGGCAGGGCCGCGTGGTCGATTTCTCCAACACGCTGATCATCCTCACCAGCAATCTTGGCAGCCAGTATCTCGCCAGCCTCGATGACAATCAGAAGGTCGAGGATGTGGAACCGCAGGTGATGGATGTGGTGCGCGGGCATTTCAGGCCCGAATTCCTCAACCGGCTGGACGAGATCATCCTGTTCCACCGACTGGGGCATGAGCACATGGCCCCGATCGTGGAGATCCAGCTGGCGCGCGTGCAGAAGCTGCTCAAGGACCGCAAGATCACGCTTGAGCTGACCGATGCGGCGCTGCGCTGGCTAGGCCGCGTGGGCTATGATCCGGTCTATGGCGCACGGCCGCTGAAACGCGCGGTGCAGCGCTATCTGCAAGACCCGCTGGCCGAGAAACTGTTGGCGGGCGAAGTGCCCGATGGAGCCAAGGTCAAGATCGACGAAGGCGACGGCGCGCTGGAGATGGTGGTTGGCTAGAGTGATTTCGAGTGAAATGGAACATTTCGCGGCTCGGAAATCACGGTAAAACAAGAAACTAGACCCAGATTTTGATTCAATCAAAATCGAACCGGGTCTAGGCGTCACCCATAGCCCAGGATCGCGCGCAGACCGGGGGCGGCATAATCGACAAGCGCTTTCTGCTGCGCCGTAAGCTGGTCGGGAATGCGGATCGAGCCTTCGGTGAGGTTTTCGCGCGCGGTGCCGCTTTGCTTGCGGTCGGAACCGATCCGCACGCGCTCGCGCCAGTCATCGGGCACGCTGGCAAGCCCAGCCGCATCGAACACGCGCATGAAATATGCCTCGCCTTCATCGCTGTCGAGATTACGCACGGCGGCAACCAGATCCTCGTATTTAAGCATGGTACAATCGGTGCCCATCCAGGCGACGGCGTTGAAATTGAACATGTCGCGCAGCGCCATGGCCTTTCCGTGAATCCCGAAGATCATCAGGTTGAGCAGCGTGTCGACGGTCAATTCGCCCTTCTTGACCAGAACGCTGTTGTCGCCAAATTCGTCTGACAGGAAGAAACGCGCGCGTGCCAGCACCCAGGTATAGGGATCGCGGACCAGCACGATCTTGCGCGCGGCCGCGGCCTCTATCGCGGATGCATCGGTGAACAGCAGATGCCCCCAGCTGAGCATCTTGCGGTGATCGTCGAACGCGCCTGCATGCTGGAGCAGGTTTCCGAACTGGATAAACTGCACCTGGTACTGGTCCTCCACCGGCACGAACATGCGGATGATATTGCGCAGCAGGTGCGACCCCGACTTGGGAACCGAATTGAGGAACAGCGGCTGCGGTAGCCGCTGATGCGCAAACTTGCGGTTTTCCTCGTCGAGCGTGTCGGGCTGAAGCTTGATACGGACCATGGCTTTCCTCGGTGTGGGACCGACACATAAAGCAAGGGCGGCAGGCTTGTCACCCGCCGCCCCCGTTTTGCCGATCGGCAGGGCGATCAGTACTTGACGTTGATGTTCACGAAGGCGCGGCGCCCCACCAGGTCATACTGCGAGGTGAACGCACCCGTGCCGAACTGGGTAATGCCGTCACCACCAACCTGCGACGCGCTCGGCGGGCGGGCATTGGTGATGTTGGTCATGCCCACGGTGATCTTGAACTGATCGTTGATATCGCGCGAGATCGAGGCACTGTGATAGAACTTCGCGGGCAGTGTCAGCTTTAGGCAGACTGGGCCAGGGAAGGTGACGAAGGTCGGGCACAAGGCGTCCTGAATTTCCTGCTGGGTCGGATTTGGCGGAGCGTTCTGATCGATCCAGTCCTGCCGGTCGTCGGTGCCGCCCACAACGTCAAGCCCGTAGAAGAAGTTCCACGGTCCCTTGTCGAGATTGAAGCGGAAATCGCCGACCCACTTGGGTTCGCCCGCCTCGCCGTTCGATCCTTCGGGCGTACCATCGAACAGTTCGAAGATGTCCGAGAACTGCCAGGTCATCGCCGCCTGCGCGGTGAAAATCCAGTCATTGCCGAAATCGTGGCGAATGCGCGTGGTGACGTCGATGCCATCATTCTTCTGGCTCTGAACGTTGATGAAGCTGTCACGCACATCGAACACGTTCGACGGGTCACCGCCTGTCTGGCCGTCTTCATCGGTATCATCGTTGCGGCGGAACAACGAGCACACCGGATCGGTCGGGAAGAAGTCCGAGTTATAGCAAGCCGCAAGGATATTGCGCGCACCCAGCTGTGCGATTTCGCCGTTCACTTCGATATTGAAGTAATCGACCGCAATGCTGATGTCCGTGTCAGGCAGGAACGCGAGCTTGGGTGTGAACACCGCGCTCACCGTATAGGCGTCCGAAGTTTCGGCCTCGAGAACGCCCAGACCGCCGCCGGTGATGATAGTGGGAGAAATACCGGCACCCGTGTGGTTGGGCGCCACGCCGTCCGCCGCGCAATTGTCGGCAAAACGCTGGGTTATGTTGCCCTGCGCCAGGTTGAGGCCCCACTGGATACAAGGATCAACCGTTCTTTGGGAGAGCGAGGAAGTCTGGTCGGCCAGGAACTGCTCGAACAGCGCCGGGGCGCGGAACGATGTGCCATAGGTACCGCGCAGGCGCAGCCAGTCGTTGACTTCCCAATTGAGGCCCAGCTTGTAGGTCCAGTTGCCATTGTCGCTGTCAGTGACACCGTCCGATGCGCGGATTGCCTGCACATTGGTGACACGGCCAGCCGCCGTCAGTTCGAGCGACTTGAAGAACGGGACATCGGAAAGGATCGGCAGGCTGATTTCGCCGAATGCTTCCTTGGTCTCGCTCTTGCCTGCGGTAATGCCCGCAGAGGTAACCTGCCAGGCGTTGCCTGCCAAGGTGATCTCGCCCGGAACGTCGTTGATCTTGTCCTCGCGATAGGTGGCACCTACGGCGATGCCGATCGGGCCGCCGGGCAGCTCGAAGAAGCCGCTGGTGTCACCCGACAGGATACCCTCGACGTAACCTTGGGTATATACCGTATTGCCCGTTTCCCACTGGAACAGGAAATCACGCTCTGCGTCGGTGAAATCGCCGAACATCACGCGGGGGCTATACCAGTCAACATCGACGCACTGCTTGCCGCCGATCGGCGTTACGTCCCCAACGCATGAGCCAAAGCGGAAATCCTGGCTGGCAATCGAATCGGCCAGCGTCTGCCGGGTGCTGTAATCGCCGTCAGACCGCGAATATTGCCCGTAAAGGTCCCACGACCAGTTGGAGCTCAGATCGCCGCGGAACCCGGTTACGGCGCGATAGTAATCAACCTCGACCGAACTGTCGAAATCGGGGCTGAAGGCGGTCGGGCTGAACAATGCGGCGCCGGTCCAGCCGACGGCAAACGGATCGCCGGCAAAACCCCCTGAAGGGTCGCCGGGATCAATCACGCCGTCTCCGTCGTCATCATACTGGTAGTCGAAGAATTCGCCAAAGCCGAACTGCCACGCCTGGCGCGATCCGTTGACGTAGTTTTTGCGCTTATTGAACAGGAATTCCGTATAGAATTCAATCGAATCTGTCAGTTCGTAGGCCGCATCCGCATAGATGGTGAAGCGCTCGGTCTTAGGGATGACCGAATCCTGATTCATCAGCGGGTGGTAGTTGTTGGTGACCGCCGACGAGGCAGGATCATAGCTGACAGGGAACCAGCCTTCGGGAATGCCGATCTGGCCAGGCCCCTGGACGGGACCGGCGGCAGGAATGTAATTGCCCAGATTGTCCCCTGGATAGCTGAACTGGAACAACGTCACATCGCCAACCCCGGCGCTCCCCGGGATATTCGACCCGAAGGCCGAATAGTAATAGCTGTAGTCATAGGTCCAGACATGGCCCCAGGTCAGCTCGCTGTCGCCAGCGCACTGGAATTCGCCGGTACGCGGATCGATCAGATCGGCGCGCGTTTCAAAATCCAGGTCGGTGAACACATGGCTTTCGGGGCAGCCGAGATACTTGCGGCTGCCGCGAGACAGCTCCTTCTGCTTGAAGTAGTTGCCCGAAAGGAGAATGTGGCCGCGGTCAAAGCTCTTGCCCCAGGTTGCCGAAGCGCCGACTTGCTCGCCGCCGCTGGAGAAGGGCACGCTTCCGAAGAAATCGAGCTCCAGCCCATCGGTATCGGTCTTGGTGATGAGGTTGACCACGCCTGCAACAGCGTCAGACCCGTAGATTGAGGAGGCGCCGTCCTTGAGGATGTCCACCCGCTGCATGATCTGCTGCGGCAGCACGTTGAGGTCGAATGAGGAGACTGCGCCGCGCGTACCGGCCGGGCCTGCGCGGCGGCCGTTGAGCAGCACCAGCGTGCGTTCCGCACCCAGGCCGCGCAGCGAAATCGTCTGCGCGCCGGAACCGCCGTTGGTGACGAAGTTGGACGAGATCGCAGCGGTGATCTGGTTCGACCCGGCCGCAACCGGCGAACCCTGGATCATGTCGGCGGTATCGAACACGCCCTGCTTGGCCGACTCGGTGGGATCGATCACGGTGATCGGCGAGGGACTGTTGAATTCGCTCTGGCGGATACGCGAGCCGGTGACCACGATGCCTTGCGCGGGCGCGGGGGCCGGCGTCTGTTCGGCATCACCTTCGGCACCGGCTTCCTGCATGGCGGCATCGCCCGAATCCTGCGCCATCGCGGGCGCGGCGGCCAATGTGATCGCGGCAATGCCGGCGCTTGCCAGCAATCTCACGCGGCTGCTGTCAGCCACAGTCGTGGTGAATTTCATAAGTTTGGTCCCCATTCTGCCGGGCGCCCCGGCACCGTTTCAATCTTCAAACAGATTGCAGCCGGAATCCAGTCCCACCCGGCGGCTGCCGCCATCTTGCTGACTGCGCCCGCCATGAGCAATCCCCAGACCTGAGAAATTGGTGAATGGCGCGGCAAGTGTAGCCAAGATGCAACATTTCAGGTTATGTTCAGATTGCGGCGGGCCTTTTTTGGGGTTGAGGGGCCTTAACAGGGGCCCTCTGAAGCACAGGTGGAGTTGCTGTTCTTGCCGCTACGCATTTCGTCCTCCTGCATTTTTTTACGCGCCTCCCATTCCGCGACGGATTGGCAGATCTTTTTGGGAATTCGGCTGTCGATCGGCCGGATGTATTTGCAGCGAATTTCATCGCCGCCAATTACGTAATTGCCTTCGGGAACATCGGTGCGCGAGTTTGATGCTGGCACATCGCCTGATGCAGGCGTGGTCACTTCAACTCTTGGCGCAGTGTCCGCGCTTTGCGGTGGTTCGACTGCCGTGAACGCAGCGATAGTAGATGCAATAAATCCAATAATCATAATCAGGCTCCTCCGCTCGTTTGCGAGCCATGGCGAACTGGGTCCCCGCCATTTTAAGGCAGCCAGCTTCATTTTCCATAGTTGTCTGCGGAGAAATGCAAATAGCTGAGTTTACATGAAGGTCCCGAGGTTCGCTCGCCAAAGCGACAGCGAACTTGCGGGCAATCGCACGAAAAAAGGGGGTAGCGGTTTCCCGCTACCCCCTTGATTTGATCGCTTGCTGATTTGATCAGAAGCGCAGACGCACACCGGTGAAGAAGCGGCGACCGAAGACGTCATAGACATCGGCTGCCGTATCGGAACCAGTCACGTTGAAGGTCGTGCCCGAAAGAATGTTCGGTGCATCTGTATCAAGCAGATTGTCGATACCGAAGTAGAACTCGGCGTCTTCCGTGACATTGAACGTGGCGTTCATGTCAAGGTAGAACTTCGCTGGTACCGTAACGCACCTGGGGTCAAGGTCAAATGCGGCACAGAACTGGTCGTCTTCACTGGACTTGCCGATAAACGTACCGGTGAATCCGACACGGAACTTGTCGGTCTGGTAGCTCAGGTTCGACGTGAAGCGGTCCTTGGCTGTGCCGATTTCGCCATCCGACGGATCCGCATCGGCATCAGGAAGCGCGAAGAAATCGTAATCGAGGATGTGGGTATAGGCCACACGGAACGAAAGACGATCGCCTTCCAACAGGCCAAGCGGCGTGTACCAGTTGGCGGTGAAGTCAAGACCGGAAGTCTTGAGTACCGATGCGTTGACCTGCAGCGCGTTGATCAGGTCGATCGAGCCAGCACTGTTGACCGCCGTTGCCGTTGGACGACGCGTGATCAGGTCACAGAAGGTCTGATTGCCCTGGCCATAGCACTGATCCAGCGAGAACTGACGCGGGAAGCCGCCGATCACATCCTTGATCTCGATGTTGTAGTAGTCAGCGGTAAGCGTCAGACGACTGAGGGCCCCGCCCAGCGATTTCGGCTGGATGACTGCTCCCAACGTCCAGGAGTCGGCAGTTTCTTCAAACAGGTCAGGGTTGCCGCCGTTGAAGCCACTGATACCCTGAATGTCGGCCTGGTTGAGCGTGAACACGCCATTGGCAGCAATATTTGCTGCCACGCCCGGATCGGCCCGGCAATTGTCGCCAATTGCCCCACCGCCCGTTGCACCAACACCGGCGCAAGGGTCATTCAGGCCCGACGGGAAAGTCTGGCTGAGACCGGCAAACAACTCACCGATATTGGGCGCACGCACCGCACGCGACCAGGTTCCGCGAATGCGGATATCGTCGATTGGTTGCCAGGTGCCGGTCGCGCTATAGCTCGAAATCCCACCCACCGTCGAATAGTCAGCATAGCGGTACGCGCCGCCAATTTCGAGAAGCTGGAAACCGGGCGTATCGGCCAGGATCGGCACACGAACTTCGACGAAGCCTTCGGCGACATCAAACGCACCGCGTGTATCGGGCAGAACGTTGCCGGCATTGAGGCCCGCATTGGTCAGGGCATCGTTGTCAGACGACGAGTTCTCCTTGCGGTATTCGAAACCGGCAGCAATGCCGACCGGGCCTGCCGGCAGATCGAACAGCGAGCCAGAGATATTGCCCTGGACGACCTGCTGCTTGATCTTGGTCTGGAACGTGCCCTGAGCAGCGATGTAGTTCACCGCCGCCTGTGAAAGGCTGCCCGCGCCGAAAATATTCGCGGGAGCACATCCATTGGCCCGGGCTTCCGGATCGATACAGATTGCTTCGCCATCGATACCGTTGCCGTTCTCATCCGCGGTTTCCGTCATCACAGCAAGCGCGTCACGGAAGTTCACGACATTGACCTGGCCGCTCGAGACCTGGTTTTCCGTAACCTGGCCGAAGTTGTAGCTGACATCCCAGCGGAACCGGTCATCGAGCAGGCTACCGTCAAACCCTACTACGAAACGATAGAAATCGCGCTCGGTCGAACCGGTGCGGTTACCGAATTCCGACAACCGGCGAACGAAACCGATATTGCGCAGGCCATCACCGTTGGTGTCGGTTGCTGCAGCCAGAATTTCTGCGGGAACAAAAGGATTGGCCACGATTGTGGTCGTACCCGGCAGGTAGTTTTCGACGTTATAGCCACCGCCCGACGGGAAAATACCATTGGCACCGCCCGATTCGAGCGGGAACGGCTCGATGATACGCGACGAGGACGTCTTGTTGAACGTGCCTTCGAAGAAGAAGTTGATATCATCGGCCACCGCATATTCGCCGGCTGCGGCGAACAGAAAGCGCTCTACTGGCACGGCCAGAGTGCGGAAGTTCTGACGGTTGAAGCCATTCGGGCCGGTGCCTGATCCGATCGTCGCATTACAGGTCGCACCATTGGTCGTGAAGCAGTTCTGCAATTGGCCGTTGGGATCGTAAGTGAAGGTCCGTGAAGGCGTGATGAAACGGCCCTGTGGCGGGAAGCTGGAGAAGAACGGCTCCGTGGGTACTCCGAAATCCGCAGGATCGCCAGTGAAGAGCATCGTAGAAATGTCATCGACCTGGGTGTTCGCACGCTTGCGCGAAAGCAGGCCTTCCTCGTTTGAATAGCCGAAGTGGACCATGATGTTACCATCGCCATCGGCTACATTGGCACCGATGGTCGCGTTAAACTGATAACGCGCATCGTCACCCTCTTCCGTGACGCCATATTGCCCGCCAAATTCGACGCCCTCAAAATCCTTCTTGTAGATGAAGTTCACAACGCCGGCCATGGCGTCCGAACCGTAGAGCGAGGAAGCGCCACCGGTCAGCACGTCAATCTGCTGGATGAACTGTGTGGGGATCACGTTGAGATCGACAATCGCCGAACCGGCGAGCGAGCCAACCACGCGGCGGCCGTTGATCAGCACCAGCGTGCGGTCAGAGCCAAGGTCGCGAAGGTCGATCGTTGCGACGCCCGTGCCCGATGTCAGGAAGGCGGAATTGGTGCGGCTGAGAGCCGGCGTACCGAAAACCGGATTTTCGAGCAGTAGCTCCTGGATATTGGTGACGCCAGCGTCGTCGATCGCCACATCGTCCACTATCTGCAGAGGAGAGGCCGATGCAACTGTGGGTGACGCGATGCGCGAACCGGTAACGATGATCGCACGACCTTCTTCTTCAGTCGCGCCTGCATCATCCTGTGCAAATGAGGGAGTAGCCGCGAGGGCTAAGCCGACTGCCAGCGAACCAGCGCTCAGTCGAAGTTTGGTTGCAATTTTCATGTTGTTTCATACCCTTATGAATGGGATGCTCAAACAGGTTTGAGCACCGCGTTACCAACCGGCACATCCGCCAACCCCTGCAAACAGAGGGCGCATGATCCGGCCAAGTTCATCAGGTGGAGCAACGCAGCCTGCATCAGAGGTGATGCAGGCTAAGGTTCCAGTCCCTGAAACGGGGATTAGGCGCATACGCATGCCGGTGAAAAGCCGTTGCCGAAAGTTTCGCGAAATTGTCACGATCGATGTTGCGGCTATGCAACACTGAAAATGTTGCAGTCCCACACGGATTTCGGCAGTTATGAATCGAACATGATATGGGCTGCGCGGATTTTCCTGGCAGCTATGAGAGAGGTGCCGAAAATCATGCAGCCGAAATTATTCCTGCGCATGTTGGGAGTCTGCTCATTTCCCTTGGCAACAGCGGCATTCGCCGAGGACAATCGCGGCGGCGATGCGCAGGCCGAAACCCCGGCGGCAATGGCCAGGTTGTTCGATTGCCGTGAAGTTGTCGACTCGCAGGAACGGCTTGCCTGCTACGACCGTGAGGTGAACCATGTTTATCAGGCGCAGGCGTCCAAAGACCTGATCATCGCCGACCGCGAGCAAGTGGAGGAAACCAAGAAGGGACTGTTCGGTTTCAGCCTCCCTAAATTGGGGATTTTTGGCGGTGACGACGAAAAGGAAGCAGTGAAGTCAGTCACGCTCGAGCTGTCAGGTGCTCGTAAGATGGCCAATGGCCGCTATATTCTCACCATGCGGGACGGCGCGCAATGGATGCAGACTGACAGCACGCTGGTGCTGCGCGATCCAGAAGTGGGCGAAGAGGTGGTTATCAGCCGGGCGTCCATGGGAAGCTTCATGGCAAAGATCGGCACGCGCAGGTCCTTTCGAGTCAAGCGCGTCGAATAGGCTGCGTCCTCCCCTGCTCCCTGCCAATCTCCCGGTTGACGCAAACGTAAACCCTGCCTAGGCCAGTGGCATATTGCAACGCGAGAGAGGAGCCCCGCGATGACCCCCGCAATGACCACTGCCTATATCGTCGATGCAGTTCGCACAGCTGGGGGCCGGCGCGGCGGGCGGCTTGCCGGGGTGCACCCGGTCGATCTCGCGGCGGCATCGCTTGATGCCATTGTCGGGCGCACGGGCGTCGATCCAGCCGCGATCGACGATGTCATTATGGGCTGCGTCAGCCAGGGCGGCGAGCAGGCCATGCAGGTGGGGCGCAATGCGGTGCTCGCCAGCCGCCTGCTGCCGCAATCGACCCCGGCGGTCACGATCGATCGCCAGTGCGGCTCCTCGCAGCAGGCGATCCAGTTCGCCGCGCAGGCGGTGATGAGCGGGACGCAGGACGTGGTGATCGCGGCCGGCGTCGAAAGCATGAGCCGCGTGCCGATGGGCTCGACCGCGATGTTCCACATGAAGGAAGGACTGGGGAACTACAAATCGCCCGGGCTCGAGGTGAAGTATCCCGGTATCCAATGGTCGCAGTTCATGGGGGCCGAGATGGTCGCGCGCAAGCACGGCTTGACGAGGGACGATCTCGACCGGTTTGCGCTCGCCAGCCATCAGAAGGCAATTGCCGCGACCAACGCGGGCGCATTTGCGGGCGAGATCGTGCCGATCGACATCGAAACCCCCGATGGCCCGGCGCAGCACACGGTGGATGAAGGCATCCGCTTCGACGCGACGCTTGAGAGCATTCAGGCCGTAAAGCTGCTCAGCCCGGACGGTGCGCACACCGCGGCCAGCTCGAGCCAGATCTGCGATGGATCGTCGGCGGCGCTGGTGGTGAGCGAGGCGGCGCTGAAGCGCTATGGCCTCACTCCCATGGCGCGGATCCACAACCTCACCGTGACCGCGGGCGATCCGGTCATCATGCTTGAGGAGCCGCTGTTCGCCACCGACCGTGCCTTGCAGCGCGCGGGGCTGAAGATCGGCGATATCGATCTGTTCGAGGTGAACGAGGCGTTCGCCGCGGTCCCGCTCGCCTGGCTCAGGCACACCGGCGCCGATCCGGACCGGCTCAATGTCAACGGCGGCGCTATCGCGCTGGGCCATCCGCTTGGCGCATCGGGCGCCAAGCTGATGGCCACGCTGCTCCACGCGCTGCGCGCGC
>LOEX01000099.1 GCA_001516125.1 Sphingomonadales bacterium BRH_c42
GACGAGAAGCAGCGTGTGCTCCCCGCGGTCGAATATTGCGCGGCGATGGGGGCGGCGATCAGCGTCGATACGCGGCGCGCGGGCGTGCTCGATGCGGCGCTGGCGGCGGGTGCGCATATTGCCAACGATGTTTCGGCGATGCGCCACGATCCGCGCACTGTCGAGATCGCTGCTGCTTCTGGCTGCCCGATTGTCCTGATGCATGCGCCGGGCGACGAGAAGGACCTTCACGCCAATGTAGATTACGGCAACGTGGTGTTCGACGTGTTCGACTGGCTGAGGGAACGGCGCGATGCGGCGGTTGCGGCGGGCATCGCGCGCGAGAAGATCATGCTCGATCCGGGTATCGGTTTCGGCAAGTCGCTGGCCGACAATCTGGCGCTGATCAATGCTCTGCCGCTGTTCCACGCGCTGGGCCAGCCGCTGCTGGTGGGAGCCAGCCGTAAGCGAATGATCGGCGCGCTGTCGAACGAGGCCGATGCAAGCCACCGGCTGGGCGGCAGTATCGCGCTGGCGGTGGCAGCAATGAATGCGGGTGTGCAATTGCTGCGCGTCCACGATGTCGCGGAAACGGTGCAGGCACGCAATGTGTGGCGGGGCCTGCGCGATGCAGCGCTGACCGACTTTTCCGACCTATCCGGGTGAAGCTGCCGAGCCTGCCAGCAGGCCCCCGTCGAGCGTCAGCTCGCTGCCGGTCATATAGGCGCTTTCATCGCTGGCGAGATAGACGCACAGCGCCGCGACTTCGCTGGCCGTGCCGAAGCGCTTCAGCGGCGTATCCGCGACGAAGGCCGCCATGCGCTCCTCGCGATCGGGGCCACCGCCCAGCAGCGGCTCCCACATCGGGGTAAGGATCGCAGCCGGATGGACCGAATTGCAGCGGATGGCCCAGCCCTGTTCGGCGCAATAGAGCGCCACCGACTTGGTGTGGTTGCGCACTGCCGCCTTCGAACTGGCATAAGCAACCGCCCCGGCAATACCGACCACACCGGAACGCGAGGAGATGTTGATGATCGAGCCCGCTCCCTTCGCCTTCATGCTGCCAATCGCATAACGGCAGCCGAGGAAGGTGCCGTCGAGATTGGTTGCGTGGACGGCGCGCCAATCGGTCAGGCTGGCGTGCTCGGGATCGTGCGGGCCGGGCGAGGATTCGAACCCGGTGATGCCGGCATTGTTCACCAGCACGTCGCACGAGGGGACGTCGCGGGCCAGCGATGCCCACTGCGCTTCTTCGCGCACATCGAGCGGGATGAAGCGGCAGCCGAGCTCGCCCGCCGCTTGCGCGCCGGAGGGCTCGTCGATGTCCGTGAGGATGACGGTTGCGCCTTCGTCGATGAAGGCGCTGCAGATCGCGCGGCCGATGCCGCGAGCAGCGCCGGTGACGACGCAAATCTTCGCTTTGAGGCGGGGCATGGGGAGTTCCTTGATTACAAATGGCCAGTCTCGCGGCGGCTCGCCGCGTTTCGGTTTCGATCCGCCGGGGCGGTTTCACTGGACCAAGTGCTGGACTCCTGCTCGAATTGCTGACCTGATACTCGCGTCAGGCCGCGCTGTCGATGCCCAGATCGGAAAGTTTGCGGTAGAGCGTCGAGCGCCCGATTCCCAGCCGCCGCGCAACCTCCGTCATGCGCCCGCGATAATGGCCGATGGCGAGGCGGATCACGTCGGCCTCGATATCCTCGAGCGGGCGCAGATTGCCATCCGCGGTGTAGAGCATCACTCCCACACCGTCGTGCAGCGAGGGGGCCGAACTCACCGGCTCGCCAAGCAATTCGCTGAGCTGGGGAAAGCTTTCGGAGGCCAGCGTCTGCGCATCGCAATGGACCGCGGCACGGAACAGAACCGCCTGGAGTTGGCGCACATTGCCCGGCCAGTCATAGCTGCCAAGCAGCGCCAATGCGCCGTCCGAAATCGAAAGGTGCCGCAGCCCCGGCTGATCGCCGATCCTGGCCAGGAAATGACGGGCAAGGGCGGGGATGTCGCCCGCACGCTCGCGCAGTGGGGGCAACTGGATGCGGGTGGGTGCCAGCAGCGCGAACAGGTCGGCGCGAAACGTGCCGCTGGCGACGAGCTGGTCGATCGGAATATCGGTCGAGCACAGCAGCCTGGTATCGACCTTGAAGCCATAGCTGGTGCCGACGGGGCGCACGATCCCGCTCTTGAGCACATCGTGCAGCTTCTCCTGCATCGCGGCGTCGAGCCGGTCGATCTGGTCGAGCGCCAGTGTCCCGCCGTCAAGTTGCTGGAACACGCCGATCTGCCGGTCGAATGCGCCGGGAAAGGCATTGGGCTCGTGCCCGAAAAGCACCGACTGAACAGAATTGGCAGGCACGCTGGCGATATTGATTATGCGCAGCGGCGCCTTGGCACGGGGAGATGCGGCATGCATTGCGCGCAGCAGCATTTCCTTGCCCGTCCCGCTTTCGCCCTCGATCAACACGTTGCCATGGCTGCGAGCCGCCTTGGCCGCCTGCGCCAAAGCGGTGCGGAAACTGGGGGCCGCGCCGACCATCGATTCGAAATCGAGCACGGCATGCATCTTTTCGGTGAGCGGCTGCAATTCATTGCGCGGCGCCTCGCGTTCGGTTGCGCGGCGCAGCGCCTCGAGCAGCCGGTCGGGGGCAACCGGCTTGACCAGATAATCGGTTGCGCCCGCACGCATTGCCTCGACCGCCAGCAGCGGGGATGCGCTGGTGGTGAGCATCAGGATCGGCATTCGCGGACGCCGGCTCTTGAGTTCGGCGATCAGTTCGCAGGTATCGTCGCCCGGGACCCACTGGTCGAGAATGATGGCGGAAAGTTGCATCCCGTCGCGTGTGCCCAGCATGGCGACCGCGGTTTCCGGGTCCTGCGCCACGATCGTGCGCCAACCCTCGCGCGCGGCGAGTGCCGAGATCAACCGGCATTGCGCCGGTTCATCGTCGATCAGCATAAGGATTCGCTGGTCGCTTTGCGCCATTGCCTCGCCTTGGCCCCCGCGTTGATACAGAGGCTTTCCTAACCAAATCCGGTAAAGACCTGATTAAGGCTACCACGGGGTTTCATGATGGCTTGAGGTCGCGCGCCTGTCGCGATAGAGAACGCAAAAACCGGACAAGCAAGATTGGAAATCTGGATTATGGCGTCGCAAGACACGGAAGCAGCCGAACGGACCTACGGGAATTTTATCGCCTTGTTGAAGGTGGCAATACCGGCGCTCGCAATCACGACCTTGATGATAATTGTCCTGATTGCCGACTAGACCGTTGAAAATCGTAATTCCGAAAGAGCGCGCAGCGGGCGAGGTGCGCGTTGCGGCAACACCGGAGACGGTGAAGAAATTCATTGCTCTGGGGGCCGTGGTGTCGGTCGAGGCAGGTGCTGGACTGGCGGCCGCGATTTCCGACGAGGCCTATCGCGAAGCGGGCGCGCAGGTTTGCACCGCCGCGCAGGCCATCAAGGGCGCGGATATCGTGCTGGGCGTGCAGGCGCCCGATCTGGCGTTGCTCAAGGACGCGAATCCGGGCGCCTGGGTGGCCGCGCTGTTCGATCCCTTCGTTCAGAAGGACCAGGTCAATGCCTATGCCAAGGCGGGGCTTGAGGCGCTTTCGATGGAATTCATGCCGCGCATCACCCGCGCGCAAAGCATGGACGTGCTTTCCAGCCAGTCCAACCTCGCTGGATACAAGGCGGTGATCGCCGCGGCGGACCAGTATGGCCGCGCCTTCCCGATGATGATGACGGCGGCGGGCACGGTGCAGGCTGCGCGCGTGTTCGTGATGGGCGTGGGCGTGGCGGGCCTCCAGGCAATCGCCACCGCGCGGCGGCTGGGCGCGCAGGTTTCCGCCACCGACGTGCGCAGCGCAACGAAAGAGCAGATCCAGTCATTGGGCGCAAAACCGATCTTCGTCGAGAATGTTGCAGGTATCGAGGGCGAAGGATCGGGCGGCTATGCCACCGAAATGTCGCCCGAATATCAGGCGGCGCAGGCCGAACTCGTGTCCAGCCATATTGCCAAGCAGGATATCGTGATCACAACGGCACTGATACCGGGCCGAAAGGCACCTAGACTGGTCTCGGACGCACAGATCGCCAGCATGAAGCCGGGCAGCGTGCTCTTCGACCTTGCCGTGGCGCAAGGCGGAAATGTCGAAGGCAGCGTGGCCGACCAGGTAATCGAAAAGCACGGCGTTTTCATCATGGGCTATTCCAACACGCCCGCGCATCTCGCCGCCGATACTTCGGCGCTGTTTGCCCGCAACCATTACAACTTCCTCTCCGCCTTCTGGGATAAGGAGCAAGGCCGTCCCGTGCTCGACGAGGAAATCGGCAATGCCGTGCGGCTGACCCAGGGCGGGAAGATCGTGAACGAGAGGCTGGCGGGTTGAAGGAGTGCGCGCCCCAGCCTCCCCGTTCCGGGGAGGGGGACCGCGCGCAGCGCGGTGGAGGGGAGCCGCGATTCCAGGCAAGGCCTGTTGTCGTGCTCGCTCGCCAATTGCGCAAAACCATGACACTTCCCGAGCGTCTGCTTTGGCAGAGATTGCGTCTCCGCCCGCAAGGCCACAAATTTCGCAGGCAGCATCCGATAGGTCCGTATGTCGCCGATTTCTGCTGTCTGGCCGAACGCTTTGTCATCGAAATTGACGGAATGGCTCACGATCATGCAGACCGTGCCAAGTTTGACGAATGTCGGATTGAATTTCTGAAAGAAAACGGGTTCAGGGTCTTACGGATAAGCGCCAGGCGCGTGCTAGCTGATACCGATTCGACGGTTGACGCAATCATGGCGCGGATGGCGAGTCCCCTCCACCAGCCTGCGGCTGGTCCCCCTCCCCGGAACGGGGAGGCTATTTAGTGGACTTCATTTCAATCCTGTCGATCTTCGTGATGGCGTGTTTCGTCGGCTATTACGTCGTCTGGTCGGTCACGCCCGCGCTGCACACGCCGCTGATGGCGGTGACCAATGCGATCAGCTCGGTGATCGTGGTCGGCGCGCTGATCGCGGCGGCCGAAGCGGGTAGCCCTGCGGCCAAATGGCTGGGTCTGGCAGGCGTGGTGCTGGCCAGCGTCAACATCTTCGGCGGCTTTGCCGTGACCGAGCGGATGCTGGCGATGTACAAGAAGAAGGAGAAGCAGTGATGGAACACGCTGCTGCTCCCGCCTGGGCGATGCTGGCATATCTGGTCGCGGGAGTGTTCTTCATCCTCGCGTTGCGTGGCCTCTCATCGCCTGCCTCCTCACGCCGGGGCAATCGCTTCGGCATGGCGGGCATGCTGATTGCGCTGGTGACCACGCTTGTTACCCATGACGTCGCCAACATCGCCGAAATCGGCATTGCCGTCCTGCTCGGCGGGATCGTCGGCTTCACTATCGCTCGCCGCATTGCGATGACCGCGATGCCGCAGCTGGTCGCCGCGTTCCACAGCCTCGTCGGCATGGCGGCGGTTCTGGTGGCGGTTGCGGCGTTCATGAACCCCG
This sequence comes from Sphingomonadales bacterium BRH_c42, assembly GCA_001516125.1. Taxonomy (GTDB): domain Bacteria; phylum Pseudomonadota; class Alphaproteobacteria; order Sphingomonadales; family Sphingomonadaceae; genus Erythrobacter. Next base: position 5,458 of record LOEX01000099.1, read on the forward strand.
AAGCTTTCGGTATTCTCGACGCTGCGGGCAACATTCTCGCCGTGAGCCGGGTCGAGATGGCGCTGGGCGCGGCGATCGGGGCGGTTACGTTCAGTGGTTCGGTCATCGCCTTTGCCAAACTGAACGGCAATATGAGCGGCGCGCCGATCATGTTGCCCGCCCGTCACGTGATCAACCTCGGCACGTTGGTGGCGATCATCGCGGGCACGGCGCTCTATGCCATGGCGCCTGAGGCGGGCCCGGGCGAGGGCTGGGTGTTCTGGGCGATCGTCTTTTCCGCCTTCGCCATCGGCTTCCTGCTGATTATCCCCATCGGCGGGGCGGACATGCCGGTCGTCATTTCGATGCTCAACAGCTACTCCGGCTGGGCGGCGGCGGCGATGGGCTTCACGCTGCACAATACCGCGATGATAATCACCGGAGCGCTGGTCGGAAGTTCGGGTGCGATCCTCAGTTACATCATGTGCCGGGCGATGAACCGCAGCTTCATCTCGGTGATCGCAGGCGGCTTTGGCGTCGATGCCAGCGCCGCTGCTGCGGGCGGCGGCGAACAGCGCCCTTACAAGAGCGGCAGCGCGGAAGATGCTGCCTTCATGCTCGAACAAGCGGAAAAGGTCATCATCATTCCCGGATACGGCATGGCGGTGGCGCAGGCGCAGCACGCGCTGCGCGAGATGGCGGACAAGCTCAAGGCAAAGGGTGTCGAGGTTAAATACGCCATCCACCCCGTCGCGGGGCGCATGCCGGGGCACATGAACGTGCTGCTGGCCGAAGCCAGCGTGCCCTATGACGAGGTGTTCGAGCTGGAGGACATCAATAGCGAATTCGCCCAATGCGACATCGCCTTCATCATCGGCGCGAACGATGTGGTGAACCCCGCCGCCAAGACCGACAAGACCAGCCCGATCTACGGCATGCCGGTGTTCGATGTGGACAAGGCCAAGCAGGTGTTCTTCATCAAACGCAGCATGGGCGGCGTTGGCTATGCGGGCGTCGATAACGATGTGTTCTACATGAACCAGACCATGATGCTGCTGGCCGATGCGAAGAAGATGGTCGAGGAAATCGTCAAGTCGCTCGATTAAGTCCGGTTGACTTACATCGCTGTCAGTATCAGCATCGCGCAATGAGGATACTGAAAGGAGCGGCGCTGATCGCCGCATTCACCGCCGCCGTGCCAGCATGGGCGGAAACCATCACTGTCGAAGCGGGCGAGGGCGCGCAGGAACGCTTGCAGGAAGCGCTGATCCTGGCCGCGCCGGGCGACGAGATCGTGCTGGGGGCGGGGCGCTTTGCATTGTCCGACGGGCTCAGCCTCGATGTCGACAACGTCACCCTTCGCGGCGCTGGGACCGACGAGAGCGTGCTCGACTTCACCGGTCAGCAGGATGCGGGCGAGGGGCTGCTGGTCACGTCCGACAATGTCACCCTGCGCGATTTCGCGGTCGAAAACCCCAAGGGTGACGGCATCAAGTCCAAGGGAGCTGACAATATCGTCTATCACAAGATCCGCGTTACCTGGACCGGCGGCCCGCTCAGCACCAACGGCGCCTATGGCATCTATCCGGTCGAGAGCACCGGCGTTCTGGTTGACAGTTCGATGGTTTCGGGCGCGTCGGACGCGGGTATCTATGTCGGGCAGAGCCGCGACATCACGGTGCGCGGCTCGCTGGTGCAATACAATGTTGCGGGGATCGAGATCGAGAACAGCCGCAATGCGCTGGTCGAAGGCAATCTGGCGACGCACAATACCGGCGGCATTCTGGTGTTCGACCTGCCCGGCCTGCCGGTGATGGGCGGCGGCGACGTCAAGGTTGTGGGAAATCTCGTCACCACCAACGACACCGCCAATTTCGCCCCTCCGGGCAATATCGTGGGTGGGGTCAAGCGCGGCACAGGCATATTGGTGATGGCCAACGAGAACGTGCTGATCGACGGAAATCTGCTCGACACCAACGACACCGCGCAGATCATGGTCGTGGCCTATACGCTGCCCTTTACCGACGAGCGCTATAACCCCTATCCGCGCGGCGTTGTGGTGGGAGAGAACCTTTATCAGAATGGCGGCAGCAATCCTGACCTCGAGGGCGGCAAGGAGCTTGCGGAAGCGTTCGGCGGGGCGTTGCCCGCGGTGATGTGGGACGGACTGGGCGATGGCCAGACGCCCGCGCTGCTGGTGATGGCGGGCACGCCGGGCTGGTCGGTCAACCTGCCGCGTCAGGGAGCCGATCCGGCTGAGGGTACGCCCGGTCCGCTCGACGTGCCGGCACCGGCAGGTCCGATCCTCGATGGCCATGTTGGCGCACCGGAAGAACTCCTGGCGCGCATTGCGGAATGAAGCCGCGCGCGTTCCTGCTGCTGGCGGCACTTGCACTGGGCGGAGCGGCGGCGCTGGGCGCAAGCGGGCCGGCAACGGTCGATCAGGGAACGATAACCGGGGATGCGCTTCCCGGTGCGCTGTCCGAATTCGGCTTCTTTGCCGATCCTGCGGGGCAAGTTCCTGTATCCGGTGTCATCCCCTATCGCCTCAACACGCCCCTCTATTCCGATGGGGCGGAGAAGCTGCGCTTCGTCTATGTCCCGCCGGGCCGGCAGGCGCGCAGCAATGGCGATGGGCTGATCGATTTTCCGGTCGGAACCGCGCTGATCAAGACTTTCAAGTTCAACGGTCGCCTGGTCGAAACGCGCGTGATGCTGCACCGCGCCGATGGCTGGCTGGCGCTACCCTATCGCTGGAACGAGGCGCAGAGCGATGCGCAACTCGCGCTCGCAGGTGCCAGAATGCCTGTCGCGACGCCCGATGGCGGGCAATTCAGCTATCGCATTCCCAACAAGAACCAGTGCAAGGAATGCCATTCGGTCGATGGCAAGGTGATCCCCATCGGCCCCAAGGCGCGCAATCTTGCTGGCGATTGGCTGGTGGACATGGCCGCGACCGGACGGCTCGATACCGTGCCCGAAGGCAGCGACGCCATGCCGCTGTGGGAAGCGCGCGGGGAAACAGACGTTGCGGCCAGCGCGCGCGCCTATCTCGATGCCAATTGCGCGCATTGCCACAGGCCCGGGGCCACCGCGTCGAACAGCGGGCTCGATCTGCGCTGGGAGCAGGACGATCCGCATTCCTACGGCGTATTCAAGCGCCCGGTTGCCGCCGGACGCGGGGCGGGCGGGCTCGAATTCTCGATCGTGCCCGGCGATCCTGAACACTCGATCCTGCTCTACCGGATGAACTCGGCCGAGCCCGGCGTTGCCATGCCCGAACTGGGCAAGGCAATCGTGGACAAGGACGGCGTGGCGATCGTGCGGCAATGGATCGGGGAAATGCAGCAATGAGACGCTTGATAAAACCTCTGCTGGCGCTGCTCGCGCTGGTGGTGATCGCCTATGTGCTGCTGCGCACGCCTGACACCGATCCCGCTGAAATGCGCGCAAAATACGGGGCCGCGCCCTCGCAATTCGTCGAACTCGGCGACGGGCTGACGGTGCACCTGCGCGATGAGGGGCCCAAGGATGCGCCCGCAATCGTGCTGCTTCACGGCTCCAATGCCGATCTGCACACCTGGCAACCGTGGGTCGAACGTCTGGAGCAGGATTACCGTGTGATCCGCTTCGACCAGATCGGTCACGGCCTGACCGGCCCCGCGCCTGACGGCGATTACCGCACTCCCGCATTTGTCGAAGTTGTCGACCGGGTTGCAGACCGCCTGGGGCTCGACCGGTTCGTGCTTGCGGGCAATTCGATGGGCGGGGCGATCGCAGTCGGTTATGCAATCGATCACCCCGATCGGCTTGCCGGGCTGGTGCTGATCGATGCTGGCGGCGCGCCAAAGAAAGGCGACGAGCGCGGGAATATCGGGTTCAAGCTCGCCGCCACACCGGGGATCAATGCAGTCATGCAATCGGTGACGCCGCGTTCGCTGATCGAGCGCAGCCTCGACCAATCGGTTGCCAACAAGGCGGTGGTGACCGATGCGGCGGTGGACCGCTATTGGGAACTGCTGCGCTATCCCGGCAACCGGGCGGCGACAATGGCCCGTTTTTCGGCGCCGCGTGAGACTTTCGACCCCGACGTGCTCGCAAGGATCGAGGTGCCTACGCTGATCCTGTGGGGCGAAGAAGACGCGCTGATCGGCCTTGAAGGCGCACAATTCTTCCGCCGCGCCATTCCTGGCTCGAAGCTGGTGACATATCCCGGCATTGGCCATCTGCCGCATGAGGAAGCACCCGATGCGACAGTGGTGCAGCTGCGCCAATGGCTTGCCGGATTGCCGCAGCAAGGCCAGATCGCAGTCTCCGAATAAAGGGTGTTCATGTTGCCCGATTGTTCCGGTTGTCGCGCCGCCAGCGCTGACCTAAGCGCATTGGCGTGACCGATCGCGCATCCTTTGCCGCTGACCCCGCCGCATCGCGCGGGCGCGAATTCGCGCGCGAGC
>LOEX01000100.1 GCA_001516125.1 Sphingomonadales bacterium BRH_c42
CAGGGCGAAAAACATCACGGCCAGGATGTCGTTGCTCGACATGGCCGAGATAATATTCGACGGGACAATCGCGATCAGCTGGTTGACCCCTGCCTGACTTTCGGCAGACGCCTGAACGATGCTGGAGGCACCCTCGGCGCCCTGCGCCAGCAATTCGTCGGCGGCTGCCTTGTCCACCCCGGCACCGGGCTGGAGAATGTTCACCATCGCAATGGAAATCGCCACTGCAATGCTGGAAACGATAACTGTATAGACGAGTGTGCGGATGCCGATCTTCCGCAATGCGCGAATTTCGCCCATCTCCGCGATGCCCACCACCAGCGCACTGAACAGCAGCGGGATCACAAGCATGAACAGCAGGCGGAGGAATATCTGCCCGATCGGATTGGTAACGTACGTTACCACTGTCTCTACCCAGCCAGCGTCGCGTGCGAAGGTATAGGTCAGCAGACCGGCTACGAGGCCGCCGACAAATCCCATGAGAATGCGCCACTGGAGCCGTCCGTGGCCGATCGGCGCGGCCCTCTCGGCGATCTCGGATGCTTCACCGGTCATGCGTTCCCCCAATTCTGCTGTTTGAGCGCGGTTTCGACAATCCGCCTGTAAATCCGGCTCAGCGTTTCGAGATCGGCCACCGCAACTGCCTCGTCGCGCTTGTGCATCGTGGCGTTGCATAGACCGAATTCGATCACCGGGCATAAGTCCTTGAGGAACCGCGCGTCCGACGTGCCCCCGGTGGTCGATGGTTCGGGGCGCAGCCCGGTCTCGGCCTCCACCGCTTCGGCGACCATTGCGGAAAACGCGCCGGGCGGGGTGAGGAAGGCTTCGCCATAGATGCGTTGCTCGGTCCGGGCACCGTGGCGCGCGGCGATCGCCGCAATCCGTTCGCCCAATTCCGCGCCGGTATGCGTGGCATTGAAACGCACCGAAACGCGCGCCTGCGCCAGATGGGGGATGACGTTGCTCGCCGGATTGTCCACCGTGATGTCGAGGATCTCGAGATTGCTCGGCTGGAACCAGTCGTTGCCAGTATCGAGCACCATGGCATCGAGTTCGGCCAGGATCGCCACCAGCCGCGGGATCGGATTGTCGGCCAGATGCGGATAGGCGACATGGCCCTCGCGCCCCTCTACCTCGATCCACAGGATCGTCGACCCGCGCCGCCCGATCTTCATCATGTCGCCCAGCCGGTGGACCGAAGTCGGCTCGCCCACCAGGCAAAGGTCGGGAATATCGCCCACTGCGCGCATATGATCGATCAGCGCGCGCGTGCCATGCTGCGCGGGGCCTTCCTCGTCGCCGGTTACGATGAAGCTCAGCGTGCCCGCACCCTGCGGTACATCGGACACGGCGGTGACCATGGCGGCAATCGCGCCCTTCATATCGACCGCGCCGCGCCCGTAGAGGAGATCGCCTCCGGGGTTTGGGCGCACCTCTGGGGCGAACGGCGCGCTGCTCCAGCCCTCGCCCGGCGGCACCACATCCAGATGCCCGGCGAACGCGAAATGCCGCGATCCGGGCGGGCCATGCCTTATGGCAAACAGGTTTTCGACCGGCGCATCCTCGCTACCTTCCTCGCCCTCGCCCGCGATAAAGCGGTGCACCGCAAAGCCGAGCGGCGCCAGCATGGCCTCCATCGCATCGAACACTTGCCCGCGCGCCGGGGTGACGCTGGGGGCGGCGATCAAACGCTTGGCGAATTCGAGGACCCGGCTCATGATGCCCCAGCTATCAGGAGTGCCCGCAATGCCCAAGCTCGAACTTGAATCCATCCCCCAGTCCAACGCCACCGGCTACCCCGCCCCGTTCAACCGCGAGGTCGAAGGGCGCTGGTATCGCCGCCTCGCGCCCGCTGCCGGTCTAACCCTGCTCGGTGCCAGCCATGTCGTGCTGAAGCCGGGAGCCTGGTCGTCGCAGCGCCATTGGCATACGGGTCAGGATGAGCTGGTGATCATGCTTGCGGGCGAGGCGGTGCTGGTCGAGGACGGGGGCGAAACCACGGTGCGCGCGGGCGACATTCTCGCGTGGAAGGCAGGCGCGCGCAACGGCCATAATCTCCAGAACCGCTCGGCCGCAGACTGCGTGTTCGTCGCGATCAGCGGCGGCAACCGCGATGCCGATACAGGCGAATATCCCGATATCGACATGGTATTCGACGCGGATGGCTATGCTCGCAAGGACGGCACGCGCTATCCCAGCGATCGCCTGTCATAGCGGCGACATCGCCGGGCTGCGGTCGTCCGGGTTGCGAGGCGGTCCATGGCTCGTCCAGAAGGCTTCAGGTCCGCCGCGAAATCCCCGCCAGAAGCACTGCGGCCAGCGCTGCCAGCGCCGCCAGCACCGCGAACAGGCCTGCATAGCCGAACATTGGTACCAGCAGCAGCGTGAACCACGGAAAGATCAACGAAGGAATCGTGTTGGTGAGGTTGAACAGGCCCAGATCACGCCCGCGGTGCTGCGGGCGGGGGAGGGCTCGCAGTGTCTGGCCGGAATGAAGGGCAAGGAATATCGTCGAGGCGGCCGCGAACAGCAGATAGCCGGCGATCGCCGCCTCCTCGCCATCGATAGCCGCCATCATCACCAGTCCGGCCGACGAGAGTGCCGCCGTGGCAGCCAGCGGCATGATCGGCCGCGCCGTCCGGTCCGACCAGCGGCCCACAAGCAATGACAGCGGCACCGCAACCCACAGCACCATGGTGAACAATCTGGCCGCAAAGCTCTGGTCGAACCGGGGCGAAAGCGAAGCCAGCCAGAACAGCAGGAAGGCGAACAGGCTGGCCTCCGCGATCTGTACCAGCAGGCGCGACAACCACATGCGAACGATCGCCGACCGGGAGTGGAGCGGGCCGTTCGCCCTTGACCGTGGCAAGGGATCGAAATCGGGCGCCATCAGCGGCAGTTGTCTGCGCCCGCCACCGAGAATGAGCGCGGGAAGCACCATGGCAGCCGATGCAAGTGCCACCGCGATCGGGCGGCTGTCATCCGCAATCAACCCCGGCACCGTCACCACCGCCCCCGAAAGCGCGCCAAGCGCGGGGGCAAAGCTGAACAGGCCGCCCAGCAGCCCCTTCTGTTCATCGGGAACGCAGTCCCCGGCCCAGGCGGCGATCGGGCCCAGCATCATGTTGAGCCCGACCTGCCACGCCATTATCGCAAGGATCAGTGCGGAAACGCTGCCCGCCCGGCCTGCCACGACCAGCAAGCCGGCCGACAGCACCAGCCCGGCGGCGATCCAGATACGCCGCCTGCCACTTCGGTCGCTGAGCCATCCAAAGGCAATGTTTGCAAGGCTGGCGACAATCGCCCCGGCAAAAGTGACATAGGCAAGCGAGGCGACGTTCTCACCCTGTGCGATCTCGGTTATCCTGACCGGCACGAGCATGGTGAGAAACGGCACATAGGCCACCGCTCCGCCCGCGCTGGCCGATGCCAGGACCAGCAGGAACCATAACGGCTGACGCTGCGGCGGCGCGCCGTCAGGTGCCATTCGTGCCAGGCGCGGGTCCGGTCGATCCGCGCTCCACCAGACTGCCCTCGACATTGATCGGCGCGGTCGGAGGCGCGCGCCGGTGGGCATTGATGAGCAGTTCGACCGCGCGCGAAATCGTTTCGGCGATCGGTTGATCGACCGCGGTCAAAGGCGGCTGGGTAAAGCGCACGATCGGCGTGTTGTCGAAGCTCACCAGCGACAGGTCGCGCGGCACGTCGAGCCCGCGTGCGCGCGCCACTTCGAGCGTGGCCAGCGCCATCTGGTCGTTGCTGGCGATGATCGCGGTGGGCCGCTCGGTCGACGCCAGCAGCGCACCCGCCGCCCTGACCCCCGATTCGTAGCCGAAATCGCCGCGCTGGCATAAGCCTTCGCTCGGCAGGCCGGCCTGGGCCATCGCCTCCTGCCACCCGTCGATGCGCCACTGGCTGAGGCTGTATTCGCTCGAACCGGAAATGAGGCCGATCCGGCGGTGCCCCAGTTCGATGAGGCGGTTGGTTGCCAACATCGCGGCCTCGCGATCGCCCATGGTCAGGCGGATGCCCGGCCCCGGATCGAGCGATCCGATCCGCGCGAACGGGATCTTCGCCCGTGCCAGCAATCCGGTGATCAGCGGATTTTCCGAGTGCGGCGGCGTCAGGATCACCCCGTCGGGCTGCAACGCGGCGATGGTTGCGGAAAGTTCGCGCTCGACATGGTCGTTGTGCGTATCGACCAGCTCGACCATCATGCGATAGCCATATTCGGCACACTTGAGCATGCCGCCGAGCAGCATCTGGTCAACCCAGTCAACCCCGCGCCGCTCGCGCCAGTCGGCGATGGTGCGTTCGCGATCGTTGAGTGCGAGAATCAGGTAGGAGCGCGACCCGCTCATTCGCTGCGCCGCGATGGAGGGAACGTAGCCCAGCCTGTCGATCGAGCTTTGCACCCGCTCCTTCATCTCGGGGCGGACGTTCGGCTCGCGGTTGATCACACGACTGACGGTCTGCAACGACACGCCCGCGTCCTGTGCCACATGCCTGATCGTGACCGCCTGGCGGCGCCTCGCCATTTACTGTCCACTCCCTGCGGCCGGGCAATTCGCTCCCCCTAGCGCCCGATCGCTGCATTGCCAAACCCTTACCCAGTCGATTTCCATAGTCCTGGGAAATCCTTCGCCCGATACGCCCCCGTCTCCCCTGCTTTCGGGCAGTCTGCCGCCAATTGCGAGATTCATGATCAGGTGGAACGGCTGATCGAACGGCGCCCCGGGCTTCTGCGAACCGGAAGTGAACCACTCGCTGGCATTGCGGACGGCATAGATCTGGCCGTCGACCAGCCAGTGGAAGCGGCCTTCGGTCCAGATCACCCCATAGGTATGGAAGCCGTCGAGGACGGGGGGAAAGGGGTGTTCGGTGCTGGCGAGCGCATTTTCCGGCACGGTTCCGCCGAAATGCAGCGTGCCCAGGATGGTATTTTCAAGGCCGCCCGGGCAATGCGCACAGCGAACGCCCAGATTCACAGCCTCCATGATATCGATCTCACCCGATGCCGCCCATCTGCCATAAATGTCGCTTTCCGGCAGCATCCACAGCGCGGGCCACGCACCCTGCCCCTGCGGCAATCTTGCACGGATTTCGAGCCGGCCATACTTCCACGCTGCGAGCCCGCGCGTCACCAGCTTGGCCGATGTGAACGGCCTAGTCGCCTGCGCGTCGGGATCGCTCGCCCCTTCGCGCAGGTGCAGCGGCAGCGCCGGGCCGGTATAGTCCTCGATCCGCGCCTCGATAATCAGCCGGCCATCGGCCACCCGGGCGTTCTCGGGCCGGTCGGTGTAGCATTGGCGTTCATCGTTCCCGCCGCCCCAGCAATCGACGTCGAGTGCCCACTTGCCGTGATCGATCCGACTGCCCTGAAATTCATCGGACCAGGCCAGCTGCCATACAGGCTCGGCACCGGCAGGCGGCGGCGCAGCCGAAGGTCCGGCGCTCGCCGCATCGCCTCCGCACGCGGCGGTCAACAGGAGGGGGGCAAACAGCGCTGAATGATGCCTGAGCATTGGTCCCCTGTGGGTTGAGCGTTTCAAACGACGATCTCCGCCGCACGGTAAATGGGCCCCTGCAGACGGCAAGGGCCCATTCGTCTCACGTTCGCACTGGCAGCCTAGAAATCGAAACGGGCGAGGAAGGTAAAGCGCCGGTCGTTGCGGAACGCGGATCGCGTGATCCTGGTTCCGTCGAAATCGACCACCTGCGATGTGCGCGTCACCGAATCGAGCAGATTCACGCCCTGGATTCCCAGCTTCACGTTATCGGTCACGCTGTAGAAGATCGACGCATCCATCTGGCCGCTCGATTCCTGCCAGATCGGCGAGAACGGGAAGATGTCATCGCGCGGCGTGATCAGGAAGTCCGACCGCCAGTTGTATGCCGCGCGCATGGCCAGCGGACCTCTTTCGTAGAAAACGGTCGCATTGATCGTGTTCTTGGAGATACCGGCCAGCGGCTGATCGGACGCAAACAGTCCGCGGTTCTGCGACAGGTCCGGGTTCTTGAACGCACCGCCATCGACATAGGTATAGGTGAACTGCGTGCCCAGCCCGCTGAGCAGACCTGGCAGGAAGTCATAGGTCTGCTGGTGCGTGATCTCGATGCCCTTGAGCGTGCCGCCAAGGTCATTGGCCGGACCATTCACCTCGACATCGAGCGATAGCCCGCTGTCGCTGGTGAAATTGACCAGATCGATGCCGCTGGTCACGATCCCGCTGATGTCCTTGAGGAAGAACGACAGCGTGAGCGAGCCTACATCGTCAAAATACCATTCTGCCGAAAGGTCATAATTCCACGCGGTCACCGGACGCAGATTGCGGTTGCCGGTGAACAGCTGGAACAACGGCCCCGTTGCCAGTTGCCCGCCCGCGAGCAGGTCGCCGGTATTGTCCCCGATCGCACCCCCCGCCCGGAAGAGCTGGAGGTCGGGCCGTTCGATGTTCTTCGATGCGGCCACGCGCAGCAGCAAGCCGTCACCCACATCGAGCTTGGCGTTGAAGCTCGGCAGCCAGTGGTTGAACTTGATCTTGCGGTCATCGACAATGACCTCGCCCGTGTGCGCTGCCGCGAATTCCGCCAACCTGTCGTCCGAGAGCGAGCAGAACCCGGGAAGTGCCTGCCCCGGCGGAGCAATGGCGCATTGCTGCTGGATCTCCGAAACCTGGACGATCCCGTCACCATTGCCGCCTGGACCCTGGTCGAAGAAAAACGGGTTCGGCAGCCCGATCAGGCCTTCGGTCGCAACCTTGGTGCGGACATAGCGCAGCCCGAAATTGCCTTCGAGCGTGGCGCCGCCATCGAAATCGGTGCCGAAGTCGATCCGGCCATAGGCGGCTTTGGTGACTTCGGTGACGTCGGATATCTCAGGCGGGCAGAACGGATCGCAGGCGACAGTCTCGCCGGTCACGGCGTTGGTGAACGAGCGGTTCTGGACGCTGAAGAAGGGATTGGGCGTCTGCGAGAAGGTGTTGATCGCCTGCGCCTGTTCCAGCGTCGTCCCGGCCAGATATTCGCCGAGGAAATCGTCCCCGCCAAAGAACCATGCCGCCCCGCCGGGGATCGGCGTGGGAGACGAACCCCGCTGGAATCCGCTGCCGAAGGGATCGCGCAGCTGTGAGACGCCGGGGAACTCGTCGGTGAACGCGCCGCCGCCGGTCGCGAATTCCTGCCCCGGCAGCCCTGAATAAAGACGCCCCGGGATAAAGCCGTTGCCGAACGGTCCGGGACCATTGGCGAAACAACCGGGCCCGCTGCCCCAGGGCGCACAGCCGGCACGGCCGGCCCACGGTGCCGAAAGGTTGCCCCAAGTGCTGAAGTTGGTGTCACGCGTCACCCGGTTGCGGTCGGACCAGCGGGTGCCGAAACGCGCCTGCCTGAAGAATCCGTCATCGCTGAGGTCGTACTCGGCGTCGAAGCGCAGGCTGTCGAGGTCACCGTTATTCTGCTCGATGCTGTCGAGCAGGAACCAGAAATAGGTGTATTCGCCGCTCGTGAAGAAGTCCGCTGGCGACCCGGTTGGCGCGCGGAATTCGATTTGCGGGACCTTGCCGGTATTGTCGATGGCAATATCAGCCCAGGTGTTCATCGCGCCGATAATCGAGTTGCGCGTGAGGTTCGACGAGATGTGCTGGGCCTCGAAATTGACGCGCAGGCGGTCATTCACCTCGAAATCGACGTCGATCGAAACATCCTCGGTCTTGGCGTCCGAACCGCGCTGGAAGCGCAGCGATTCCATCGGGATGCCGCCGAACGGGCTGGCATAACCGCCAGCGTTGCTCTGCGTCAGGACACCGCTCTGGAAAATGCCGTTCTCGTCGAAGGTCCAGGTGCTTCCCGGCGCCTGGATCGGGAACAGGTTGTCATCGTTGACCAGCGCAAGCAGCGCGAATTCGTCAGTGAAGAACTGCGTGTCTGATCGCAGGTATTCGGCCGTCACCTGCGCGCGGCCATCGCTGCTTTCCCACTGGGCGACAGCGGAAAATGCCTCGCGGTCGCGCTCCAGTTCGGTCGTGCGCACACCCGCGCCCTTGGGCACCACCACCGTGCCGGGCGGCGGGAAGTTCGATTCGTCGAAATTGGAATCGCCGAAGAAGCCGCCCGAACCTACGCCGAGCGCGCGGATGCAGGGGCCGTCAAGCGTATCGGCACGAAAACAGGGATCGGTGATCTGCGAGGCATCGGTGCGGCTGATGAGTTCGGAATTGGCATAGCCCAGTTGCAGGCCGAAGGTGCCCGCGCCGGTTTCCCAGGTATCGGAAACCAGCACCGAGCCGCCGGGCGACCATTCGTCGGCGAGATCGCCTACGGTTGCCTCGATCGTGCCGGCGATGTTGAGGCCGGGGTTGTCGAGCGGCTTGCGCGTGACGAGATTGACCGTGCCCGAAATGCCCCCATCGACCATGTCGGCGGTGACGTTCTTGAACACCTCGACCCGTCCGAGAAGTTCGGGCGAGACATCGTTGAAGCTGAGCACGCGGCCACCATTGGCCGAGAAGATATCGCGCCCGTTCAGTTCAGAGCGGACGAAAGGCAGGCCGCGGATGACCACCCCGGTGCCCTCGACCGAGAAGCGGTCGGGATCGGAAGTTTTCTCGAAGCGACCGATATTGACGCCGGGAACGCGCTGCAACGCTTCGGCGACCGAGCGGTCGGGCAGCGCGCCGATGTCTTCCGCGGTGATGGCATCGACAAAGGTATCGGCATCGCGCTTGATGTTCTGCGCATTCTCGAGCGAGGCGCGGAACCCGGTTACGACGATCTGGTTGCCGGATGCTTCCTCGACCTTCTCTTCATCGTCCCCCACGGTGTCCTGGGCCTGAGCGGGAACTGCAAGCATGGCCGCAAGCGCGAGGCCCGACGCAGAGCTGAGCGCCAACAGCCGGCCGGCGGATTCGACTCGAGTTGATTTGATTCGTGACAAGTTACCCTCCCATTTTCAAGCGCTTGTTATTGACCGCACGGGCCGGTTTCGCGCTTCTTGCCTACTTTAATATGCCAAATTGTGAGCGTTCACAATAGTAAAAATGAACGTTCACAATCAGGTTGCTTCGCCGTGCTTTTCATGCAAGTTTCGGTTCGGAGAGAGTGCATGGCGATCGATCGTATCATAATCGTTGGGGGCGGCACGGCCGGCTGGATGGCGGCGGCGGTGCTTTCCCGTCTGAAAAGCGGTCGGCCGCTCGAGATCACTCTGGTCGAATCGGAGGCGATCGGCACCATCGGCGTTGGCGAAGCGACCATTCCTCCCTTCGTCGAATTCAACCAGATGCTCGAAATCGACGAGCGCGAAATGCTGGCCGAAGTGCGGGGCACCTTCAAGCTGGGCATTCAGTTCGTCAACTGGGGCCGACAGGGCGAAAGCTATATCCACCCGTTCGGGGCTTACGGTTACACGATGGGTGGCATCGCCTTCCATCAGGTCTGGCACCGATTCCGCCAGGAAGGGGACAGGCGCCCGCTCCAGGCCTTCAATCTGGAGACCATGGCCGCCTATTTCGGAAAGTTCGCACGGACGCAGGATTACCAGCGCGACGATCTGCCGCCGATCAACTATGCCTATCACCTCGATGCCGGACGCTACGCGCAATTTCTCCGCAAATATGCCGAAAAGCGTGGAGTCGCCCGCCAGGAAGGTCACGTCACCGACGTTGCGCTGCACCCGGAAACGGGGTTCGTCACCTCGATCAGGCTGGCGAGCGGCGAAGAAATCGCGGGCGATCTTTTCATCGACTGTTCGGGCTTTCGCGGCCTGCTGATCGAGCAGGCACTCGCGACCGGATATGAGGACTGGACCCATTGGCTGCCATGCGACCGCGCCGTGGCCCTGCCCTGCGCCCGCGACGATTCCAGCCCGCCGCCGCCCTTCACCCGCGCAACCGCGCATTCGGCAGGCTGGCAATGGCGCATCCCGCTCCAGCACCGCACCGGCAACGGCCACGTCTATTGCAGCGCGTACATGAGCGACGACGAGGCGCACGCGATCCTTGTCGCCAACATGGCGGGCAAACCGTCGGCAGACCCCAATTTCCTGCGCTTCGTGACAGGGCGGCGCAAAAAATTCTGGAACAGGAACGTGGTCGCGCTGGGGCTTGCAGCCGGCTTCATGGAGCCGCTCGAATCGACTTCGATCCATCTCATCAACACCGGACTAAACAAGCTGGTGGCGATGCTCTCGCTCGAAGGAATCACGCAGGCACAGGAAGATACGTTCAACCGCCTGACCGCTCGCGAATATGCCCGCATTCGCGACTTTCTGATCCTGCATTACAACGCCACCGCGCGCGATGATTCGGAGTTCTGGAACTACTGCCGAACAATGAGCGTGCCCGAGACGTTGACCCAGAAGATCGAACTGTTCCGATCGAACGGACAGATCTTCCGCGAAGAGGACGAGCTTTTCACCGAAAGCAGCTGGACCGCGGTAATGATGGGCCAGGGAATTGAAATGGCTGGGCACAGTCCCGTCGCCGATACGCTCGACCCGGCAAAGACCCGCAAGGAGTTCGACGAGATGGAAAAGTCGATCCGCCATGTCGTCGAACACATGCCCGGCCACGGCGACTACCTCAGATCATACTGCCCGGCGCCGATGTAGCGTCAGGCCACAAGCGCGCGCTGGTCGTCCATCCCCATCGACACGAGCAGCGGCTGCGACTGCTGCAATTGCTGGAAATCCGCTTTCGATCCCATCGCGCGCCAGTCCGCAAGGATCAGCGATTGTGCCACCGCGCCGCCCAGCGTGGTGCCCGGGCCGGTGACGATGAACAGGTCAGGCGCGAACTCGCGCGCGGAATTGGCGATCGCGCGGGTGAAATCATAGGTTTCGGTCACCTGATGCCCCAGCGTATAGTCCCACAGCGCGCCGGTGTCGCTCGCACCCGGCCACCAGACGTGCCCGCGCCCATCGACCAGCGGCAAGGTTGGCTGACTGAACAGGCCGGGCGAGAGCCGTTCGCGCCCCGCCTGCGCCACGGGTTGCTGGAGGTGGCAGTGAAAGCCCGCGTGATTGGCGAGCCACATCGGAAATCGCCCTTGCAGTGGCGGCACCGCCGCCTCAAACGCGGCGAGCCCCGGCTCGTTCCCCGCCAGCACCAGCATCCCGCCCAGATCGATCGACAGGCACAGCACATGCCCTTCGCGCGCGTCGATCCCCGCCGCCAGCGCAAGCAGTTCGGCCTTTCGCGCGGGATCGGGCAGCCAGTCCTCGCCCATGAAGGGATAGAGCACCTGCCCGCCGATCGCATGTTCGTGCATCAGCGTACCCATGGTGTTGGCGAGCGTGAAGCCGTCTTCCGCCGATAGCGCCCCTGCACAGGCCAATGCAGAATACCAGCCCATCGAATTGCCGGTGACCGCGACCACCTCGACGTCCCTGATCGCGCGAAAATCGGCCAGCGTCGCGGCAAAGATCAGGCCTGCGGCATTGTCGCCGCGCGTATGCACAGCCGCCGACCAGCGCTCCGCCCCGTCGAGCTCGCTCAATGTCGGCTGGCCGTTGGCGCGGCGCAGCGCATCGAAACGCTCCATCAGCGCATGGTCGCCGAAATGCCGCCCAAGCACACCAAGCTCGCCCTTGTTGTAGGTGCCGCGCCCTGGGCAGACGACGACTGCGGTTCGCGTGCGGCTCATCTTGCGCTCCCGACCAACGCTTTCGCCGCTGCAACAATGCTCTCGCGTGATGGCATGGTGGCGGCATAGGCGGGCCCGGTGGCGATGAAGCTGTCCTCCGCCGCGATCCGCGCGAGCGGAACGTCGGTTGTTTCGTGGAAATGCGCCATCAGCGCCTCTGCCACGCCGCCCGACCGGCGCGTTTCATCGACCACCAGGATATGCCGCGCGCCCTTCACCGCCTCGGTCAGCGCGGATGTGGGCAGCGGAGAGAGCCAGCGCATGTCGATCACGCGCACGGCGATCCCCGACCGCTCCAGCTCGGCCTGCGCCTGACACGAAAGGTAGAAGCCGTTGGCGAAACTGACGATCGCAAGGTCCGCTCCCGCATCCGAACCCCCATCCGAGCCGGCACCGCGCACGCCCACTTCGCCCAGCGCGATCCGCTCGCCGCGATCGGGGTAAAGGTGCATCCAGCCGCCATCTTTCTCCTCGTGCAGGTCGCGCATCGGGTAGAGCGCAATCGGTTCGAGGAATACCACCAGCCGCTGCTCCTCGCGCGCCAGCCGCACACACTCGCGTAGCATCCTCGCCGCATCCGCCCCGTTCGAAGGGCAGGCGAGGACGAGGCCGGGAATATCGCGCAGCACCGCCACCGAATTGTCGTTATGGAAATGCCCACCGAAGCCCTTCTGGTACCCAAGCCCGGCGATCCGCACCACCATGGGGTTGGTGAACTGCCCGTTCGAGAAGAAGGGCAGTGTCGCCGCCTCGCCGCGCAGCTGGTCTTCGGCATTGTGCAGATAGGCGAGGAACTGGATTTCGGGCAGCGGGATGAAGCCGTTCTGCGCCATGCCGATGGCGAGGCCGAGGATCGTCTGCTCGTCGAGCAGCGTATCGATCACCCGCCCCGGGCCGAAGCGATTGTGGAGCTTCTGCGTCACCCCATAGACCCCGCCTTTGCGGCCCACATCCTCGCCCATCATCACGATCTCGCCGTGTTCGAGCATGAGATCGGTCAGCGCCCAGTTGATGAGCCGCGACATGATCTGCGGTTCGGCCATCGCCTTGATGTCGCTGCCGAACGCTTCCGCGCGTCGCTCCACCGAAGGGCCATTTCCGGGCCGGCATTCGCGCCGCGGCGGGATGAGGCTCGCCATGACCTCGTCCGCCGTCTTGAGACGCGGGCGGGTCACTACTTCGCCGGCCACCCGCGCGACCCGCTCGCAGGTCTGGTCATAGACCGCCAGCGCATCGGCGGGCGGCAAGACCCCCGCCTCGCCCAGCAGCCGCACCGAATGGAGCAGCGGGTCCTGCGCCTCCTCCGCCTCGACCTCGCTGCGCGGCAGATATGTCGTTGGCACATCGGCCCCGGCATGGCCATAGAGCCGGATCGTGCGCAGGTGGAGGAACGCGGGTTTGCGCCGCAGCCGGACATATTCGGCGGCCTCCATGGCCACGCGATAGGTTTCGTAAAGATCGAGCCCGTTGGCGCTGAAATAGCGCAGGCCGGGGCGCTGCGAGAATGTCGCCGCGATCCAGCCCTGCGGCGTTTTGGTGGAAATGCCGATGCCATTGTCCTCGCAGCACAGCAGCAACGGCATCGGCAGCGATTGATAGGCGGTCCACTGCGCGGCGTTGAATGCGCCCTGCGCGGTCGAGTGATTGGCCGAGGCATCGCCGAACGAGCAGAACACGATTGCATCGTCGGGCGTGGTCGCATGTTCAGGCCGGTGGCGGCGCGCCGCGCCCACACCGTAGGCCGCGCCCACCGCCTTGGGCAGGTGCGAGGCGATGGTCGAGGTCTGCGGCGGAATGCTCAGCGCCCTCGACCCCAGCACCTTATGCCGCCCGCCGCTGATCGGATCCTCGCTCGACGAGGCGAAGGACAGCAGCATGTCCCAGGCGGGGGTCTGCCCTGGCACCTGCCCCGCGCGCGAAATCTGGAACGCGGCATCGCGGTAATGGAGGAAGGCGGGATCGGTGGGGCGCAGCGCGGCGGCAACTGCCGCCAGCCCCTCGTGCCCCGAAGATCCGATGGTATAGAAGCCCTGCCCCGCCCTCTGCATGAAGCGGCTCTGCCGGTCGAGCGCGCGGCTCAGGCACTGCGCCCGCAGCAGCCGCAGCGCTTCTTCCGGCCCAAGCGGGCCTTC
>LOEX01000101.1 GCA_001516125.1 Sphingomonadales bacterium BRH_c42
CCGCGCCTTTCTCGAGCAGAAGCGCGGCAACTATGCCGCGATCGCCCAGGGCACGCTGGCGCACCCGGAGCTGGTGGGCACCCGGGAACAGGTCGAACGCTGGCAAGGCACGATCGGCCTGATCGCCGCGACCGCTGCCCAAACAAGCCCGGGCGCCTTCCCGCCCGTGCAGGCCGAACTGGTCGCGACCAGCGCTTCTGCCGAACGCGGCAACCGGATCAGGACGGCGCAGGCCGCGCAAATGCTGCTGTTCCTCCTGACCATGCTTCTTGCGGGAATGGTGCTGTCCAACCTCGTCGAGGAGAAGGCCAACAAGATCATCGAGATTCTGGCGGCGGCCATTCCGATGGACGCGGTGTTTATGGGCAAGCTCGTCGCCATGCTGGGCGTGTCGTTTGTCGGCCTGGCAGTGTGGGGCGGGACCGGGCTGGCATTCTGGGCCGTCGCCGGCGAGGCCATCGTCCAGCAAACCGGGTTCAATCCGGCGGCGCTGCCTGCTCCGGCGGTCGGCTGGCCGTGGTTCCTGGCGCTCGGCGTGCTCTATTTCGCCATGGCCTATCTGCTGCTGGGATCGCTGTTCCTCACCATCGGGGCGATGGCGGCCACGGTTCGCGAAGTGCAGACGCTGTCGATGCCGGTCACGATGATGCAGCTGATGGTGTTCTTCATCGCCGCCTATACCATCACCCAGCCGGGCACCGCGCTCGAGTTGCTGGCGATCGCTTTCCCCCTGAGCTCGCCCTTCGCGATGATGGCGCGCGCGGCCTTGCAGGAGGCGCTGTGGCCGCATGCGCTGGCGCTCGTGTGGCAGGCGCTTGCGGTGCTGTTGATCGTGCGCGGCGGTTCGCGGCTGTTCCGCACAAGGGTGATGAAATCGGGCAAGGCAGGGCGGGACAAGCCGCGCCGCAGGTGGTTCAGGCGCGTGCAGGCCGGGTGACGGAGCCGCCCAGCACAGATCGGTCGCAAATCGAAACCTTCTATTGACATTCCTGTCAATAGAAGCAGGATGGCCGCATCAGGATGAGCGACCGCCAGAGTCGCCAGGCATGTCGCCAGGCATGTCGCCGAGCACGGAGAGAGAGATGGCCACAATCGCCCCCGAACGCCCACAAGCCCGCACTTCACCCAAGGCGCATGAGGCCTTGCGCGAACATCTGGAGCACCATCCCGATGACCGGCTGGTGCACCCGAACAAATGGGATGTGAGCCGGTCCGACATCTATTACGAGGACCGCTGGCAGCCGATCTTCAAGGAAATGCGCGAGGCGGGGCCACTGCATTACATCCCCGAAAGCCCGTTCGGCCCTTATTGGGCGGTGGTCCAGCACAAGGCGATCCAGCATATCGAGGCGCTGCCCGAACTGTTCTCGTCGAGCTGGGAATATGGTGGGATCACCATTCTTGAGCGCCCAACCGATGCGCAGCTGGCCGAGACGGGGCGCGAACGCAACGAACTGCCGATGTTCATCGCCATGGACCGGCCCAAGCACACCGGCCAGCGCCGCACCGTCGCCTCCAAATTCACTCCGGGCGAAATCACCAAGATGGAAGCCGAGGTGCGCCAGCGCACAAGCGAACTGCTCGACAGTCTGCCCAGGGGCGAGGTGTTCGATTGGGTCGACAAGGTTTCGATCGAACTGACCACCGGCATGCTCGCCATCCTGTTCGGCTTCCCCTGGGAAGACCGGCGCCTGCTGACGTTCTGGTCGGACTGGTCGGGCGATACCGAACTGGCCACCGTGCGCGAGCTGGACGAGATGCGCTGGGAAATCCTCCACGAAATGGCGGCCTATTTCCAGTCACTGTGGATGGAAAAGGCGCAAGGCGAAGGCGGCGACGACCTCATCTCGATGATGATCCATTCTGAAGCGATGAGCCAGATGAGCCCGCAGGAATTCATGGGCAATCTGGTGCTGCTGATCGTGGGCGGCAATGATACCACGCGCAACACCATGTCGGGCATCATTCATTCCTTCGACAAGTTCCCCGACCAGCGCAAATTGTTCGAGGAGAACCCCGATCTGATCCCCAATGCGGTGCAGGAATGCATCCGTTACCAGACCCCGCTGGCGCATATGCGGCGCACCGCTACCCAAGACACCGAGGTGTTCGGCCAGCAGGTGAAGAAGGGCGACAAGCTGATCCTGTGGTATCTATCCGCCAATCGCGACGAGGAAGTGTTCGACAATCCCGACAAGCTCGACATCACGCGCGAGAATGCCCGGCGGCACATTTCCTTCGGCTATGGCATTCACCGCTGCGTGGGTGCGCGGCTGGCCGAGCTTCAGCTGCGCATACTGCTGGAAGAAATGCACAAGCGGCGCATGCGGGTGCATGTGGCGGGCGATGTCGAGCGCGTGCGCGCCAATTTCGTGCATGGCTTCCGCAAGCTCGAAGTCGAAATCACCAGTTTCTGAGCCGGACGTAGCGCTTCAGCGCCTTCGCACCTGCCAGACCTTCAGCTGCGGCGGTCCGCCGATTTCGACCGGGGCGAGTTTCCTGACGGCGATCACCGGCGCGGCAGGCATCACTACGGCGAAGAGCGCGAGCATGCCGACAAGGCGGCCTCCCCACCCGCGCGCATTGCGGACCGAGCGCGCGATTCGCCCGGCCAGCCACCCCAGCGCAATCGCGCCGATCACTGCCGCGAAGGCCATCGATCCGGGTTTCATCACCCCGGCGACGATCGCGGCGGCCAGCAGCAGCGAATATTCGAGCCACCAGTGTTTCAGCCAGTCCTTGCTGCGCATCGTCAGGACAATGCCGACCGCGAGCGCAATCAGCCCCTGAAACAGCGCCGGGACCGCCAGCACGGCATCCTGCTGCCAGACCGGCAGGCCCGGCCAGTCACGAGGCATCGCCAGGCATTGCCCGCCCGTCAGCGCGACAAAGCCCAGTGCCAGCGCCCCGGCCAGGCAAAACAGCGCAACCAGCATCGGCCGCGTCAGCTGCGGCAGCGCGGCGATGGCCCCGGTGCCCAGGGCGGCAACCAGGAAAAACCCGAGTTGTGGGGGCGAGATCACATGGCAATGGGCCTCAAGGTCGGCCACGCCGCGGGTCACGGCAAAGAGCGCCACCATGCCAAGTGCCATGACCTGCATGTAGGCGACCAGCCACCCGCGCAGTTGCGGTTCGCGCAGCCAGCGCAGCGCCAGCACGCCGCCAAATGCCGCCGTCAACGGCAACATCTCGAGCGAGATCATCGTGCCTGCGGCCATGGCAAAGCCCGCGGCCGCGCCGCCCATCATCGGCGAACGCCACGCGATCGCCCACAGTGCCAGTGCCGCCGCGAGTATCTGGTACGGGTAGTGATCGATCCTGAGCGGTTGAACCTGCTCGATTATCGCAGGCGCAAACCCGACCGCGAGGCAGGCGAAGACGGCGGATTCGACGCCGTGCAGACGCCAGGCCAGCCGCCCTACCGCAGCCAGGATCAGCCCCATGACCAGCAGCGGAACGGCGATCATCGTCACCTGTTCGGCCATCGGCTGCCCCATGAACGGCGTGAGCAGCGTGATCGAGAGCAACAGCGGCGCGTCGACCAGCCGCGACAGATCCATCGATGCGGCCTTGCCCGGGGCAATGCGATACTGATGCAGATCGAACCAGCCCTGCCCGGCAATCAGATCGCGGACCTGTGCCAGACGCAGCATCGAGTCGGCACCGGGCACGCGGCCCTGCGCGATGTCGTTTCCCGCCATCGCCAGCAGCAGCACGCACAGGCCCGCCCAGACCAGGAAAATCGCGCCACCCGGCCTGTCCCCTCGTCGGGCACGGCGATAGAACGTGGTCATTTCGCAGTACTGGCCAAGACCCGATCCCCTCGCAGCAGACGGTTCAGGCTGAAACCGGCCAAAACCCAGCCGACCCCGTCATGCCGAGAGGTAGTTGAGGCAGCCGGCGCAGCCCGCGCCGTGCGTCAGTCTGCCAGAAGCTGGGGACACTGCAAGCGCGCAGCGAGCAGCGCAAGGTCGTGGAGCGAAAGCGTATCGTCGAACACCACCCCGTACTGGCTGCCGCTGCGCCAACGGACCTTGGCCCTGTTTTCGCGCAGCCCGCCGCCCTCCAGCCTGACCGACTGATCGATCGCCAGCAAGTTATTGCACTCGATCCTGGCGCCCTGCTGCGACAGATTTTCCGCAAAGGCATCTCTTCGGCCCGCCAGCGTGATGACCGTCAGTGGGAACTGGATGCCGAGCCTGATGCTGCGTTTGGGGAAATCGCCCACTTCCGATACCAGCCGGTCGACATCGACTGATCCGACGAATTCGAAGCCGGCCTCGCGCCCTCTGATCCAGCGACATTCCATCTCGAACCGGTCGCCGCATTGCAGCTCAAGTTCGACCCGCTTGCAATCGGGCAAGGCGTGAAACAGCTTCACACTCACGCCGGTTGCCGAAACATCGCGCAGGACGCAGACGAATTCGCCATAGGAGGTGATCAGTTTGGCAGCGCGGATAAGCAGCCGGAACCGCGGCGCACGGCGCAGTTCGTCCGCATCGCTGCAGGCTGTATTCCCATCCGGCCGGAATCCCACATGGTCCATCGGAGCAAATCCCATGTCGAGCAGGCGGCATCCGCTGCCCGAGAATCTCAGTGTAGCATCGGCTAACACTCAGCATTGTAAGGCCAAAAGGGTTAAAGCAGAGATAATGAAGATGAGGGTTGCACCCGGACGGCCTGGCGCGGAAGCGCCCCGTGCATTCGCCAACGCCGCGCCGGCGGTTTGTGCTGCCTCGCACCCCTTCGTTTGGACTGGGGAGTTTCGAACCGAATCATACTTGAAGGAATTTCCCCGAACCCCACCGGGTTCGCAAGGCCGAACGGCCGCCCGCAGCGACGCGAGCAAAGCGAGCGTGAGCGAGGAAATCGCGAGCGCGGAAGCGCTTGCGAAAAACAAGAAACCAAAATCGCAGATTTTGGTGCGGGTGCCGGGACTCGAACCCGGACGTCCAAAGGACAGGGGATTTTAAGTCCCCGGCGTCTACCGTTCCGCCACACCCGCACTGCGGGCACGGTCTAGACCTTGTTCGATTTTGATTGAAACAAAATCTAGGTCCAGTTTCTTGTTTTGCCGTGATTTCCGGGTCGTGAAATGGAACATTTCACTCGAAATCACTCTAGCCAAGCAGGCAGACGCGGGCAATCACTGGTCGTTGAGCCGGCGCCGTATTTCCTTGCCGGCCTTGAAGAACGGGACCCGCTTCGAGGGGACATCGACCGTCGCCCCTGTACGCGGGTTCCGACCCTGGCGGGATTCGCGGGCGCGAGTCGAAAAGGCGCCGAAGCCGCGCAATTCCACCCGTCCGCCTTCGGCAAGGCGGCCTGCGATTTCGCCGAAGAAGATATCGGCCACCTGCTCGATTTCGTCGGCGCGCAAATCAGGATTGTCCTTGTGGAGCGCCTGCAAAAGCTCGGATCTGATCATGTCAATCTCCCGATCGCCTCCGGCACCTTGGATGCCCGAGGGCGCGACCGCCAGCGGGGTTGCCCCCAGTTCACGCATGCGGCGCCGCGACCCGACCGCCGATTGAGGTGCCATAATGTCAGAGCAGCCGCCCAATCGCAAGCTTTTGCAATGAAAATTGCCGTTATCAGCTCGGGAAAGTGCCCAGCCCGCCCCAGAGTCAGCCGTTCTCGAGCAATTCTTCGGGGACAATGCCCAGCCGCCGCATCCGCGCGCGGATTTCAGGCCACTCAGAGCGCAGGAAATCGGCCTTTTCACGCTGTCGCAAGCGCTCGGCCGCCCCTTTCACGACATACATGCCCACCCCGCGCTGGACCTCGACCAGCCCATCGGTCTGGAATTGCTGATAGGCCTTGGCGACGGTGAGCGGATTGGCCCCCTGTTCGGCGGCCAGCACGCGCACCGAGGGCAGCATGCCGCCTTCGGCATACTTGCCTTCGATGATCGCCGCGGCGATCCGGTCGCGCAGCTTGAGATAGACGGGGCGGCCCTGGTTCATGGAATATCTCGCATGGTGCATCAGTGCCATAATACAGCTATGCGCGTCAAGTTCCGCGGGTAATTCACCCAATTCCGGTTGCGGCTGAAACTAAGGCTTCACAGCGGCGATTGAGGCGTTAGGTTGCACGCCAAGGCCTCTGAGGGCCAAAAATCGATTTCAGCGGAGAGGCTTGCATGAAGGAACTGGCGCTTTGGAACGAGGGTGACTGGATCGCCGTGATCACGGTGGTCGTTCTTGCCGTTTTCCTGACAATAGGCGCGAAGATCGCCGTCCAGCGCGAACCGGAGTTCGCCGGGCACCCCAAAGGCCTCTACATGCTGTTCTTTGCCGAGATGTGGGAGCGGTTCTCCTACTACGGCATGCGCGCGCTGCTGATCTTCTATCTGACCCAGCACTGGCTGTTCAGCGACAGCAAATCGACCCTCATCTACGGCGCCTATACATCGCTGGTTTACATCACCCCGGTGCTGGGCGGCTATCTCGCCGACCGTTATCTTGGGCAGCGCAAGGCGGTGGTGTTCGGCGGCGTACTGCTGGCAGTGGGCCACAGCCTGATGGCGGTCGAAGGGGTCGGCGGGCAGGACGATCCGACCATCAACGTATTCTGGGCCGCGCTGGCGTTCATCATCGTCGGGTCGGGTTTCCTCAAGGCCAATATCTCGGTGATGGTCGGCCAGCTCTACAAGCTCACCGATATCCGCCGCGACGGTGCCTACACCATCTTCTACATGGGGATTAATGTCGGCGCCGCGATCGGCACGATCATGGTAGGTTATCTGGGCCAGACAATTGGCTGGGGTTTCGGTTTCGGCCTGGCCGGGATCGGCATGCTGGCGGGCCTCGTCGTCTTCGTTCTCGGCAAGAAGGCCTTGCGCGGTGCAGGCGAGCCCCCGGCGCCGATTTCGAGGCACAAGGAACTGACGCTTTACGCCACGGGAATTGCCGCGGTCGCAGTGATCTGGGCGCTCGTCCAGTATCAGGACGTGATTCAGACTTTGCTGGCCATTTCGGGATTCGCCCTGCTCGGCTATGTCCTTTACGAGAGTTTCAAGCTGCCCAAGGAGCCGCGCGAGCGCATGTTCGCGATCCTGTTCCTGATCAGCTTGAATCCGCTGTTCTGGGGTCTGTTCGAGCAAGCCGGCGGTTCCATGAACCTGTTTACGGATCGCTTCGTCGATATCGGCGGGGTGCCGGCTTCGATCTTCCAGTCGATCAATCCCATCTACATCATAATTTTCGCGCCGGTATTCGCGGCCCTGTGGCAATATCTGGGCAAGCGCGGCAAGGAGCCTTCGGCCCCCGCCAAGTTCGGTCTGGCATTGGTGCAGATGGGGCTTGCCAATCTGGTACTGGTCTGGGGCGCCGAAGCCTTTGGCATGGCCGCCATGACGCCTGTGATCTTCGTGTTCCTGTATTACCTGCTGGCGACAACTGGGGAACTTTGCCTCTCGCCGGTCGGGCTCAGCGCGATGAACCGGTTGGCCCCGACCCATCTCGCCTCGCTGATCATGGGCGCATGGTTCTACATGACCGCAGTCGGCAATTTCGTCGCGGGCAAGATCGGAGAGGCGACCGGCGGTCATGACGGAGAATTGAGCAAGCAGGGCCTGCTCGATATCTACGAAATGTTCGGCTGGATCTCGATCGGTGCGGCGGTTGCAGTGTTGCTGGTCAGCCCGGTCGTGAAGCGGTGGATGCACCTCGATACGCTGCGCGACGACGCTGCGCCGGGCGCGCAATAGCCTGGCCGGACGCAACGACAGGAACCGCCGCATTCGATCACTTCGGGAAGCACAAGGGTAGCATATGGTGAACGTCACTCGCGTTTTCGCAGGGCTGGGCAGCGCGCTGGCGCTCGCCGCCTGTTCATCGACCACCGGCGGCGCTGGCGAGGCAAACAGCGCATCGGCGGGCGCTGCGGCGGCAGAGGCGGGAGACGAAACCGCGAAAGACCCGCCCTTCCCAT
>LOEX01000102.1 GCA_001516125.1 Sphingomonadales bacterium BRH_c42
GCCCGAGAGCTGGTTGGGCAGCTTGTCGGCCTGGTCGGCGATGTTGAGCGCGCCGAGCATCTCGACCGCACGCCGGCGCGCCACCTGGCGGTCGATCCCCTGGGCGATCAGCGGCACGGCGGCGTTGGATGCGGCATCGATCGAAGGGATCAGGTTGTACTGCTGGAAGATGAAGCCGATGTTCTGCAACCGGAATTCGACCAGCGCGTTATCGCCGAGCGCATAGATGTCGGTGCCGAAGATGTGCACCCCGCCTTCGGTCGGCCACAGTATGCCGCACATGATCGAGATCAGCGTGGTCTTGCCCGATCCCGATTCGCCTACGAGATAGGTCATCTGGCCCGGTGCAATATCGACATCGATGCCGTGCAGGACGCGGATCGAGCCCTGACCGACCGCGAAGTCGCGCACGATGCCGCGTGCGCTGATTGCTGCATCGCCGTTGATACCGTGCATCACCGGAACACCGCCGCCGGTTCGGTCCGCATCACGCTGCGCAGCGCAAGCCACGCGGTGAACGTCAGGATCAGTGCCATCGAGACGAGGCTGATCAGAGGAATTTGCCACGGAATGTAGAAGCCCTTGAAGGTGGAATTGCTCGAAAAACCCCATATGAACAACACGGTACCGATGATCCCGAGGCCATAGCCGATCCCGCCGACCATCCCGGCCTGCACCGCAACCATGCGGCCGATCTTGGCATTTGTGACGCCAATCGCCTTGAGCGCACCGAGCTGGCGGATATTGTCGCGGATGAACAGGCTGAAGGTCAGCCCGACTATTGCCACGCCGACGATGAAGCCCAGCGCCACCGTGATCCCGAAATTGAACGGGATACCGGTGTTCTCGATAATGAAATCGATCCCGTCCTGCGCAAATTCGTCACGGGTGCGGGCCTTGAGCCCGGTCTGGCGTTCGATCCTGGCCGCCAGTTCCTGCGGCGCGACATCGCCGGCGCTGCCCACGATCACCAGGCTAGTGCGATTGCGCGTGCCGGGGACATAGCGCAGCGCCTGCGAATAGGTGGTGTAAAGAACCGCGGTGCTGGTGAAGCTGGGGATCACGTCGGCCATGCCGCGGATCACGGCACGCTGGTCGTTGAGTTCGAGCCTCTGGTCGATAGGATCGATAGCGCCAAACATGCGGTCGGCGCCGACATCGTCGATAATTACCGTATCAGGAATCGACAGGACGTCGCTGGTCCCGATCAGCATCCGTTCCGGCAGCCCGATAAGCGTCGCGTCGTCCACGCCGATCACCGCCACCTGTTCCAGATCGCCCAGCTGTGTGCGTACCGCGGCATTGGCCCGCAGTTGCGGCACCGCCCAGGCCACACCCGCGACGGAACGCACCTGATCGAGCGCGGTCGAGGGAAGCGGAAAGATCACGTCGCTGGTGCGGCTGACCGGGTCCATTACATAAACGTCGCCGCTGGCGTTGTTATAGACGCCGCTGGCCCCGCGTTCGATCAGGTTGACGAAGATCGTCAGCTGCTGCGTGATCAGCAGGGTCGAAAAGGCAATGCCGAATACCAGACCATAGAACTTGGTCCTGTCTCCAGTGAGCATGCGGATGGCGATCCAGAGCATGGCGTTGGCCTGTTTCAGCGTAAGGGTTGCGAAAATCGAATCCATGCCGCATTATTGAACGGCGTCGTTTAATTGAACGGAGTCGTTCACTTTGTCAACCTGCCAAGGCATGGAACCGAACCAGTCCTGCCCGCCCCCGCGCGGCAGGCCGGTCGATCCTGCCAAGCGCGAGGCGATTGTGACAGCGGCGGCGCAATGCTTTTTCGACAGCGGATTTGCCGCCAGTTCGATAGAGCAGATCGCTGCCGAGGCCGGCGTTTCCAAGGTCACGATCTACAACCAGTTCGGCGACAAGCGCGCGCTGTTTGCCGCTGCGGTCGAGCACGAATGCGAAAAGATTCGCGGAATGCTGGAAATCGGCCAGGCCTGCGGCGGTTCCCTGCGCGACCGGCTGCATGCCATAGGCGAAACCATGGCGGCATTCATCGGCAGGCCGGAAATGGTGCGGTTCGATCGTCGCCTGGCAGCCGAGACCGAGCGTGACCCGCAGATCGGCGCCGCATTTCTCGACGCTGGCCCCTACCGCATGAAGGCAGCGCTATCCGCCATGCTCGAAAATGTGGTTTCGCTCGGCGAGCTGGACATCGCGGATTGCGCGCTTGCGGCAGAGCAGTTTGTTTCGATGTGCAAGGGCATCGGCGATCTCGAACGCCGCTATGGCCAGCCGCACGACCCGGTGGCCGATGCCGCGCGCGTGGATGCAGCGGTGAATCTGTTTCTCAGAGGCTATGGCAGGGGCTGATCGCGCCAGCCGTGCGGTGCAACGGGCGTTATCTTGCCATTCACCAACGTCACCCTACATTGGACGCGTTGAAAGGAATCTGCCGCGATGAATGACCAGGACGATCCGCGGGGCCCCAATCCGGAAGGCCCCAATCCGCTGATCAGGAATCTCCTGATCTGGGGCGGCGTGTTCATGGCGCTGCTGCTGGCCGTATCGATGTTCAGTTCCGCGGCGCAGGCGCCCGGGTCGCAGATCGCCTATTCCGACTTCCGCGCCAAGGTGGCCGAAGGATCGGTTGCCGAGGTGAGAATCTCGGAAGACATGATCGTCGGAACGTTGAAAAACAAGGAAACCTTCAGCACCATTCCCGTTGCCAACGATCCGGAACTGACCAGGCTGCTCGACGACAATGGTGTGAAGTATGCCGGCCTCGAGAAGGAGGAGATGGGGGTTTTCGCCTATATCCTGATCCAGTCGCTGCCGTTCCTGCTGATCCTGGGTATCGCCTTTTTTGCGCTGCGCCAGGTGCAGAAGGGCGGGGGCGGGGGCGCCATGGGCTTCGGCAAGAGCAAGGCCAAGCTGCTGACCGAGCGGCAGGGCCGCGTCACCTTCGCCGACGTTGCCGGCATCGATGAAGCGCGCGAGGAGCTGGAGGAGATCGTCGAATTCCTCAAGGATCCGCACCGCTTCGCCAAGCTGGGCGGCCAGATTCCCAAGGGCGCGCTGCTGGTCGGCTCGCCCGGCACCGGCAAGACGCTGCTGGCGCGCGCGATTGCGGGCGAGGCGGGCGTGCCGTTCTTCACCATTTCGGGCTCCGATTTCGTCGAGATGTTCGTCGGCGTCGGCGCCAGCCGCGTGCGCGACATGTTCGAACAGGCCAAGAAAAACGCACCGTGTATCGTCTTCATCGATGAAATCGACGCAGTTGGCCGCCACCGCGGCCACGGCCTCGGCAATTCGAACGACGAACGCGAGCAGACGCTCAATCAGCTGCTGGTCGAGATGGACGGGTTCGAGGCGAACGAGGGCATCATCATCATCGCTGCCACCAACCGCCCCGATGTGCTCGACCCGGCGCTGCTGCGCCCGGGCCGGTTCGACCGGCAGGTCGTTGTGCCGATCCCTGACATCGAGGGACGCGAGAAGATCCTGGGCGTGCACATGAAGAAGGTGCCACTGGCGCCCGATGTCAATCCGCGAACCATCGCGCGCGGCACGCCCGGATTTTCGGGCGCGGACCTCGCCAACCTCGTCAACGAGGCGGCATTGCTGGCGGCACGGCGCAAGAAGCGCCTGGTTGCCATGCAGGAATTCGAGGACGCCAAGGACAAGGTCATGATGGGTGCGGAGCGCCGCTCGATGGTGATGACCGATGACGAGAAGCGGATGACCGCCTTTCACGAGGCGGGCCATGCGATCGTTTCGATCCACGAGCCGGCATCCGATCCGATCCACAAGGCCACGATCATCCCGCGCGGCCGCGCGCTGGGCATGGTGATGCGCCTGCCCGAACGCGACAATTACTCCTATCACCGCGACAAGATGCACGCCAACCTGTCGGTCAGCATGGGTGGGCGCGTGGCCGAAGAACTGATCTTCGGGCATGACAAGGTTTCGTCCGGCGCCAGCTCCGACATATCCTATGCCACCGGCCTGGCGCGCAACATGGTGACCAAATGGGGCATGTCGGACAAGCTGGGTCCGCTTCAATACGAAGAGGCGCAGGAAAGCTATCTGGGTTATGGCGGCTCGCAGCGGACGATGCGTTCAGCCGAAACCAACAAGCTGATCGATGCCGAGATCAAGGCGCTGGTCGAAGGCGCGCATGACCGCGCGAAGCAGCTGCTGAACAAGCACAAGGACCAACTCACCCTGCTAGCCGAGGCGCTGCTCGAATATGAGACGTTGAGCGGTGAGGAGATCAACCATCTGCTCGAAACCGGCAAGGTCGATCGGCCCGACAGGCCTTCGGGGCCAACCCTGGTTCAGCCCGTTCCCGGATCGGCTGTGCCGAAGGCTGGCCGCAAATTGGGCGGTGCGGGCAGCGCGGCCCCGCAAGGCGCCTGAGCCGGCCTTCCGGAAACCAATCCGCTTCCGATCCGTTACCTGTTCGGGCGGGCGGTTTTCGTGTGCCCCGACCAGATTCACGAAAGGACATCGGGATGAAGAAGCTTTTGCTCGCCGTCGCCGCATTGGGGTTTGGCCTGGGCCTTGCCGCCTGCTCGCAGGCAACCGAAGACAATGCCGACGCCGCGCTCGAAGAGGCCGGGGAGACGGTCTACTCCGCCACCGATGATTTTTCCGCCGCTGCCGACGAAGCGGGCGAGGACGTGGAAGGCGCGATGGATGACGTCGAAGCGGCAGTCGAAGGCGCCGCCGACGATGCCAAGGGCGCCGTCAACGACGCGACCGGCGACGACCCGGCGACTTAGGCCGGCCACCTGATCCCGTCAGCCGAGCATCCCGATCACCAGCAGGCTCTGGAAAAACAGCACGAGGATTATCGGGATGAACACCAGCAACACCGCCAGCCGCCATGCCGCGGAATGGTGGCGCAGCTCGTAGGCGCCGCGCAGCTGCTTGTAGATATGCACCGGCGGCGCCAATAGGCCCGTCAGGAACAGCAGCCAGTCCGGCACGGCGATCCAGCCGAGCATCCACAGGCCGACATAGAACAGCGACACGAAGCACAGCGAATAGGTGACGAACACCGCGTGATCGTACAGTCCGAAGCGCCTGCGCCACAGGAACATCAGCGCCACGAACGGCGTCGAGATCGGGATCAGCAACCACGAGAATTTGTAGCTGTTGGCCTTGAGCTTGTAGAGCATCAGCGAGGGGTTTTCGGCCGCCTTCGCCGCCCCGTCGTCCAACCACTTCCAGCCGGTCCTCTCGAGGGTGATGCGGCCGCCGCCCTCGCCGTCGCCATCGAGAGCGATCCTCCCGGCCTCATCCGTATTCGTGGTGACCTCGGCGGTGGGTTCGGTATCGATAGCGTTCGAGATCTGCAGCGTCGCGAACATCATGAACACCGCGAACAGGAACAAGGCGATCGGGCTGACATAACTCGCCCGCCGCCCGTCGACATACTCGCGGGTCAGCGTTCCCGGCTTGAAGAACAGCATCGGCAGCGTGCGCCACAATTTGCCTTCGAAATGCAGCGCGCCATGCGCCAGGTCGTGCAGGAACGCGCCCATTGTGCGGTGGACATGCGCGTGCTGCCCGCAGCCATGGCAATGCGATCCGATCAGCACCGTGCCGCAATTGAGGCACGCGCTTTCATGCGTGTGGCCGTCAAGCTCGACGGCAGCTTCGCCAGTGTCGCTCATCGTCCTCCCATCTGCCGACTATAGCGGCCGGGGGCCAGATGTGAACGGCCTCTATCAGCTGTCGAAATCGCCATTCAGCGATGTAGTGCGTGCTGGAGCGGAAGCGGTAATGCGCAGCGCCTCTGCCGATTGGCTGAGCGAGCCGATCTCATCCGCCTCATCCTCGTCATCGGGCAGGATCTTCTGCAGGCTGACGACGATGCTTTCATGGAGGTCGCGCGGACGAACGGTTTCCTCGGCAATCTCGCGCAGCGCGACAACCGGGTTCTTGTCCCGGTCGCGGTCGATCGTCAGTTCCGCGCCGCCAGAAATCTCGCGCGCACGCTGGGCCGCGAGCAGCACCAGATCGAAACGGTTGGGAACCTTGTCGACGCAATCTTCAACGGTAACGCGTGCCATGAAGGCCTCTCATCAAATAGCAGGGTCGGGAAAGCGCGCGGGATAGGTTGGGCGCGGCAATGAGTCAAGAAATTGCGTTATCGTGGATTGCGTGGCTAGTAGGGCCGCATGAACGATGCAATCGCCACCAGCCATGGAGGGTCGCCCGCGAGCTTTCGCGAGCCGCCGGCGCTCGCGATCGAGGTGGCGGGGCATGGCCTGCAATTGCTGCCTGGCGGGGGCGAGCGGCTGGCCGCATTGCTCAGGCTGGTCGACCAGGCGCAGCGAACGGTCGATCTCGCCTTCTATATCTACGAGCCCGATTCCGTCGGTGCCCAGGTGCGCGATTCTCTGGTTCGGGCGGCGGAACGCGGGGTCAGGGTGCGGTTGGTGGTCGATGGCTTCGGCACCAATGCGGATGCCGAATTCTTTGCGCCGCTGACCGGCGCGGGCGGTGAGCTGCGCATTTTCAGCCAGGGCTGGACGCGCCACTACCTGATCCGCAATCACCAGAAGATGCTGATCGCCGATGGCGAGCGGGCGATGCTGGGCGGGTTCAATATCGCCGACGACTATTTTTCGGGGACGCATGCGGAAGGCTGGAGCGATCTGGGCTTCGTGATCGAAGGTCCTGCGGTTGCAGACCTGGAGCGCTGGTTCGGGACGCTGTATGGCTGGGTTTCGCGCCCCAATGCCCCCTGGCGCGCAATCCGCATCGCGGTGCGCGACTGGCGGCCGGGCCATGGCGCGGTGCAGGTGCTGATCGGCGGGCCGACGCTGGGCCTGTCGAGTTGGG
>LOEX01000103.1 GCA_001516125.1 Sphingomonadales bacterium BRH_c42
GGGCGGATCGCCTGCGTCGCCGAAGCGCGACGCGGCGAGGCGGGGATCGAGGTTTCGCGGATCGTTGCCGCCGTCGATATCGGGCGGATCGTCAATCTCGACATCGCACGCCAGCAGATCGAGGGCGGGCTGGTGTTCGGCATGGCGATGGCGATGGGGGCGAGCACCCGCTATGCCGCGGGGCTGCCGCTGTCGCAGCGGCTGGCCGATCTCAAGCTGCCCGTACTGGCTGATTGCCCTGATATAGAGGTCGAATTCATCGTCAGCGATGCGCCGCCCGCCGATCCGGGCGAGCTAGGCGCAGTGGTGGCCGCGCCTGCGATCGCCAATGCGCTCTATTCGGCAACAGGGCTGCGTCTGCGCAGGCTGCCGCTGCTATCGGGGGGCTTATGACCTGGCGAGCGCAGCAGGTTCCCGTCGATCATCCACCGGTCAAATCCGGCGGGGTCGGCGTGCTCATCGTCAATCTGGGCACGCCCGATGCGCCGACCCCGGCGGCGGTGAAGCGCTATCTCGCCGAATTCCTGTCGGACCCGCGCGTGATCGAGATTCCGCAGATCGTGTGGCAGCCGATCCTGCGCGCGATCATCCTCAATACCAGGCCCAGGAAAAGTGCGCGCGCCTATGCCAAGGTCTGGACGGATGATGGCTCGCCGCTGGCGGCGATCACCCGCAGCCAGGCCGAGGGTTTGCAGCAGCGGCTGGGATCGCAAGTGCTGGTGCGCCATGCCATGCGCTATGGCCAGCCGGCGATCGCGGACGAACTTGCGGCGCTGATGGAGCAAGGGTGCGAGCGTATCCTGCTCGCCCCGCTTTATCCGCAGTATTGCGCCGCCACCACCGCCAGCGTGTTCGACAAGATAGCGCAGGCACTGGCGCAGATGCGCTGGCAGCCCAGCCTGCGAACGCTACCGCCGTATCACGACGATCCCATTCATATCGAAGCGCTGGCGAGCGATCTTTCGCGCCAGATCGATGCACTGGCTTTCGAACCCGAAGTGCTGCTGCTCAGCTTTCACGGAATGCCCCGGCGCACGCTCGATCTGGGCGATCCCTATCATTGCCATTGCCGCAAGACGGCGCGGCTGCTGGGCGAGCGGCTGGAGCGCAAGGGCGTGCGGATCGTCACCAGCTTCCAGTCGCGTTTCGGGCGGGCACGCTGGCTCGAACCGGCAACCGATGCGACCCTGCTCGCCGAAGCGCGCGCCGGGACGCGAAGGATCGCGATTGCCGCGCCCGGCTTCGCCGCCGATTGCGTCGAAACGCTCGAGGAGCTGGCGATCGTGGGGCGCGAGCAGTTCACGGCGGCTGGCGGCGAGCACTTTGCGGCGCTTTCCTGCCTCAACACGTCGGACGCAGGGATGAACATGCTCGAAACGCTGATTCGCCGCGAACTTTCCGGGTGGATTTAGAGGGCTCATTTACTTACATCAGGGTAAGCAAGCCGATCCTCAATCCCGGGAATTTTTGAATGGCCACGCTCGCATCGCCCCCCGCCAAGGCCGAAAGTCTGGTCGAATTCGTTCCCACGCACTGGACGCAGCGCCTTGCGGCAGATGCGCTCGATCACATTCCGGGCGAGGGTGGATGGCCGCTGGTGGGCAACACGTTTCGCATGCTCGCCGATCCGCACGGCTTCGCCCGGCGCATGATCGAAACCTATGGCCCGGTTTACAAGACCAGGGCGTTCGGCGGGTGGAACGTGGCGCTGATTGGCGCCGATGCCAACGAGCTGGTGCTGTTCGACCGGGAGAAAGTGTTCTCGAGCGAGCAGGGCTGGGGGCCGATCCTCGATCTGTTGTTTCCGCGCGGGTTGATGCTGATGGATTTCGACCATCACCGGATTGACCGGCGTGCATTGTCGATCGCCTTCAAGCCTGAACCCATGCGGCATTATGCGGGCGCGCTGGGCCGCGGCATCGCACAGGCGGTCGCGGGCTGGTCGGGCGCGGAAATGAAGTTCTATCCGGCGATCAAGCAGCTCACGCTCGATCTTGCCGCCGACAGTTTCATCGGCATTCCCTGGGGGCCGGAAGCTGACCGGATCAATCAGGCATTTGTCGATATGGTGCAGGCATCGGTTGCACCGGTGCGGCGCCCGCTGCCGTTCACGGCGATGAAGCGCGGGGTCGATGGCCGCGCCTTTCTGGTCGATTTCTTCACCCGCGAAACCGAGCGCCGCAGGGTCGAGGGAGGCGGGCAGGACATGTTCAGCCAGTTCGCCACCGCCACACGCGAGGACGGATCGCTGCTGCCGGTTGACGAGGTGGTCGATCACATGAACTTCCTGATGATGGCCGCGCATGACACGATCACCTCGAGCGCCACCTCGCTGGTCTGGCTGCTGGCGAAGAACCCCGAGTGGCAGGAACGGCTGCGGCGGGAAATTGTCGCGGTCACCGGCGGGCCTGACGCTTGGGGCGCGCCGCGTGCGCTCGATTTCGATGATCTGGCCAGGCTTGAGCTGACCGAAATGGCCTTCAAGGAGGCGCTGCGGATGATCCCGCCGGTGCCTTCGATGCCGCGCCGCGCGCTCAAGAGCTTCGACTTCCGCGGTATCCGCATCCCCGCTGGCGCGATGGTTGGAATCAACGTCCACTACGTCCACAATTCGCCCGAATATTGGGACGATCCCGAACGCTTCGACCCCACGCGCTTCACGCCCGAAAAGGTCAGGGACCGGCACAAATACGCCTGGGTGCCGTTTGGCGGGGGTGCGCATATGTGCCTGGGCCTGCATTTCGCGCATATGCAGGTCAAGATCCTGCTGAGCCAGCTGCTGCAACGCTATGCGATCGAGATCGAGCCGGGCTATGAACCGGCGTGGCAGCCTTGGCCGATTCCCAAGCCGAGGGACGGGCTGACGCTGCGTTTCAGGCCGCTGTAACTCGCAGGAGCGTCAATTTGCGGATTCTGGGTGCGATCCTCGCGGGCGGGCAGGCGCAGCGCTTCGGCAGCGACAAGGCGCATGCCCTGTGGCAGGGCGAGCGGCTGATTGACCGGGTCGCCGCCGCGCTTGGCCCGCAATGTGAGGCGCTCGTCGTCTGCGGGCGCGACGAGCCAGGGTTCGTTTCGCTTCCTGATCGTCCGCAGCCCGGACTTGGTCCCTTGGGCGGCCTCAATGCCGCGCTGCATCATGCGCATGCGCACGGCTTCGACGCGGTGCTGGCATCGGCCTGCGATATTCCCGATATCCCGCCTGACCTGCTCGCCCGGCTTCAGGGGGAAGGCGCGGCGATTATCGCGGATCAGCCGGTAGTGGGCCTGTGGCCCGCCAGCCTTGCGCCGGTGCTCGACGAGCTGCTCGCCGGGGGTGCGTGTGCGATATACCGTTTCGCGGACCGGGCGGGTGCGCGGCTGGTCAGCATCGAACCGGGCCTCGGCAATATCAACCGGCCAGAGGATCTGGCCTGAACGCCTTCCTTACAAGCTGAAGTTCAGCCTGTATCCCGGGGCATAGTGCAGCCGCGTGAAGGTGACGGATCGCTCTTCGAACCAGGTGGTCCGCTCCATCGTGAACAGAGCCTCGCCGGGTGCCACCTTCAGCATTTGCGCCAGTTCCGCATCGGCTGAAACTGCCAGCAGGCTCGCCTCCCCGCGCGAAAAGGGCACCATGCGGATCAGCCATTCGTTGGCGCTGATCGCGGTCAGGTCGGCCTCTTCAAAATCGGGCACGGTGACGGGATCGACCCAGCGCCGCTCGAAAGCGAAGGGCTCCCCCCCGGCCAGGTGGAGCGTTTGAAGATGAATCAGCTCGTGGTCGTCTGGCAGATGCATCCGCTGCGCCACATCGCCCGGCGGCAATTGCCTTTCGCGCCTCATGATCCGGTGGCTATAGGTCTGCCCCGCTGACTGGACCTCCTCGCGGATGATCGGGATCCGCAGCCGCGCCTGCGGCAGTTGCAGCGGGCGAACGCGCGTCCCGCCCTTGCGCTTGCGCTCGACGATCCCCTCGTGCGCCAGCGCTTGCAGCGCGCGGTTCACCGTGGAGCGCGAACAGGAATATTGCGCGGCGAATTCGGCTTCGCCCGGGATCAGTTCGCCCAGATCCCACTCGCCCCCGACGATCCGTGCGCGGATCGCCTCGCGGATGCCGTGATGCGTTGTGGCTTGCGCCGCGATGTTCATAGCGCCTGCGCCAGCCGCTTCATCGCTGCGGCAAAGCGCTGGCGGATCGCGCCGCTGCGGATGTGTTCGCCGTGGGCCACGATATGCCTTCCCGCCGACCAGACGTGGCTCACCGCGTTGCCATGGGCCGCGAATATCCACGCATCGAGACAGTGGTCGGGATCGCCCCAGTCGAGCAGGGGCATGTCGTCGCGCAGCGCGACAATATCGGCGAGGCGGCCAGGCTCGATCACACCGGCATTGCGGCCGATCGCCTGCGCCCCGCCAAGCGCGGCGCGCTCATAAAGAAACCGCCCGTTTGAGCGCACTTCTGCACTGGTCAGCAGCGCACGCTGCCCGTGTTTGAGCCGCTGTGAGAGTTCGAGCATGCGCAGCTCTTCGGCCAGAGATATGCGGATGTTCGAATCCGATCCGATCCCGAAACGCCCGCCCGCGCCGAGGTATTCGACCGCCGGAAATATGCCGTCGCCAAGATTTGCCTCGGTCGTCGGGCACAGGCCCGCCGCCGCGCCCGATGCGGCGAGCCCGGCGATCTCGGCCCGGTCGATATGCGTCGCATGGATCAGGCACCAGCGCCGGTCGATCGGGCAGTGATCGAGGAGCCATTGCACCGGGCGCGTGCCAAGGTGGGCAAGGGCTTCCTCGACCTCGCCGGTTTGTTCGGCGGCGTGGATGTGGATCGGTCCCTGAGGGCACAGCGCCTCGCAGGCGGCGATACCGTCAGCATCGACCGCGCGCAGCGAATGCGGCGCAACGCCAAGGCGGAAATCGGGGGGCATTGCCGACGCGTAATCGCCGATCCGCGCGTAGAGCGCCTCGAATTCGGCAATGCTCGACCCAAAGCGCAGCTGTCCGCCCTGCAAGGCGCGGTGGTCAAGCCCGCCGTGGCTGTATAGCACGGGCAGCAGCGTCAGCCCGATGCCGCTGGCCTCGCTCGCAGCAAGAATGCGCAGCGACGTCTCGGCGGGGTTATCGTAATGGGCGCCGCCCGGTTGGTGATGCAGGTAATGGAACTCTGCCGATGCGCTGTAGCCAGCCAGCGCCATGTCCATCTGCACCTGCTCCGCGATCGCCTCGATATCCTCGGGCGTGAGCAGTTCGAGAAAGCGGTACATGACCTTGCGCCAGGTCCAGAAATCGTCCGACCCCTGCGGCCCGCGGCTTTCCGCGAGGCCAGCCATCGCTCGCTGGAAGCTGTGCGTGTGGACATTGGCCATGCCGGGGAGCAGCGTGCCGACGGCGTTCGCCGCATCGAACCCCTCGGTTCCCACGCTGGAAATCGTCCCGGCATCGTCGAACGCGACCACGCCATTCGCCAGCCAGCCATCGGGCGTGAGAACCTGCCGCGCCGAAATTGTCCCTGCCATTTCCCGTTGCGCCTTGCGATATTATGTGCATACATAATCATGAAGTGAGGGAATGCGCAAGCCCATGTCAGGCCGAGTCTTCGCGAATTGCACACTGGCGACGATGGTCGCTGGCGACGGGCCTTACGGTCTGGTCGGCAATGCCGCGCTTGCCGTGAACAATGGCCTGATCGCCTGGATCGGCCCTGCCTCTTACCTGCCGCAGGAATACTCGGATTGGCAGCGGCACGATCTTGGCGGCGCGCTGGTCACACCGGCACTCATCGATTGCCATACACATCTGGTTTTCGGAGGCGATCGCAGCCACGAATTCGCGCTGCGGCTGGGCGGCGCGAGCTATGAGGAGATCGCGCGTTCGGGCGGGGGCATAATGTCCACGGTCGAAGCCACGCGGGCGGCGAGCGACGCGCAATTGCTCGGGTCCGCACTGCACCGCGTCGATGACCTGATGGCCGACGGGGTCGCCGTGATCGAGGTCAAGTCGGGCTATGGCCTCACCATCGAGCACGAGATGCGCATGCTGCGCATCGCGCGCGAGATCGAGCGCCGCCGGCCTGTGAGGGTCCGCACTACATGGCTCGCCGCGCATGCGCTCCCGCCCGAGTATGCTGGCGAGGCAGATCGCTATATCGACGAAGTGGCGATCCCGGGGCTTGAGCGCGCGCGTGCGCAAGGGCTGGTCGATGCAGTCGATGGCTTCTGCGAGGGGATCGGGTTCACACCTGCGCAGATCCGCCGTCTTTTTGAATGCGCTGCCGCGCTTGGCGTGCCGGTCAAGCTTCATGCCGAACAGTTGAGCGACCTCAAGGGCGCAGTTCTGGCGGCGGAGTTTGACGCACTATCAGCCGATCACCTAGAATATCTGGCCGAGGAGGACGTGCCGCGCCTGGCCGAGGCGGGCACGGCGGCGGTGCTGCTGCCGGGCGCATTCTATGCCCTGCGAGAAACCCGCTTGCCGCCGATCGCCGCCTTGCGCGCAAACGGGGTGAGCATGGCGGTTGCCAGCGATTGCAACCCGGGTAGCTCGCCGCTGTCTTCGCTGCGGCTGGCGATGAACATGGCATGCACGCTGTTTCGCCTGACCCCTGAAGAAGCGCTGGCGGGCACCACGCGCAATGCGGCGGCAGCGCTGGGCCTTGACGAGGATTGCGGCACGATTGCGGTGGGCAAGCGCGCCGATCTGGCGGTGTGGGACGCGCCGCATCCAGATTTCCTCAGCTACTGGATTGGCGGCGATCTGCTGCGCGGGCGTATCCAAGCCGGAGATTATCATGGGCGTTGAATTGGTCCCCGGCGTGGTCGGCATGGCGCAGCTCGAGGCGCTCTATCGCAGCGGCTCGCCCTTCCGCATTTGCGATGCAGCGATGAATGATGTGGCGCAGCCCGCCGAACGGCTGGGGCTGGCCGTGGCGGGCGGCGGGGCGATCTACGGGGTCAACACCGGCTTCGGAAAACTGGCGAGCGTGCGCATTGCGGACGGCGATCTGGCCGCGCTCCAGCGTAATCTCGTGCTGTCGCACAGCGCCGGTTACGGCAAGCCCCTCGCACCGGAAATCGTCCGCCTCGTCATCGCGCTCAAGTGTATTTCGCTGGGCCGGGGCGCTTCGGGGGTCCGGCCGCTGGTGATCGAGCGGCTCCAGCAGCTGGTGGAGCGCGACGTGATCCCCGTGGTGCCCGAAAAGGGATCGGTTGGCGCGTCGGGCGATCTTGCGCCGCTGGCGCATGTCGCGGCGGTGCTGATCGGTGAGGGCGAGGCTTTCCATCACGGTGAGCGAATGCCCGCGATCAAGGCGCTGCAATCGGCCGGGATCGCGCCGCTCGAACTTCAGGCCAAGGAAGGGCTGGCGCTGCTCAACGGCACGCAGGTTTCGACCGCGCTGGCGCTCGCCGCGCTGTTTGACAGTTGGCGGCTGGCGGTGAACTCGCTGGTCACAACCGCGCTTTCGCTCGATGCGGCGATGGGATCGACGGCACCTTTGCGCGCGGAAATCCACGCCTTGCGCGGCCATCGCGGCCAGATCGAGGCCGCGCGGGAAATCCGCGCATTGCTCGAAGGCTCGGTGATCCGCGAAAGCCACCGCGAGGATGATCTGCGTGTGCAGGACCCCTATTGCCTGCGCTGCGCCCCGCAGGTGATCGGCGCCTGTCTCGATCAATTGCGCCACGCAGGCGCAATTCTCCAGACCGAAGCCAACGCCGTGACCGACAACCCGCTGGTTCTTACCGACGGCAGCGTGGTTTCGGGCGGCAATTTCCATGCCGAGCCGGTCGGCCTCGCCGCCGACATGATCGCGCTGGCGCTGGCAGAGATCGGCAGTATCGCGCAGCGCCGGGTGGCGCTGCTGGTCGATCCCTCGCTCAGCTTCGGGCTGCCCGCGTTCCTTGCAGCCGATCCGGGGCTGCAATCGGGGCTGATGATCGCCGAAGTCACCTCGGCGGCGCTGATGAGCGAGAACCGATCGCTCGCCAATCCGCGCACAGTCGATTCGACGCCGACATCAGCCAATCAGGAGGACCATGTCTCGATGGCGTGCCATGCCGCGCGGCGCTTGCTGGACATGAATGAAAATCTGGCGGGAATCCTGGGGATCGAGGCAATGGTTGCCGCGCAGGGGATCGAATATCGCGCGCCGCTTGAAACCAGCGCGGCGTTGAAGCGCGTGATCGCGCACATCCGCAATGTCTGCCCGAGTTTGCACGAAGACCGGCAATTGGACGGCGACATTGCCGCCATGGCCGCGCTGCTGGCGGGGGCACCGCTGGTGGAGGGAATCGGAATTTCCTCGATTGGCGAAGCACTGGCATGACGCCGGTAAGCGCAATTTCCGGCACCTCGCCGATCGTGCTTGCGCAGCCGCATTCGGGAACCTGGCTGCCCGATGACGTGCGCGCGGCGCTGACCGACGATGCGCGGGCGCTGATCGACACCGACTGGCATGTGCCCGCACTTTACGATGGGCTGATGCCCGATGCCACGATCGTGCGCGCCAACTTCAGCCGCTATGTCATCGACGCCAACCGCGCGCCCGATGGCGCCTCGCTCTACCCGGGGCAGAACACCACTTCGCTGGTGCCGCTCAGCGACTTCGATGGCCGTCCGATCTGGAAGGTCGCGCCCGACGATGCAGAAATCGCGCGCCGACTGGATCTCTATCACCGGCCCTACCATCGGGCGCTCGAGCGCGAGATCGAACGGGTGCGCGCGGGCCATGGCTTTGCCGTGCTCTATGATTGCCATTCGATCCGCGCGCAAATTCCCTTCCTGTTCGAAGGCACGCTGCCTGACCTCAACATCGGCACCAATTCGGGCCAGTCTTGCGCCCCGGCGGTGGAGCGCGCGGTTGCAGCGGCCTGCGCGCGTGCGCAGGGTTACAGCACCGTGCTCAACGGCCGTTTCAAGGGGGGCTGGACCACGCGGCACTATGGCCACCCCGAAAACGGTGTTCACGCTGTCCAGATGGAGATTGCGCAGCGCACCTATCTGATGAGCGAAGAGCCACCCTTTGCCCTGTGCCCGGAAAAATCGGGCAGGCTGCGGGAGGTTCTGGCCGAGGTATTCGCCGCCATTCGCGCGACATTCGGAGAGATTGCATGACCGGAACGATCAGGAACGCGCGCGATGTCAAGGCGCCCACAGGGAGCACGCTGACCTGTCGCAGCTGGCAAACCGAAGCGCCATTCCGCATGCTTCAGAACAATCTTGACCGGCAGGTGGCGGAAAATCCCGATGAACTGGTGGTCTATGGCGGGATCGGGCGCGCGGCGCGGACCTGGGAGGATTTCGACCGGATCATCGCCAGCCTCAAGACGCTGGGCGATGACGAGACGCTGCTGGTCCAGTCGGGCAAGCCGGTGGGCGTGTTTCGCACTCACAGCGATGCGCCGCGCGTACTGATCGCCAATTCCAACCTCGTGCCGCACTGGGCCAATTGGGATCATTTTGGCGAGCTCGATCGCAAGGGCCTGATGATGTACGGCCAGATGACCGCAGGGTCGTGGATCTACATCGGCACGCAGGGGATCGTGCAGGGCACCTACGAGACATTCGTCGAGGCCGGGCGCAGGCATTATGGCGGCAGCCTGAAAGGGCGCTGGATACTGACTGGCGGGCTGGGCGGCATGGGCGGGGCGCAGCCGCTCGCCGCGGCGATGGCGGGG
>LOEX01000104.1 GCA_001516125.1 Sphingomonadales bacterium BRH_c42
CTGCTGGTGCTGCGCAAGGGCGGCGGCGGGGCGAGCGATTGGGCCGGGTTCGCCTTGCCCCTGTTCGCAGGTGCGCTGGCCGCGCAGGCCTATGCGCCCACCGCAGCCTATGTGCTGGTGGTGCCGGTCATGCTGGCCGGTGCTTCTGCCCTCGCCATAGCCAGGCTGGGCAACCTGGCCGGAACCGCGATTGCGGCTGTGCTCGCAGCGCTGGTCACCGGCTACATGATCGCGCTGGGCCACCAACTCATGCAAGGTGTGGGGCCCGAATTGCCGATGACCGCGATCGTGCCGCTTACGCTGGCCTTGACCGCACTGATGCCGCTGATGCCGCGCATCCCGTCTCGCGGTGCATTGCTGGCGAGCGGTGCGATGGTAGCCGCGATGGCAGGTATCGCCCTGTGGGTGCGGCTTGACCCTATCGCCGAAACCGCAGCCGCATTTGCCCGGTTTTCGTAGTGGATTGATCAATTGTTGCGTTCATGCGCGACCGAACAACGCATTGCATCTTAAGATAGCGCGACCTTTTTCTGGTCAATCAACCTCCCGAAATCGGCGCTGACTGTCCTGCGATCGACGAGATCGACCTTCCACGGCAGGTCAGAACTGTCGAACGCCTCGGCCAATGCAGCGAGCAGCTCGAGCGGCAGCGCTGCCGGTGCTTCAAGAACGAGGTCGAGGTCTGACCACTGCTTGGGATGGTCGCCTGCACGGCTACCAAAGACATGGACCGACACATTCGCAGGCAGATGCGCGCGCAGGATATCGTGCACGATTGCCAGCTCCCTTTCGCTCAACGAAAGGTATGTGCTCACTGCGGTCCAGCCTCCCGCAAGCGATCGACAAGGACCCGAACTTCACCGAGGAAACCCGGAATTCCTGCCACCACCTGTATCGCCTTGGCCTCGTCATAGGTGTGCGAGGTAATGTTGCGCATCTCGCGCCAGGTGCGCCACTGCGGCCATTCACTTGCGAGCAGGCCCTGCTCATTCGCGGTGCGGATGAGTTCGGGAAAACTCATCCGGTCGATTTCTTCAGGGTTCGCCGATGTCGCCTCAAGCGTCCGGCGCAACATCTTGTGCCCGAGATCATAGGTAAACTCGAAACGCTGAATCAAACCGTCGCGTATCTGCTCGTCGCCCGTATCGCGGCTATAGCGGGCCAATCCTTCGTCCAACCGTTCGATGGCTCTCACGAGGGACGAAAAATCAAGCGCCATGAACCGAACCTCACTGATCCAGAAAACTGCGCATCTTGCGTGACCGGCTGGGGTGCTTGAGCTTGCGCAGCGCCTTGGCCTCGATCTGACGGATGCGTTCGCGTGTCACGCTGAACTGCTGGCCCACTTCCTCCAGCGTGTGATCGGTGTTCATGCCGATGCCGAAGCGCATGCGCAGCACGCGCTCCTCGCGCGGGGTGAGTGACGCAAGCACGCGGGTGACGGTCTCCTTGAGGTTTGCCTGGATCGCCGCGTCCACCGGGATCACGGCGTTCTTGTCCTCGATGAAATCGCCCAGGTGGCTGTCTTCCTCGTCGCCGATCGGGGTTTCGAGGCTGATCGGCTCCTTGGCGATCTTCATCACCTTGCGCACTTTTTCAAGCGGCATGGAAAGCCGCGC
This sequence comes from Sphingomonadales bacterium BRH_c42, assembly GCA_001516125.1. Taxonomy (GTDB): domain Bacteria; phylum Pseudomonadota; class Alphaproteobacteria; order Sphingomonadales; family Sphingomonadaceae; genus Erythrobacter. The sequence continues at coordinate 1,620 of LOEX01000104.1, forward strand.
GGCCATTTCCTCGGGCGTAGGCTCGCGGCCTTCCTCATGCAGGAACTGGCGGCTGGTTCGCACCAGCTTGTTGATCGTCTCGATCATGTGGACCGGGATGCGAATGGTGCGCGCCTGATCGGCAATGCTGCGGGTGATCGCCTGCCGGATCCACCAGGTGGCATATGTGCTGAACTTGTAGCCGCGGCGGTATTCGAACTTGTCGACCGCCTTCATCAACCCGATATTGCCTTCCTGGATCAGGTCGAGGAATTGCAGCCCGCGGTTGGTATATTTCTTGGCGATGGAGATCACCAGGCGCAGGTTGGCCTCGACCATTTCCTTCTTGGCGATCCGCGCCTCGCGCTCGCCCTTCTGCACCATGTTGACGATGCGGCGGAATTCATTGAGGCTCATGCCGGTCTGGCTGGCGATATCGGCAATCTCGGCGCGGATGCGCTCGATCGCGTCGGCTTCCTTTTCGGCGAACGCGGCCCATTTCTTGTCCCTGCCCGCGTTGCGCGCCAGCCAATCCTCGTCGAGTTCGTTGCCGACGTAGGCACCCAGGAATTCCACCCGTTTGACCTTGTGCCGCTCTGCCAGGCGCAGCATTTGACCGCCGAGTGCGGTCAGGCGGCGGTTGAAAGCATAGAGGTTGTCGACCAGGAACTCGATCTTGGTCGCATGAAACTGGACGCTCTCGACCTCGGCGGTCAATTCCTCGCGCAGTTTTTCGTACTTGCGTTCCTTGGCAGCCGGAAATTCGTTTCCTGCCGCGAGCGTTTCCACGCGCTCGGCCTGCAACCTCCCGAAGCTCTTGAACAGGCTGGTGATCCGGGCGAAGCGTTCAAGCGCCTCCGGCTTGAGCGCGGCTTCCATCTGGGCGAGGCTCAGCGTGTTGTCATCCTCGTCTTCTTCACGCTCACGGCGGCTCTCGCCTTCCTCACCGTCCTCGTCCTCTTTGCTTCCCGCTTCCTCGCTGTCTTCAACCTCGTCGTCTTCACGGATGGTCGGGCCGGCGGTCTCCTCGCTGATTTCGCCGTCGTCGTCCTCGGCGCCTTCGACCATCTTGTCGGGTGGCGGTTCCTTGGAAAGCATGGCGTCGAGATCGAGAATCTCGCGCAGTTGCATTTCCTCATTGTTGAGCGCTTCGGACCACTGGATGATCGCGTGGAAGGTGATCGGGCTTTCGCACAGCCCGATGATCATCATGTCGCGCCCGGCCTCGATCCGCTTGGCGATGGCGATTTCACCCTCGCGGCTGAGCAGTTCGACTGCTCCCATCTCGCGCAGATACATGCGCACAGGGTCATCGGTGCGTTCGCCAATGGCCGCCTTTTTGGGGGTTGAGCTGGCTTTCCTGACATCCTTGCGATCTTCGTCATCGCCGTCTGAGTCGTCATCGGCATCGATTTCGTCGGCGTCATCGTCGCCATCAGCCTCGGCCTCCGCATCCTCGTCGTTCTCGACGATCTGGACGCCCATTTCGGACAGCGCGGTCTGGATATCCTCGATCTGGTCGGGGCTCATCTGGTCGGATGGCAGCGCGGCGTTGAGCTCGTCATAGGTGACATAGCCCTTCTTCTTGCCTTTGCTGATGAGCTTCTTGACCGTTGCTTCGTTGAGATCGATCAACGGGGCATCGTCAGCTTCGGATGATTTCGTATTGGCGGCCATTGGGTCTGTCAGTCCGTTTTCCTGTCGCTATCGGCCGCATTGGCCGGGTCGCGAATCAAATCCCTTGCGGCCGCATTTGCGGCCTTCCTGCGTCCAAAGTGCTTCAGACGCTCTTCGAGTGCAGCGAGCCGTTCGCGCAACCGGGTCTGTTCGGCGAAGGCGCCCTCGGGATCCTCCGCAAACCGGGCCCTTGCTGCTTCGAGCGCAACAAAAAGGGCCGGCCTTTCGACCAGCAACACGACGGCTTCAGCCAGTTCCGCGCGCGCATCTACCGGTGAGGAGCCTTCTCTGAGGAAGGCATATCGATTCTGATCCGGTGGGGCGGGAAGGCCTTGCGCGCCTGATATGGCGTGTGCGCCGTGCGAATCAAGCGTTTCCGCAAACTCGAACAGTGATTCGATCGCAGGTGCGGCTTTTGGGTCAATCTGCGAGAGCCTGCCCAGCGCCTCGGCATGCACGCCGATCTGGTCGGGATAGCGCAGCAGACCTGCGATCACGGCAGTTGCCAGCGCATCGCGTGCGCCGCCCGACATCGCCCTGCCAAGCCGTGCGGCGGTCTCGCCCGACAGCGCAGGAACCTGCTGCCTCGTCCCCTGGCCCTTCCAATCGCTCCGCTGGCGCGGGGGGAAGGCAAAAGCGGAAAACCGGTCCATCAATTCGCGGCGATAGAGCGCGCGGATATCCTGGTCCGTAATGGCGTCGACATGCGCAATCAGCCGCGCCTTCAGCCCGGCCTTGTCCTCAGGGGTACGCAGCGCCTGCGCGTCGCGCTCGAAGCGCCACAGCATCTCGATCAGAGGCACCGGATTGGCCAAAAGTTGCTGCATTGCCTCCGCGCCCTGCCTGCGGATCAGATCGTCGGGATCGAGCCCTGCGGGAAGCTGGACCAGCGCCAGCGAGCGCGCCGGGCGCAGCAGCGGCAGTGCGCGTGCAATCGCCCGCATCGCCGCGCGCTGACCCGCCGCATCACCGTCAAAACAGAGCACCGGCGCCTCGACCATACGCCAAAGCAGTTCGAGCTGGTTTTCGGTCAGCGCGGTGCCGAGCGGCGCGACCGCATCCTCGATCCCCGCCTGCGCCAGCGCGATCACGTCCATATAGCCTTCGACCACGACCATCCGTCCGCTCTGGCGAGAAACCGGCCCGGCGCGGTGGAGATTGTAGAGCGTGCGCCCCTTGTCGAACAGCGGCGTGTCGGGCGAGTTGAGGTACTTCGCCGCGCTCCCTGTATCTTTGGCCTGACTTTCCAGGATGCGGCCGCCGAAAGCGATCACACGCCCGCGAGCATCGTGGATCGGCAGCATCAACCGGTCACGGAACCGGTCATAGGGCGGTTTGCCATCGACCGAGATCAGCAGGCCGGCCTCGACCAGCATGGCCTCGTCGAATTGGGAAAGTGCGCCCTTGAGCGCCACCCTGCTCTCGGGTGCAAAGCCGAAGCCGAAACGCTGCGCAGTATTCCTGCCGAACCCGCGCGAATTGAGATATTCACGCGCGGCGGCACCTTCTGGTGAATGGAGATTGGCGACGAACCATTCCTGCGCGGCGGCGCAGACATCGTGCAGGCTGGCGCGCCGCTCGGCCCGCTCGGCCTCGCGCGGGTCAGGGCGGGGGACCTCCATTCCGGCTTCGGACGCCAATTCCTTGACCGCGTCCATGAACGACAGCCCGCGCTGGTCGGTCATCCAGCGGATCACATCGCCATGTGCACCGCAGCCGAAGCAGTGATAGAAACCCTTCTCGTCATTGACGGTGAAGCTGGGGGTCTTCTCATTGTGGAACGGGCAGCAGGCCTTCCATTCGCGCCCCGCGCGCTGGAGCTTGGCCGTGCGCATGATGACGCTGGAAAGCGTCACCCGGGCGCGCAGTTCATCAAGCCATTGCGGGGAAAGCATGAACCCCCTGTATTAGGAAAGCGCCGCCTTCACCAGAGCGCTGGCCAGCCCCATGTCGAGTTGTGAACCGTGGCGCGACCTGAGTTCGGCCATGACCTTGCCCATGTCCTTGATGCTGCCGGCCCCGATTTCCGACTTGATCGCCTCGATCGCGGCGCGCGTTTCATCCTCGCTCATCATTTGCGGCATGAATTCTTCGATCACGCCCAGTTCGGCCTGTTCCTGCGCGGCCAACTCATCGCGCCCGCCCTGCTGGAACATGGTGATCGATTCGCGGCGCTGCTTGGCCATTTTCTGAAGCACTTCGGCCACCAGATCGTCATCGGCGATCTCCTTCGACGATGTGCGCAGCTCGATATCGCGGTCCTTGATCCTGGCCGAGATCAGCCGCAACGCCGCGGTGCGGGGCTTGTCGCCTGCCTTCATGGCGGTAATGGTGGCGGCCTTGATGTCATCGCGAAGCATGGCGCTGGTCCTTGAAAAGAATCTGTTGGGCCGGTCAGATAGGCATTGTGCCCCGAATAGTCGATATTTCGCGGCTGCGGTGTTGACGCAGCGGCCCGGCATGGTTAGCGGCTGGGACTTAGCACGCATTGCTGGAAACCTCTTGAACGGAGCGCCCGATGGCCCCTTCCGCGAACACTCCTGCGCAGCCGACGGGCGCGACGGGTGTCATTGTTCTGGCCGATGGCACGGTGATCTGGGGCAAGGGCTTCGGAGCCGCAGGCAGCGCGGTAGGCGAGGTGTGCTTCAACACCGCGATGACCGGCTATCAGGAGGTGATGACCGACCCCTCCTACGCCGGGCAAATCGTCACCTTCACCTTCCCGCATATCGGCAATGTCGGCGCCAATCACGAGGATAGCGAGTCGCACGCGCCAGGCGCGGTGGGCTGCATTGTGCGCGAAGAGGTAACGCCGCTGTCGAACTTTCGCGGCGAGCAGAATTTTGGCGATTGGCTGGCGGCGCAGGGCAAGATCGGCCTGTCGGGCGTGGATACGCGCGCACTGACCCGGCGGATCAGATTGAACGGCGCGCCCAATGCGGTGATCGCGCATTCGCCCGAGGGGAAGTTCGATATTCCCGCGCTGCTGGCCCTGGCGCAGGAATGGCCGGGGCTGGAGGGCATGGACCTGGCGCAGGCCGTCACCCGCGAAGCGCAGGAAGGCTGGCAAGGCGGGGTGTGGACATTGGGTGAGGGGTACTCATCTCCCCTCCCGCTTGCGGGAGGGGCCGGGGGTGGGCCCGAAACCTCTAACCAGGACTCGCCC
>LOEX01000105.1 GCA_001516125.1 Sphingomonadales bacterium BRH_c42
GGAAAGGCCGATGAGCACCTCATCGGGCGTCGTCAGCACATCGCCGCCATCGACGAACCCGTCTGTGAGCCGCAGAACCTGCCCGAAGCGCGCCTCCAGCTCCGGCGCGATCATGGCCACCTCGCCGGCGCGGCTGGGCGCACCGGGGTTGAGCAGGATCGCACCTTCCGCGAAGACCAGCGCCGGGTCCTCTACGAAAATCGAGTCGGGATAGGCTTCGATCGGCGCAAGGACTTCGACCTCGAGCCCGAGCTGCCGCAGCGCCGCGGCATAGGCCGCGTGTTCGCGCACGACATCTTCATAGGCGGGCCCGGCATGGTCGCCATCACGCAGGCCATGGGTAACCGATCTGCCCGGAGCACGGAGCAGCGCATGGGTGAAATCGAACGCGCCCATGCTCACCCCTTCTTCAGATGCGTGCGCCCCAGAAGTTCTGCGATCTGCACCGCGTTGAGCGCGGCGCCCTTGCGCAGATTGTCGCTGACGCACCACAGGGTGAGCCCATTCTCGACCGTCGGGTCCTCGCGCACGCGGCTGACATAAGTCGCACCGTCGCCCGCGCATTCGACGGGCGTGACGTATCCGCCGTCCTCGCGCTTGTCGATCAGCATCACCCCGGGCGCCTCGCGCAGGATGTCCATCGCCTCGGCCGCCGAGATCTCGTTCTCGAATTCGATATTGACCGCCTCGGCATGGCCGACGAACACCGGCACGCGCACGCAGGTGGCATTGAGCTTGATCTTCGGATCGAGGATCTTCTTGGTCTCGACCACCATCTTCCACTCTTCCTTGGTCGAGCCGTCATCCATGAACACATCGATATGCGGGATGACGTTGAATGCGATCTGCTTGGTGAATTTCCTCGCTTCGACCGGATCGCCGACAAAGATTGCCCGCGATTGCTCGAACAACTCGTCCATTCCGGCCTTACCCGCGCCCGATACCGACTGATAGGTCGAGACGACCACGCGCTTGATCCGCGCGGCATCGTGCAGCGGCTTCAATGCCACCACCAGCTGCGCGGTCGAGCAATTGGGATTGGCGATGATGTTCTTCTTCACATAACCGGCAATCGCTTCGGGGTTAACCTCGGGCACGATCAACGGCACATCGGGGTCCATCCGCCAATAGGAGGAGTTGTCGATCACCACGCAGCCCGCCGCCGCTGCCTTGGGCGCATACTCTTTCGCCGGGCCACCGCCCGCGGAAAACAGCGCGATATCCCATCCGGCAAAGTCGAAATGTTCGATATTGCGGCACTTGAGCATGCGTCCGGTGTCGCCGAATTCCACTTCGGTTCCGGTCGAACGCGGGCTGGCAACCGCCGCCACCTCGTCGCAGGGAAAGGCGCGCTCGGCGAGAATCTGCATCATCTCGCGCCCAACATTGCCCGTCGCCCCGACAACGGCCACCCGGTAACCCATGATTGTTCACTCCTCCAACGCAAGGAGGGCCGCGATACCGCTTTTGCGCTGCACTGCAAAACAATTCGGCTTGGGGGCGCTAAACTCCCACTCGGGCCGCCACTTATTCAGGCGGGGTCACCCCACGGCGTTCGAGAAAGGTGAAGATCGTGTTCCACAGATGCGGCGACACTTTCTCTCCGCCCACGCGGTGGGTGAACCCGGGATAGAGCATCATCTCGAACGGAACATTGCCGCCCTGAAGTTTGGCGATGAGTTCGGACGAATTCTCGAACACCACATTGTCGTCCGCCATGCCGTGGATCAGCAGCAGCGGATCGGTGATCTTCACCGCGTCCTCGATCGCGCCGGACTTTGCATAAGCCTCGCCCACCTCGCGCGGATCGCCCATGTAGCGTTCTGTGTAATGTGTATCGTAATGCTCCCAGCGCGTCACCGGCGCGCCCGCGATGCCCGCCGCGTACAGCCCCGGATCGGCCTCAAGCTGTTTCAGCGTCATATATCCGCCATAGGACCAGCCATAGATCGCTATCTTTGCCGGATCGACGAAATCGAGCGACTTGAGGTATTGCGCGCCTTCCCTTTGATCGGCCACTTCGGCTCCGCCCATCGCGCGCCAGATTGGCTGTTCGAAATCGACGCCGCGATTGGCCGAGCCGCGATTATCGATCTCGAACCAGATATAGCCGCGATCGACCACCGCCTGCTGCAACGCCCCGTCCCAGCCGCCGGTCACCATCTGCGCCCCGGGGCCGCCGTAATGATTGAAGAACACCGGATATTTCTTGCCCGGTTCAATCGACGGCGTGACCATCTTCCAATGGAGTTCGGTCACCCCGTCCGCCGCCAGAATCGTGCCGAACTGCGCGGCGCGGTGGCTGGCAAGGTAGGGCGTATAGGGATGATCGGCACCGAGCGCGTTCTCCTCGATCCACGCCAGCCGCTTGCCCTTCGCGTCGGCCAGCCAGCTCTGCGGCGGCTGATCGTGCGAGGAACGGCTGACGAGCAGCGCCTTGCCGGCCTTGTCCATGCCTGCCCCATAGGTGAACCCGGGTTCGGTCAGGCGATCGACCTTGCGCGGATTGCCGAGATTGAAAGCATAGACATGCTGATCGAGCGGATTGTCCGCGCTCGTGCCGGTGAAGAAAACGCGGCCCGCATCCTCGTCGATACCGACCAGCCTCGTGACCATCCACTTGCCGCGGGTCAGCTGGGTCCACTTGCCGCGCGCAAGCCTGTAAAGGTGGCCGAAGCCATCGCGCTCGCTCCACCAGATCAGCGAGCCGTCCTTGAGGAAGCGGTAATCGTCGCCAAGGTTGATCCAGTAATTTTCGCGCGCCGCCTTTTCGGTGAAGAGCACCTCGCTCGCGCCCGTTGCGGGATCAACCTTGAGCATGTCGAGCACGGTCTGCGCGCGGTTCTGCCGCTGGACATATAGCGCGCTGCCATCAGGCGCCCAATCGACCCGGGCGAGATAGATGTCGGAATCCGGCCCGAGATCGACCTTGATCCGGTTTCCTCCGTCGGGATCGGTCACGAACAACTCAATCACGGCATTGTCGGTGCCCGCGGCGGGATAGCGCTGATCGAACACTTTGGTTCCCGTCGCGCCGATGGCCGCGCGGGTAACCACGCCGACCGGGCTCTCGTCGGTGCGCTGGACGGCGATGCGCCGGTCATCGGGCGACCACCAGAGACCGGTCAGCCGCGCCATTTCCTCCTGCGCGACGAATTCGGCCTCGCCCCAGCGGATCAGTTCGCCCTCCTTGGGAGTAATCGGGGCAGCCTCACCGCCGACTTCGCCCACCCATAGTTGCCGCTCGCGCACGAACGAGACGAACTTCCCGGTTTCGCTCAGTTTCGGGTTGAGCTCGCTCTCCTCGGTGTCGGTCAGGCGCGTCACGCTGCCATCGAGCCGGGCGAGGTAAAGATCGCCGTCGAGCGGGACGAGCACGGATTTGCCGTCGCTCGCCCATTGATAGGTGATAATGCCCTTGAGGCTTCCCACCCGCGCGCGTTCGCGCTGCATCTTCTCGTCTTCGCTGAGCTCGCGGCCCGAACCCAGCTTTTCGCTGTCAACCAGCATCCGCCATTCGCCGCTCTCGCGGTCATAACCCCACAGATCGTAGCGCTCGCGGTCATCGGGGCGATTGCGCAGCAGGGTGAGCCAGCGCCCGTCGGGCGAAAGCTTCGCCTGGCGCGGGCTCGATCCGTCGAGCGAGGGCGAAGCGAACACGCGTTCGAAGGTGAGTGCGGGGGTTTCGGCGGTCATCGGCCCCTCCGCAAAGGCAGGAGCGGCGGCAAGCAGAGCGGCAGCAAAAAGTAGGGAGCGCATTCCAATTCCAACCTCGTCATTGCGAGCGAAGCGAAGCAATCCAGCATTCTGCACTGGATTGCCGCGCAACCTATCGGTTGCTCGCAATGACGATTATTTGGCCTGATTGCAAAGCCCAAACGAAAAAGGGCGACCCCGCAGGGCCGCCCTTCAAATTATTTGCGCTGCGCCCTGGCCTCAAGCCTTGGGGGCGTTCTCGCGGCGCTCGGCGATGCGCGCGCTCTTGCCGGTGCGGCCGCGCAGGTAATAGAGCTTGGCCCGGCGCACCACGCCGCGGCGGACCACGGTGATGCTGTCGACGATCGGCGAATAGAGCGGAAATACGCGCTCCACGCCTTCGCCGAAGCTCATCTTGCGCACGGTGAAATTGCTGTTGATGCTGCGGTTTGAGCGGGCAATCACCACGCCTTCGTAATTCTGGATGCGTTCGCGGTTGCCTTCGACAACCTTGACGCCGACGCGCACGGTATCACCCGCACGGAATTCGGGAATCTGCTTCCCGGCCTTGGCGATTTCTTCCGCCTCGATCTGCTGGATCAGGTTCACTGGTCCAAGTCCTTCTTCTCTCGCCGCGCGCCAGAGGCAGGCTGGTCCCGAGCGCCACTGTAGCGCTCCCAAAGGTCCGGCCTGCGTAACCGTGTGTCATCTTCCGCCCGTTGTTTCCGCCAGGCGGCGATCTTCGCATGATCCCCCGATCGCAGCACTTCGGGGATCGTGCGCCCTTCCCATTCCTGAGGTCGGGTATATTGCGGATATTCGAGCAAACCCTGTTCGAAGGATTCATCGACCCCGCTTGAAGGCGCGCCCATTACGCCGGGAAGCAGGCGAATGCAAGCGTCAAGTATGGCGAGCACAGCGGGCTCTCCGCCCGACAGCACGATATCGCCGAGGCTGACCTGTTCGATATCGGGCCGTGCCTCGAACAGGCGCTCGTCAAACCCCTCGAACCGTCCGCACAGCAGGATCACGCCCGGCCCTGCCGCAAGCTCGCGGATACGCGCCTGCGTGATGGGTTTCCCGCGCGGCGTCATGGCGAGGATGGGGCGCTGAACTCCCCCTCGCTGGAGGGAGGGGGTCGGGGGGTGGGTGTTCGACTTCTCCGCTTCAGTACACCCATCCCCAACGCCTTCCCTCAAAGGAAGGGGCTTTGCCGTTACACTATCCAGCGCCGCGCCGAGCACATCGGCTTTCAGCACCATGCCCGCCCCGCCGCCTGCGGGCGTATCATCGACCGTGCGGTGTTTGTCCCTCGCGAAATCGCGAATCTGCACGGTTTCGCATGACCACCGCCCTTCCTCCAGCGCGCGCCCGGCAAGGCTGACACCCAGCGGACCGGGAAACATCTCTGGGTAGAGCGTGAGGATGGTCGCGGCGAAAGTCATCAGATTGTCCAGTTCTCGACCTTCAGGCCCGTCACATCGGCAAAGTCGGCTTCATTGTTGCTGATCACCGTTGCACCGATGCTCAGCGCGTGGGCGGCAAGAAGCCGGTCAAACCGCGCGCGCTTGAAAGGGAGCTGGGCATAGGCGCGCGCAGCCGCTTCATCGAACGGCAGGAGAGGGATTGCAGTGACAAATGCCTCGAGCACTTCGGGTGCGGGGGGCTTGCCGACATGTGTCCCATAGGCAACTTCGGCATAGCTGATTACCGAAATCGCGATTTCTCCCGCGGTAGTTTCAGCGATCCGCGCTTTCAGACGCTCATTGCCCAGGTCCATCGCATAGACGGCGCAGTTGGCGTCGATCAGATAGCGGATCACGCTTGTCCTGCCGCCTTGCGCGCCGCTTCGCGTGCAGCGATGGTGCTTGGGCGCTCTTCGAAGTCCTCGCGCGGCGCAAGCCTGATCCCGGGAGCTTTCCCCGCGAACCCGCTGATATCGATCTTTTTTGGTGTATCTTCGGGTTCCACGACGAATCCCGCCCGTTCCTCGCGCAGGACCATGATCGAACCTTCTTTCAGCCCCAGCGCCTTGGGCAGCCGCAGCGCGAGCGAATTTCCCGACTTGAAAACCTTGGCGCGGTATTCCTTGCCCATAACGGTCTCCTGTATATACATAATGTATATACTAACCGACGAAGTCACCGTCAATGACAAGCTTTTCCGCATCCCAAACGCCCCTCCCTCTTGCGTGAAGGGTACGGGTGAGCCTGGCTGGGCGCGTCATCGCTCCGCGCGCCCGGCAAGGCTGACGCCCAGCGACCCGGGAAATACCGCTGGATAGAGCGCCAGGACGGTGGCGGCAAAACTCATTCGGGAACTTCCCATATCACTGCCGGCATATGCTTGCGCTCTTCGGCCAGTTCTTCATGCAGCCATTCGCGGAAGCGTTCGATCTTGCGCACGCCAATCCTGCCCGCAGGATTTACGAGATAATGCGAGCTGAGCGACACGTAGAGCGTTGCAAACGGCTGCACCAGCCTGCCCGATTCGATGTCGGCGCGCCAGAAGATCGGCGAAAGCAAAGCAATGCCATAACCGCCCAGGATCGCGTTCGCTTCCTGTATCTGGCTGTCCATGACCACGCCGGGACGTGACGGCGGCGTAGCCTCCAGTCCGGCTGCAGCAAACCAGCTGTTCCACATCGGATCATTGGGGGCCAGCCGCTCGACCTGCAACAGATCCTCGGGCGCACGAATATTGTAATCAGCCAGAAACGCCGGAGAGCATATCGGCGAGAAGTGCTGTCGAAACAGGAAATCGGCTCGCAAACCGTCCCATTGCCCGCGGCCGGCTCGCAGCGCCACATCGATGTGACCACCGGCAAGGTCGACCAGTTCGTTCGACAACGAAAGCCGCACTGCAATGTCAGGATAGCGCAGCTGGAAGCGCCCGATGCGCGCTGATAGCCACGCGCCGCCGATCGATACGGATGCATTCACCGACAGGATTTCCGCGTCATCTTCACGCAGCGCATCAAATGCATCGGCAATCCCGGCAAACCCGCCGCTGATCGCCGGAAGCAACCGCTGACCCGCTTCGGACAACCTGACGCGGCCTTTCTCGCGCACGAACAGCAGCTTGCCGACCCGGTCTTCCAATTGGCGAATTTGATAGCTGACGGCCGCCTGAGTTAGCCCCAACTCCTCGGCCGCACGCGAAAAATTCTCGTGCCTGCCTGCCGCCTCGAAGGCGCGGACAGCGGTAAGAGGAGGGAGTCGATTCATTCGGTTATCTATAAATTCAGCTTATAGATATTGCCAGCGCTTTTGTTGGCTTGAGGCGCACGAATGGGGCATTTGGCATCCATCACGAACCAAGGAGAATACCAATGTTGGAAGCCCAGATTATCCGGAGGGACAGCGACCTGTTTGTCTGTCGCCCAATCGAGAACGAGGAAAGCCTGATCGAACAGCTCAAGCCCTATCTGACGTCCAGTGAAGTCAAATTGCTCGGCTTCGATCCGGCAAACGACGAAGGCCCCAGATATACTTATTTGCCTTCATTCCTGACCGGACTTGGAGCAACTGCTTCGACCGCACTGCTCCTCAGCGTGGTCGGGTTCCTCGCGACGCTCGGCCTACCTGATGCAGTGGCCGTTGCTCCTGCGCTCGTATGATCCCCATGTGCGAGCCAATGCCGTCGGGCCGAAGCTGACAGAGGTATCCCCCCACCCCTAAAAATCAGCTTCGGCCCTTCAGGCGCTTCCCACCGACTTCACCGATCCACAAATTCGCCGGAGATTGCCAGGCTCTCCGCATCCCAGCCGGGAACGGCCTGCACCGTCATCGGCACCATGAAGGTCTTGCCGTCCGGCTTTTGGATCTCGATGATGTCGGTGGCGCCGAAATTATGCACCGCGATTACCTTGCCCACCGCTTCGCCCACATCGGTAACAACCGCCAGCCCGATCAGGTCGGCGTGATAATACTCGCCCTCCTCAAGTGGTGGTAGCGCCAGGCGCGGGATCGTGAGCACGGTGCCGCGCAGTGCCTCAGCCTCGGCGCGGCTGCCTGCCTCGGCAAAGCGGGCAATCGCCCCGCCCTTGTTATCGCTGCGAATTTTCACAAGCGTCAGCGTACGCCCGCCTTCTCCGGCATTAAAGCTGGCGTGGGTCCGGAGGACATCGATCCCCCCGCCCAGCAGTTTCAGCCGGACTTCACCCGTCACGCCGTGCGCGCCGGTCACGGCGGCCAATTCGACAGGCTTATCGACGTCCAAAAGCCCCTCCCGTTCACGGGAGGGGTTTGGGGTGGGCCGGGCCGGGCGCGTCATCGCTTCACGCGCCCACCCCCAGCCCCTCCCGCAAGCGGGAGGGGAGAGGGCGCATTACTCGGCCTTCTCTTCGCCAGCTTCTTCGCCAACTTCTTCAGCTGCGGGAACTTCTTCAGCTGCAGGAGCCTCTTCAGCCGGAGCTTCCTCGGTCACTGCCTCTTCGGAAACCGCTTCTTCGACAGCCACTTCCTCGGCGGGAGTTTCCTCGGCGGGAGCTTCCTCGGCCACGACTTCCTCAGCCGCAACCTCTTCAACCGGTGCCTTGGCTTCTTCCACGGCAGCCTTGGCTGCTTCCTCGGCGGCAGCCAGCTTGGCGGCCTTTTCCTCGGCGCGTTCCTTCGCGGCTTCGCCCGGCTCGCCCTTCTTGGGGTTGTTGCGCGGTGCGCGTTCGAGCACACCGGCGGCGTCGAGGAAGCGCAGGACGCGGTCCGAAGGCTGCGCGCCAACGCTCAGCCAATGACGCGCACGGTCTTCGGCGAGCTTGATGCGGGCCGGATCGTCCTTGGCCAGCATCGGATTGTAGGTGCCGATCTGCTCCAGATACTTGCCGTCGCGCGCGCTGCGCGAATCCGACACCACGATGCGATAATAGGGGCGCTTCTTGGCGCCGCCGCGCGAAAGCCTGATTGCAACTGCCATTTGATATTACCTTTCCAGTTTAATTGATTGAAATCACTTCTTATTGAGCATGTCGCGAAGATCCTGCGGCAAGCTGTTCATATCCACCGAAGGCGCGCCGGAACCGCCGAGCCCCGGCATCCCGCCGGCAGGGCCGCCGCCCATCCCCGGCATGGCAGCGCCAAGGCCACCCTTTCCGAACAGGGCGCCAAGGCCCTTGAGCCCGCCCATCTTCCTGATCTGCTTCATCGCGCGCGACATTTCCTGATGCATCTTGAGCAGCTTGTTCACGTCCTGCACTTCGGTGCCGCTGCCCGATGCCACGCGCTTCTTGCGCTTGGCATTGAGCAGTTCGGGACGCGCGCGCTCTTTCGAGGTCATTGAGCCGATGATCGCGTCCATGTGCACCAGCACCTTGTCGTCCATTCCGCTTGCCGCAATCGCCTGCTTGGCCTTCTTCATGCCCGGCAGCATTCCCGCGAGCATTCCCAGCCCGCCCATCTGCTGCATCTGGCGCAGCTGCATGCGCAGGTCGTTGAGGTCGAACTGACCCTTGGCCATGCGCCTGGCCAGCGCCTCGGCATCTTCTTCCTTGATCGTCGCAGCGGCCTTTTCGACCAGGCTGACGACATCGCCCATGCCCAGAATACGGCCCGCGACGCGCGCGGGATCGAAGGCCTCGATCGCATCGAGCTTCTCGCCCGTGCCCGCGAACTTGATCGGCTTGCCGGTGACGTGGCGCATCGACAGCGCCGCGCCGCCGCGCGCATCGCCGTCCATCCGGGTGAGGATCACGCCGGTCAGCGGCACTTCGCCGCTGAAGCTCTGCGCCACATTGACCGCGTCCTGCCCCGTCAGGCTGTCAACCACCAGCAGCACTTCATGCGGCGATGAGATACGCGCGACCGCCTTCATCTCGGCCATCAGCGCGGCATCGACATGCAGCCGGCCCGCGGTGTCGAGCAGCAGCACGTCGATCGCCTGAAGCCTCGCCGCATCCATTGCGCGGCGAGCGATATCGACCGGTTGCTGCCCGGGAACGATCGGCAAAGTCGCCACATCGACCTGCTGGCCGAGCACCGCCAGCTGTTCCTGCGCGGCGGGCCTTTGCACGTCGAGCGAGGCCATCAGCGCCTTCTTGCCGTGCTTTTCGCGGATCAACCGGGCGAGCTTGGCGGTAGTGGTGGTCTTGCCTGAACCTTGCAGGCCGACCATCATGATCACCACGGGCGGGCGGGCGTTGAGATCAAGGCTGGGAACATCATCCCCGCCCAGCATCTCGACCAGCTCGTCATGGACGATCTTGACCACCTGCTGACCCGGCGTGACCGAGCGCAGCACATCCTGGCCCACCGCCCGTTCTGTGACCGCATCGATGAAACGGCGGGCGACCGGCAGCGCGACATCGGCTTCGAGCAGCGCGATGCGCACTTCGCGCATAGCCTCGCGCACGTCCTCTTCCCTGAGCGCACCGCGGCCCTTGAGGCGATCGAAAACGCCGCCGAGCCGGTCAGACAGATTTTCAAACATCGCCGCATGCACTCCAGCTTGCGCCGGGAAAGTCCCGAAACGCGAAAAACGCCGGCGGACGAACACTCGTCAGCCAGCGCGCGGGGATTTCCCGAACTATCGTCTCTCGATGGTGGAGCCTAGCGGGATCGAACCGCTGACCTCCTGCATGCCATGCAGGCGCTCTCCCAGCTGAGCTAAGGCCCCGTACCATCAATATCAACGGGGCTTTGACACCCCGTTTCCTGCCCGTGAGCAAGGACGCAGCCCATTAAGAGCGCGCCCCCGCATTGGCAAGATTTAATTGTCGTGCTCGTCGTCCTCGCCTGCGGCGGTGCTTACACCCAGATCGTCATCGCCGCCAAGATCGACGTCGTTGTCGGGCGAATCGCCATCGTCATCGATGTCCTCGATTTCCTCGAGTTCGTCATCGCCGCCAAGATCGGCATCGGCCTCGGCATCGGGCTTCTTGACAGCATCCTCGAACGGAACTGGCTGCTTCGATTTGAGCACGGGCTCAGGATACCACTGCTCACCGCATTCGATGCAGCTCACGGGCTCATCCTTGCCCAGATCGTAAAAGCGTTCCCCGCATTTGGGGCAGGAACGCTTGGTGCCCCATTCTGGCTTGGCCATGGTAAAATCCTCAAATCCGCCCGCCGCGATGGCGGGCAAAAACGCAAAATATCAGGAATCGGACAGGTCCGGATGCAAAATCGCGCGCGCCTTGCCATAGGGCGACGGCACTGTCAAAAGCCCGCGCGCATTTGCAACGTTTTTCATCAGGGTCAAGCTTTGTCGAACACTCCATCTCCCAGACGCTTCTGCAACAACGGGCCGCTCAAGGGCCGTTTGCGCATTCCGGGCGACAAGTCGATCAGCCACCGCGCGCTGATGTTCGCCGCGCTGGCCGTGGGGACAAGCGAGATTCGCGGGCTTCTCGAAGGCGAGGACGTGCTCGCCACCGCCGCTGCCATGCGCGCGATGGGGGCGAGCATTGCGCGCGGCGATGATGGGGTATGGCGCGTGCAGGGCGTGGGCGTAGGCGGACTGCTGCAACCCGAAGCTGCGCTGGATATGGGCAACAGCGGCACCTCCACCCGGCTGCTGATGGGCCTTGTCGCGAGCCACGGCATCAGCGCCTGCTTCACCGGCGATGCCAGTCTTTCCAGGCGGCCGATGGGCCGGGTGATCGAGCCACTTTCACAAATGGGCGCGAGTGTCGAGGCTAGCCCCGGCGGTACGCTGCCGCTGATGGTGCGCGGCGCGCTGCCCGCTGTCCCCATCGCCTATCGCCTGCCGGTGGCGAGCGCGCAGGTGAAAAGCGCGGTAATGCTTGCGGGGCTCAACACACCGGGCGTGACCACGGTGATCGAACCCGTCGCCACGCGCGACCATTCAGAGCGTATGCTCAAGGGCTTCGGCGCCGAATTATGGGTCGAGGAGGTCGGCGGCGAGCGCGTGATCCGCATTCGCGGCGAGGCCGACCTCAAGCCGCAGCATATCGAGGTGCCCGGCGACCCGTCCTCAGGGGCGTTCTTCATCGTCGCCGCATTGGTGGTGCCGGGGAGCGACATCGTGATCGAGAACGTCGGGCTCAACCCCACGCGCGCAGGCCTGATCGCAGTGCTGCGCCAGATGGGCGGAAGTATCGAGGAGCTGAACCGCCGCGAAGTGGGCGGCGAGCCGGTTGCGGACCTTCGCGTCAGGCACTCCGCCCTGACCGGCGTCGAGGTCGATCCGGCCATCGCGCCCAGCATGATCGACGAGTTTCCGGTCCTGTTCGTCGCCGCCGCGCTGGCACAAGGGACCACCACCACCAGCGGCCTCGACGAACTGCGGGTCAAGGAGTCCGATCGCCTTTCCGCGATGGCCGCGGCGCTCACCGGCGCAGGCGCGCGGGTGGAGGAACGCGAGGACGGTCTCGTCATCACCGGCACCGGCGGCGAGCCACTGCGCGGCAGCGCCAACAACCGGGTCAAGACCCACCTCGATCACCGTATCGCGATGAGCATGGCGATGGCGGGGCTCGCCAGCCGCGACGGCATCGAAGTTGACGACACGCGCCCGATCGCCACCAGCTTTCCCAATTTCATCGCTCTCATCGAAGGAACAAATGCATGATCATCGCCGTCGATGGCCCCACTGCCTCGGGCAAGGGCACGATCGCACAGGCGCTGGCCGCGCATTTCAAGCTGCCGCACCTCGATACCGGGCTGCTCTATCGCGCGGTCGGTCGGCAGGTGGCGCTCAGCGCCGGCAATCCCGACGATCCGGCAGACTCGCTGGCCGCCTGCGCCTTTCCTGACTCGCTACTTGAAGACCCGGAGCTGCGCAGCGAAGAGAGCGGCGGGCTGGCCAGCCGCGTATCGATCCACCCCCAAGTGCGTCGGGCGCTGTTCGAGCGCCAGCGGACCTTTGCCACGCAGCCCGGCGGCGCGGTGCTCGACGGGCGCGACATCGGTACGGTGATCGCACCCGACGCCGATGTGAAGCTGTTCATCACCGCCAGCGTACAGGCGCGCGCCAAGCGGCGCTGGCTCGAAATGACCGCCAAGGGGCCGGAGCGCGAGACAGACATTCCACTGGCCGAAATCGAGCGCGATATCGTCAAGCGCGATGACCGCGACATCAGCCGCGCCGATGCGCCGCTGAGGGCCGCGCGCGACGCGCTGGTGATCGACACTACCGAGATGAACCGCGAGCGCGCCATCGCCGAAGCGATAGAGGCGGCAAGAATGCACCTTGGGGGCAAGCGGTAGCGATGGCAGGGGCAAACCGCCTGCTGATCGCCGTCAGCGTGGTCTGGACCGCCGGCCTCGTCCTGTCGGGCTGGCAGCCTTATGACCGTGCGACCTGGTGGATGGAGGTTGCGCCAGCGCTGATTGCGCTTCCGATCCTGTTGGCGAGCGCGCGGCGCTTCCCGCTGACCCGGCTCGCACTGGTGCTGATCGGCCTGCACGGCCTGGTGCTGATGCTGGGCGGCGCATATACATATGCGCGCGTGCCTATCGGCTTTGCCGTGCAGGACTGGCTCGATCTGGCACGCAACCCCTACGACCGGTTTGGCCATTTCATGCAGGGTTTCGTGCCGGCAATAGTGCTGCGCGAATTGCTGATACGGATCGGCGGCATTGCGCGCGGCGCGCTGCTTTCAGCACTGGTGCTCGCCTCGTGCCTAGCGATCAGCGCCAGTTACGAGCTGATCGAATTCGGCGCGGCCATGGCGCTGGGCCAGAATGCCGACGCATTCCTGGGAACGCAGGGCGATCCCTGGGATACGCAGTGGGACATGCTCCTGTGCCTGATTGGTGCGGCAAGCGCACTGATCCTGCTTGGCCATTGGCACGATCGCCAGCTGGCAAGCCTGAAGCGGCCGCGCGAGTGACGGCCTTTCCTACCCGGAACCCGTCAGCCTAAATGGACGCATGTACCGTTCCTCCCCAAGCCGCCCAGACTGTATGCGCCAAGGGCTGATTTCTTCTTCAGGACCGTGTTCCATGTGTTCCATCGCGTAGGACTTGAAGGCGCAATTGACTTGCCTTTGCGGCGGCTTTCGCCTAGGCGCGCGCACGTTCTCGCAATCCGTATCGATTGAAGGAACCTTCGCGCAGGCATACGGCGGCGCGGAGATGTCGGCCTCTTGCCCCGCCAACCCTGGCAATGGTGCCCGGGAAGCGGTGAAAGACCCCGGAAAAACCGGTGGCCGGTAGCAAACAGATGAACAGGATATCCTGACCTATGGCAACTACAGCCAACCCCACCCGCGCTGATTTTGAAGCGCTCCTCAACGAACAACTTGGCGGTGCAGGCGAAGACGGCTTTGAAGGCCGCGTCGTCAAGGGCACCGTGACCGCGATCGAAAATGGCTTTGCCATGATCGACGTCGGCCTCAAGAGCGAAGGCCGCATCCCGCTCAAGGAATTCGCCCGCAGCGAAGGCGACCATGGGCTGAGCGTCGGCAGCGAAGTCGAAGTCTTTGTCGATCGCGTGGAAAATGCCGATGGCGAAGCCATGCTCAGCCGTGACCGCGCCCGCCGCGAAGCCGCCTGGGACAAGCTCGAGAGCGAATTCGGTGAAGGCAAGCGCGTCGAAGGCCGCATCTTCGGCCGGGTCAAGGGCGGCTTTACCGTCGATCTCGAAGGCGCCGTGGCATTTCTTCCGGGCAGCCAGGTCGATATCCGCCCCGTGCGCGACGTTGCCCCGCTGATGGACGTGCCGCAGCCGTTCCAGATCCTCAAGATGGACCGCCGCCGCGGCAATATCGTAGTCTCGCGCCGCGCGGTGCTCGAGGAAACCCGGGCCGAACAGCGCAGCGAACTGATCGACCAGCTGGCCGAGGGCCAGGTGATCGACGGTGTGGTCAAGAACATCACCGATTACGGTGCATTCGTCGACCTTGGCGGCATCGACGGCCTGCTTCACGTCACCGACATGAGCTACAAGCGGGTCAACCACCCCAGCGAAGTCATCAATATCGGTGACGTGGTGAAGGTGCAGATCGTCCGCATCAACCCCGAAACGCAGCGCATTTCGTTGGGCATGAAGCAGCTTGAGAGCGATCCGTGGGAAGGCGTGGTGGCCAAGTATCCGATCGGTGCCAAGCTTACCGGTACGGTCACCAACATCACCGAATACGGCGCCTTCGTCGAAATCGAACCCGGCATCGAAGGCCTGGTCCACGTTTCCGAAATGAGCTGGACCAAGAAGAACGTCCACCCCGGCAAGATCGTTTCGACCAGCCAGGAAGTCGCCGTCATGGTGCTCGAGATCGATTCCGAAAAGCGCCGCATTTCGCTCGGCCTCAAGCAGGCCCAGGGCAATCCGTGGGAAGAGTTCGCCGAAAAGCACCCGGTCGGCAGCGAAGTCGAAGGCGAAGTCAAGAACGCCACCGAATTCGGCCTGTTCATCGGCCTCGACGGCGATGTCGACGGCATGGTCCACATGTCGGATATCGCCTGGGGCATTTCGGGCGAAGACGCGCTGGCGCTGCACCGCAAGGGCGAGCAGGTCAGGGCAGTGGTGCTCGACGTCGATATCGACAAGGAGCGCATCAGCCTGGGCATGAAGCAGCTCGAAAAGGGCGCACCCAGTGCCGATGGCACCGGCAGCTCGCTGCGCAAGAACCAGACGGTCACGGTGACCGTGCTCGAAGTGCGCGACGGCGGGCTCGAGGTGCAGGTGGGCGATGATGGGGCGACCGGCTTCATCAAGCGCGCCGACCTTGGCCGCGACCGTGACGAGCAGCGCCCCGACCGCTTCCAGGTCGGCCAGAAGATCGACGCACTGGTCGTCGGCTTCGACCGCTCGAAGAAGCCCAACTTCTCGATCAAGGCGCGTCAGATCGCCGAAGAGAAGGAAGCCGTGGCGCAGTTCGGATCGTCGGATTCGGGTGCATCGCTGGGCGATATCCTGGGCGAGGCGCTGAAGAAGAAGGACATCTGATCCACCGGTTTCGATAACCAGCCGGAAAATCGCGAAGGCCCGCTTGCTCACCACGGCAGGCGGGCCTTTCCTATTCGGCCAGAAATGCTAGGGTCTGCCCATGCTCGAGATTCATCAATTCGCCTGCCTGTCGGACAATTACGGTTACCTGATCCACGATCCCGAAAGCGGTGCCACCGCTGCGATCGACACGCCCGATGCCAAGGTCTATCTTGATGAGGCGAGGCTCAAGGGCTGGAGGATCACGCAGATCTGGAACACGCATTGGCATCCCGATCATGCGGGCGGCAATGTCGCGATCAAGGACGCCACCGGCTGCACCATCACCGCCCCGCAGGAGGTCGAGAGGATCAGCCCGGTCGACCGCGTAGTGGGGCATGGCGACACGGTGCAATTGGGGCGCTACAGCGCGCGCGTGATCGACGTCGGTGGGCACACCAATGGCCACATCGCCTACCATTTCGCCGATGCGGGCGCGGCGTTTGTCGGTGACAGCGTGTTTGCGCTGGGCTGCGGGCGGATGTTCGAAGGCACTCCCGACCAGTTCTGGGCGAGCCTTGAGCGGATCAAGGCGCTGCCGGGTGAAACCACGCTCTACTGCGCGCATGAATACACCCAATCGAACGCGCGTTTCGCGCTCCATGCCGACCCCGACAATACGGCGCTGAGGGCCTATGCGGCGGAAATCGACGACAAGCGGGCGCGCGGTGAGCCGACGGTGCCCATGGGCCTAGAGCGCGAGCTTGCCACCAATCCCTTCCTGCGCGCCGACGATCCGGCCATGCAGGCGCGTTGGGGCGGCGAAGTTCCGCACGAAACCTTTGCCGCGATCCGCGCCGCCAAGGACAATTTCTGAAGAGGTAGTATGGATACGCTCGCTACCTTGCGAGCGCGCCGCGTCATCAGATCGAAGCGATCACCTCGTCAGCCAGCTTGCGGTCCGCTTCGGCGGTGTGCCGCTCGGCAATAAGGCTGCGCGCAGCCTCTGCGGCAGCCATCGCCGCCTGCGCACGCACATCTTCCACCGCTTCACGTTCCGCAGCTGCGATCTTGTCCTCGGCCATCTTCTTGCGCCGCTCGACCATCGCCTTGCTGTCAGCTTCGGCCTTTTCGAGAATCGCATCAGCCTCGCGCTGGGCGTGCTCGATCATTGCCGCCGCGTGCGCAGAGCTGGCATCGCGCTGAGCCTTTGCATCCTTGAGCAATGCCTCTGCTTCTTCACGGATGGCCTGCGCTTCATCGAGCGACTTGCGCGTCTCGGCAATGCGGGCATCGAGTGCATCTGTCACCTTGCGGTGCGCCTTGAAGCGGAAGATCGCGATCAGGAAGAAGATCGTGATGCCGACATAGACCCAGCCTTCGGCGCCCAGACCCAGCAGTTCGGCACCGTGCCCGGCGGCTTCGGCCTGGCCAGCCGCGAGCAGTTCGAGAGTTCCGGTTTTTGCGCTCATCGTCCAGATCCTAATTCACGCCGCCCAGGATCGCATCGACCCTGGCCAGGGCAGCCTTGCGACCCGGTGCATCGCCCGTCAACCTGGCCACGATCGCTTCCGCGCCCTCGGCAGCGATATCGCGTAGCGCGGCATTGGCTGCATTGCGCGCAGCACTGATCTGCTGCTCGGCCTCCGCCACCTTTGCTGACAAGCGCTTGTCGGCTGCTGCCAGGCGCTTTTTGGAAGCCTTCGCCGCCTCCAGCTTGGCTGCCGCCAGCTTGCCCCGTGCCTCTTCGCGGCTACGGTTGATTTCCGCCTGATATTCCTCGGCAACCCGGTCTGACATTTCCTTGGCTTCGCGCGCCGAGGCAAGATCGGCCGTAATCCGGTCCTCGCGCTCGTCCATCACCTTTGAAAGGCGCGGAAGCGTGGTCCGGATAATGCCGAAATATAGCACGGCAAACAGCGCCGTCAGCCAGAACAGCTGCGGCCAGAAAACATTGGCAAAATCGAATTGAGGCATCGCGCTAATCCGCCAGGGATAACCGACCGGCGCAAGTCCGGTCGGCCATCGTTAAATCAGCTGAAGGCCAGCGCGAGCGCGACGACAGCGGCGATCAGGCCGAGCGCCTCGGTCACTGCGAAGCCGAAGATCAGCCTGCCGCCCATCTTGGCGTCAGCTTCGGGGTTGCGCAGCGCACCGTTGAGATAATTGCCGAAGATCGCGCCAACACCGATTGCGGCCAGACCCGCACCGATCGCGGCGAGACCGGCACCAATTACACGAGCCGATTCAACGTCCATCATTCAAACCTTTCCTAGAACAAACATCACTCAGTGAAGATTGACCGCATCGTTGAGATAAAGCGATGCGAGCAAAGCGAAAACATAGGCCTGGACCACTGCGATCAGCAGTTCAAGCGCGGTAAGCGCAACATTGACCGCCAGTGGCAGCACCCCAAAGACATAGGGCAACGCGCCGAACGAGCCGAGCGTAACCACGAACGTGCCGAACACCTTGAGCAGCACATGCCCCGCGGTCATGTTGGCGAAAAGCCGGATAGCCAGCGTAAACGGGCGGGACAGGAAGCTCAGCACTTCGATCAGGAACACGAACAGGCCCAGCGCGATATTGGTGTCCTTGGGCCAGAACAGGCTGAAGAAGTGCAGTCCGTGCCGCCAGAAACCGACGATGCACACCACCGTGAAGACCAGAAAGGCCAGCCCCAGCGTCACCGAAATATGGCTGGTCGGAGTGAATGCCCCGACCCAGGGTAGCAGGCCCAGAAGGTTGCAGATCAGCACGAACATGAAGATCGCGAAGATCAGCGGCGCATAGCGGCGCCCTTCGGGGCCGACATTCTCGTCAAGCATGTTCCTGACGAAATCATAGACATATTCGACCGCCGCCTGCCACCGGCCGGGAACCAGCTGCGGACGGGCAGTACCCACAAACATGAACACGCCGATCACGCCGATTGCGATCGCCATCCACAGCGAAGAATTGGTGAAGGACGCGTCATAGCCCGCCAACTCCAGTGGCTTGAGCGTGGCAATCTCGAACTGATGCATCGGCCCGGCCATGCAGAAACCCTTATTCTTCCGGATCGTCTGGCAGTTCACCGCCAAACCGAGCCGATGCATGGAGTGCCCGCCGGACACCCGCAGCAAACCCTAATACGAGCATGGCAATCATCCCCCAAGGGGCTGTGCCAAGCCCGGCCCAATTGTCAATCGCCCAACCGATGAAGCCGCCAACCAGAATCACGCCGACAAACTCTATGCCGACGGCCCAGCCTTGCGTTTCGGTCTGGCCTTGCCCCCGGCTCAGCCCGCGATCGTGCTTCTCTTGCGCCTCGGCAATGCGGCGATCGAGATCATCGACGCCTTTGTGATCTTTGCTGTCGGACAAGGGATGCGCCCTGCGGAATTGTCAACCAGTTGGAGCAATTGATGACGAAACTTGCGCGCCGCATCCTGCGCACGGGCGCGCACAGGCGAGGAGCGCCGCCCCCTTAGGCGGGGGGTAAGCTCAAGTCAACCGGCTGCGCGGCGCAGGCCGCAGCGAAATTATGGGGTGCAATCAGCCGCAGCGCGGATCGCGCACGGGAGGTTCCGCCGTGCGAGTGTGCCATGCGCCATCAGGTGCCTGATACTTCTCGCCCGGAACTGTCTTGAGGACCAGTTGGCAGCCGGCGGAAATCGCATATTCCTCCAGCGTTGCATTGTTTTCCTGCGCTCTGGCGGCATAGACGGCCCGGCGTTTGATATTGATGTCATCCACCAGGCGCTTGAGATCGGGGGTCGTCGCGCCGACAATACCGAGATAGCCGTCCATCTTCTCGCCGATGTTGCCTGACGATCGCGCAGCGTCATAGGCAGGATCGCGCTGCGCCAGCAAGGGTGTGGCCAGACCGGCAGCGAGCATCACTGCCGCCGCGCCTGCCAGCATCACCTTGCGTCCCGCAATCATTCGTATGGCATTGTGCATCAGAAAATATCCTCATTCTCTTCGATCGTGCTGGCCGCATCTTCGGCCAGACGATAGATCACTTCCTGCCGGATGTTGATATTAAGCTCGATCACGATCGGCTCGTTTGGTGCATCGATGTTGATGCAACCAGCCAGCATGATCGCAGGCAATATCGCCAGTCCGGCACTCCTTGACCTCAAAACTGTCTCTCTCATGGCATTTGCTCGCTTTCTTGCCGCTGAATGGCGGGTTCATCGCCTGGAACGGGTTCTTCTTTGTCGGGTCTGATAAATCGCGTGCCATCGCTGGTCAAAAGCCCCAGATCGCGCGGGTCGCGCAGGAAGCTGGGGTCATACAGCGATTTGAAGCTCGTCAGCAGCTGATGGAACTGCGCGCGTATATTGATCCGGAACTCGATCGGCAGTTTGGCGAGCTGCTTTGTGAAGATATTGCGCGATGCATCCTTCCCCTGCCTGACGCCGTCGAATTTCAGTTGTGTGATGATCTCGCCGGATAGCAGGCCGTTCATCACCACGGTCATTTTCCGGTAATCGAGCGAGCGCAGGGTCTGGAATGCGTAATTGCCCATCGCCGAAAGATCCTCGTAAGTCAGCTCGCCGACATAGGAGAGATTGCCGCCCGGGGGCCTCGATATCAGCTGTCCGTCTTCGATCCTGCCGTCGCCATTTTCATCGAATACCAGCGGAAACGATCCGTCGAAGGTGCCAGTGGCGCTGATGTTGCCCAGGTCCATCTGTTGCACGAACAGCGCGGCGTCCGCGCCGACGATCTCGATCACATAGCGCCGCTCCTCGGGCACCTTCAGATTGAGCTGGACAGGACGCAGGATCAGCGTTCCGCCTACGAAGGGCCAGATGCCATGCTTGAGACTGAGAAACTGCCCGTCGCGCAGTTCAAAGGTCAGCTCGCCATCGAACACTTCGATCCCGGGATTGATCGATGCGATCTTCAGCTTCTGATCCGGTGCAGTGGTCAGCGCCACCAGATCGCTGAAACGGACTGTGCCGGACACCCCGTTGACCGGGCCGAACTCGGCTGCGAAATCGAAGTCATCCGTCGTGATCGAACCCGTACTGACAACGTCCGATCCGCGCCAGTCGATCCGCCCCGACCCGTTGAGCGTGCCATCAGCCAGTGCGACGATGCCTAGCGCAAGGCCGCTCAGGTCCGCGGGCTGCAACTGCGTGTCAAAACGCAGAGCGTCAACCGCAAGGCTGGCGTGACCGACCGCGCTCGCCAGGTCATGCTCGATAACCACTTCGGTCACGATTGTGTCGCTCGCCGGGTGGCGCAAGGCAGCGAGCGCCTCGATCCTGCCATCGGCGAATTCCAGCACCGCATCGCGAGCGACCAGCGGTTCGAAACGCGCGCTGCCCTGGCGATCGCTTACCCGGAACTGACCTTCGGCAACCGACAGGACACCATTGACGAAGCTCCAGCGCCCGCTCGCTTCGGAAATGTCCATCGGAACCGGGCCAAGTGCGAATTCGCCCGCCTGGAAATTGCCCGCCGCAAGGGCGCCAGGACTTGTCGCAACCTTGCCGAGCACGAAACGGCTGCGCGAATCGGCTGCGCCATAGGCAAGTTCGATGTCCTCGGCGGCGAACCCTGTGCGCGAGGAGAATCGTGCCGATTCGAACCTGATCCTGGCGGGTTCCCCTGCGAGTCTGCCCGCCCAGTCATGCGCATCCATGCGCGCGCTGAAGCGTGTGCCGCGCCGATCCAGCGCCAGGATCGGTGCCCTGCCGTTCGGGCATATCCGCGCTCGTGACCCTTCAAGCTCAAGTTCGCTGATCGTCAGGCGCGCAAAATGAAAGTCCGTGCACCGGCGCCACAGCCATGCACCCCCACGCGAATCCCAGCCCCCTGTGAGTGGGAACTCGGCGTCTTCGACCGAGCCAGTTGGGATCGCCCCGCTCGCCACCATCTTGCCGGTCAGGGCGAAATCGCCCTCATCCACCTGCGAAACGACGAGAACCGGCAAGGCAAGGCGCGAATTCCCGGACGCGTAAGGCTCCATTGCAAGGCGCAGTACCGGCATGCCGCCCGTAGCCCGCTGGATGCGGCCATTGATCTGCGGAAGATCCCTTCCTCCTGTCAGGAAATTGCCTGAAATCTGCTCGATCGAGCCGCCCTTCAGCGCCAACTGAAGCTGGGAAAGCGCCACTAGCTGAGCTCCGCTGCCGCCGCGCCATTCAGCGCGCGGCATCACCAGACTTACGGTTCCCTGCTTGCTGCGCAGGAGGAATTCGGCGTTGAGAGTGCTCCCCTTCGCTTCGCGGGCGATCGCGCCGCGAAACTTGCCCAGCAATGACTCGGCCAGTGTGCCGACCGAGTTTGCCTGGGCCTGCCGCAAGGATTGATCGACGCCCCTGCCAAGCCGCAGCTCATTGCCGTGCAGCTTGCCGCTCGCCTCAATCCGGCCGGATTCGCCGCGCAGCGTGACCTCGCCGACGGCTCCCAGAGTGGTCAGCATAAGTTGCTGAAATTGCACCGATCTCGCGGCAAGGTCGAAACGGCTCGAAACGATCCCGTCGGTTGCCCGCAAAGTCAGATCGCCGTTCAGCCCCTGCGAGCGGACCGTCCCTTGCGCGAGTTTGCCGGTCTTGACCGCGCCCTTGCCGGAGAGGCTGGACAGATCGCGCCCGACCTCCATCGCCAGCTGCATTTCGAGCGCATCGAGCGAAAATTCGCTTGCGGCACAGGCCACCCGTGCGAGGTGGAGCGGGCCGCGCAGGCTCGGCTTGCCGTCATCGACCGCGATCACGCCTGTCAGCCTTGCGGGTCCGGCGGTGCAATCCCCGTTCGTCCAACGGCTTCCGCTGGCGACAAGACTGCCGCGAAAACCGTCATCAAGCCCGCCCGACCCGGCAGCTGCAAACAGCAACGGTCCGTAATCGGTCGCGATCCGGCCCTGCCCATCGACCAGCTTTAGATCGATGTCGGGCAGCTGCGGTGGTGCCTCGCGCTCGGCGAAGATCACCTTGTCGAGCGCGCCGAAGCTCAGGCCATCGGGGCCAATCTTTCCCTGCAAACGGGGCCGCACCAGTTTGAGGCTGGCGATCTGCGGCATGCCGATGCGGTATCGCAGCCTGAGCTCGACCAGTTCGATCGTCAGGTCGGGCCGGGCAGGATCGCCGACCACGACATTGCGCAAGACCTGCCGCCGCGGACCGATCGATACGACCTCATACCTTGCGGGAATTCCCAGGTCCGCGAGCTGGCCAGCGATGAAATCATCCGCGATTCTCTCGCGCTCCATCCAGACCAGGGCGCCAACCACCAGCGCAAGCACGAACGCCGCCAGTTCAAGCCGCGCCCTGTTGCCCTGCGGCAGCTTGCGCACGAGCCAGGACTTTTCAGCAAATGATTCATCGGCTTGCGGCATTGCTGCTTTCTCTTGCGCGCATTGCCCTCAATGAGGCAATGCAGCGATGGAGCCATTACTCGAGGGATAGCTTGCCACAAGCTGAAGACAAACAGGAAAAGCATGCGGGCACTGGCCACCGTGCACGCCTGCGCGAACGTCTGCTCGGCGGCGGGGCCGAAGCGTTGGCCGATTACGAAGTGCTCGAGTATCTGCTGTTTGCGGGCATTCGTCAGGGCGATACCAAGCCGTTGGCCAAGGCCCTCCTGGCGCGCTTTGGAACGCTGGCGGGCGTGCTCAATGCCGATCCCGCAGCCTTGCAGCAGGTCAAAGGCCTTGGCGAGACGAGCGCCGCCGCACTCAAGAGCGTGGCTGTTGCCGCGCGGCGGATGGCGCGATCGGAAATGATGGGCAAGCCGGTGCTGGGCAGCTGGCAGGCGCTGCTCGATTATCTGGCGATCGACATGGCGCATCTCACGGTCGAGAGGGTGCGCATCCTCTATCTCGATACGCGCAACCGGCTGATGGACGATCACCATCTGGGCGACGGCTCGGTCGACGAGGCCGCGATCCATCCGCGAGAGGTGATTCGCCGGGCGATGGATCTGGGTGCCAGCGCGCTGATCCTGGTTCACAACCATCCCACTCGCTCAAATCGATCACGTTAGATCACGCACAAGCACGCTGAATCACTAGGAAATTCGCGAATTTTTGCCCTTGCGTAGTGGGGGCGGTTTTGTCAAATTGGGGGCGGTTTAAGGGGTAGGAAACGGCATTCCGCTCCCAGCAAGCGATCCCCGTTTCTCCTTGACCGATCCCAGTTGCGGGACAGGAGAAACGTGATGCCAAGCCTGACCGATACCGCGATCCGACATGCGTTGAAGCGTGTCGAAGCGAGCCAGAAACAAGAAAACCTCGCCGATGGCGAAGGGCGCGGGACCGGGCGGCTCGTCCTCGTCCTGAAGCCAATGCCCAAACGCGTGACCGCCGACTGGATGGCGCAGCAATGGCGTGACGGCAAGCGCTCCAAGAAGAAGATCGGCGCCTACCCTTCCATGTCCCTCGCCGAGGCGCGCGAGATCTACAAGCGCGACTATGCCGACGTTATCCAGAAGGGCCGAAGCATCAGGATTGCGACGGACACCCGTCCCGGCACCGTCGCCGACCTTTTCGAAGGCTATGTCGCGTCGCTCAAAGCCGCAGGCAAGCCGTCATGGAAGGAGACGGAGAAGGGCCTGAACAAGGTCGCCGACACGCTTGGCCGCAATCGCCTCGCCCGCGAGATCGATCCCGAAGAGATCGTCGAGGTCATCCGACCAATCTACGACCGAGGCGCGCGGGCGATGGCCGACCATGTCCGTGGCTATCTCCACGCGGCCTATGGTTGGGGCATGAAGTCCGACAACGACTATCGGAACACTTCGCCGCGCCGCTTTCGAATTCCCTTCAATCCGGCCACGGGCATTCCGACCGAACCTAAGGTCCAAGGTACGCGCTGGCTCGACGAGGACGAGTTCGTCCGGCTCTATCGCTGGCTGGAAAGCCCCGACACGCCCATCCACCCGCCCTACACCCGCGCCGTCCGACTTCTCATGCTGACCGGCCAGCGGGTCCAGGAAATCGCTCGCCTCCATATCGACCAATGGGATGCCAGGGAGCGGATCATCGACTGGTCGAAAACCAAAAACCTTCAGCCGCATGCCGTCCCCGTTCCATCGCTTGCCGCCGAGTTGCTCCAATCCATCAACGTGAATGAATATGGCTGGTTCTTCCCCTCAGCGACGGACCCATCGAAGCCCGTCAGCCATGGCACGCTCTATTCGTTCATGTGGCGCCAGCGCGATCGCGGTGTGATTCCCTACGTGACGAACCGCGATCTCCGTCGCACCTTCAAGACGCTCGCCGGCAAGGCAGGTGTCTCCAAGGAAATCCGCGACCGTCTCCAGAACCACGCGCTTCAGGACGTCAGCTCCAAGAACTACGACCGCTGGAACTACATGCCCGAGAAGCGCGCCGGCATGGCGAAGTGGGACAAGTTCGTTCGCGCGATGCTGGCGAAGAAGAAAGGCACCGGCGCCTTGAAGAAGGCAGCGTGAGCGGTCGGATTCTTGTGTTGGCCGCCGCGACCGCCGCTCTCTGCTACACCGCCCCGGCCCACGCAGATCCGTGCGAAGGCATCCTTCCGACGCGGGCGGGTGTCCAGTTCTCCGGCATCGTCCGATACGTGGGAGACGGCGACGGCCTCTGTGTCGGGCGAACGGCGGACCCCAATGAGTGGATTGAAGTCCGCCTCGCCGATTTCAATGCCCCGGAGCTACACACCCCCGGCGGTCCCGCTGCCAAGACGGCGCTCGAACACCTGGCCCTGCGGCGCGAGGTCATATGCACATCCGAGCGCGGGCGCAGCGGCCGTGTCCGCTCGTTCGACCGCGTTATCGCACGCTGCCGCATCGGTGTGGCCAGTCTTGGCGACCTGCTGCGCCAGGCCGGCGTAGCCGAGGGCGGCAACTGATGCGATCCAGCTCGCCATTGACTCCGCATAGCTTGGAGGCTATATGAGTTGGAACGTCAGACTGCATGATGCCTTCGAGGCAGAGTTTCTGGCTTTCGAGCGCGAGGTCCAGACCGAATTGCTGGCGGTCGCGAAGCTGCTAGGCGAATACGGCCCTCAGCTGGGTCGGCCCTATGCTGACACGCTCAAAGGCTCGAAACACGCCAACATGAAGGAGATGCGTTTCTCGGCCGCCGATGGCGAATGGCGTGCTGCCTTCGCCTTCGATCCCGAACGGAAGGCCATCCTTCTCGTCGCGGGCGACAAATCGGGCGGCAGCCAGAAGCGCTTCTACAAGCAGCTTATCGCAAAGGCGGACAGCCGGTTTTCCGCACATCTGGAAAACCTGAAATTCGCAAAGAAGGACTGATCCGATGGGCCGGAGCCTGGACGAAATCATCGCTTCCCTACCCCGCGACCAGCAGGAGCAGATCGAGGCGCGCTACGAAGAGCTGAAGCAGGAGGTCGAGGGCCTTCGCGAGCTGCGGGAGATCGCCGGAAAAGCCCAGGCCGACATCGCGACGGCGCTGAACATCAAGCAGCCGTCGGTCTCAAAGATTGAGAAGCAGGCGGACATGTATCTCTCGACGCTTCGCGGTTATGTCGAGGCGATAGGCGGAAAGCTGGAACTGACCGTGAAGCTGCCGGCTCGTCCGGCATTCACGATCAACCATCTCGGCGATGTCGCCGCGCCGGCCGGCAAGCCTACCGTTGCTCGGCGCAAGGCCGTTTGCTTGCGGTAGGAGCCCCGATGACGCGATTGTTCGATGTTGATGGAGGAGAATCTTGATCGCGGCTCTATTAATCTCAGAGCAGCAGAATCCCGCCACGAGCAGCAGCTTCACGAGCTGATCGATCGATGTGGGCGACCTACGAGCCCTACGCCGATCCGGATTTTCCCCAAGGCTTTGCGCACGACGTCGATGGCCGCTTTTGGGAAATGTATCTTGGCTGCACGCTGCTCGAAGCGGGCCGCGCGCTGCTGCCTGTCGTCGAGTGTCCCGACCCGTCCAGCCTTCACACTCCATCATCTTGGCGACGCGGCTGCCGACGGTGCGCCCCGCATACCTCCATTGGCACGGCGGCGCAGGCACGCCTAACAGACAAGCAGAGGGATCAACGGTGGGGCAGATACGGCTCGCCGATGACGAAGGATACGGCCACCCGAAGCTCAAATTGGAACAGGGCGGGGTTCCCGGGCCAATCGCCTGGCTTTGCGCTGCGCGCCACCTCATAACCGGCTGGGTCAAGCCAGACAATTGCATCTGCCTCCACGAGCGGCAATACGACTAGTCGCTGCTGCCGATAGGCCTCGAGGGGACGAACGCATTCCACTTCAATCGCTATCGTTGCGGTATCTATCCGCGCTGCGCGCGGGGGCTGCCTAGCTTCCACCCATTCACGGATCGTCCGAGGGTCCAGAAGCGCGTTGGCATCTTCTCCCGCCGGACGGCCTTCGTAATAGGCTTTCGCATCCAGTTCGGCCCTGGGTCGATCAACTGCATCGCCGCGCGCGAGCAGAAAGGCGGCCACGGGATCGAGAGTACCCCAACTGATAAGCTCTTTCAGCCAGAAGCCGATCCACGGCAAACCGCTCAGAGGCCAGTCAGCGATTTCCAGCGCGCGAATGGGCTGTCCGTCGTCAGTCGTATCCAGCAGCAGGCCGATGACGCTGCCGAGCCCCCAAGTTCCGCGATAGATAAAATTGTTCGCTACAAAGGCGTACCAGTTAGTAACTTCATTCGGTCGAGGTTGTCGTGCCAGCGTCGACTTGGCCAACCACCAACGAAGCAACATGGGCCAGTCATCGAAATTCTTCTTCCGACCGAGTTTCGTTTCTATCGCAAACACCGGAATTTCGGATAGAAATGCCAACACGTCGCGAATGAAGTCGAACTGCTCCTCAGCGGTCCACCGCGCGTAATCGCGGCCCTGCGAAAGTTTGACACGAATTTCTTCTGCGCGATCCAGCAACAGCTTTGCAGATCGCGGAGTCAGACTCGTCTTATATAAACGCCGGCGCTGATCGGCATCGGGATACTGTGCCTTGATCGCTCTGCCACGCGCCAACCAGATCGTCGCCAGATGTGCCTCACCATGCGAAGCCGCATGCGCATAGGTGCGTCGCCAAATTTTGGCCAACTCCGCTTCAAGCTCGGCAGCGTCGAGTTCGATACCTTTGAGTTCCTCGACCTCCTGAATCGCCGCGATCAGAAATGCGTCAAGTGAGTCGAGATAGTCATGGCTGGACGGCGGATATGCCGCCTGCTCAGTCACGGCCGTTTGCTCAAGCCAAGCGGCGAATTCCGCCTCGGTTGCCCCTCCCATCAATGCTTGCCATGCACGCTCGAGTTCGCGCAGCAAGTGTCCCAGCGGACTCGACGCCCGATCTTCCGGGATCAAATCGCCCACCGCCGCGGTCGCGGCCTCTAGCTGGGCTACCAGGCTCTCGTATCCGTTCCACTGCCGGCTATAAGTTGGCACGATCCGCCCGAACCGTCTCTCGTAGGTGCGTTCAGGCAGGATGACGAGCGCACTGCCTTCTGTTGCGACACCTGGCCGCCCCGCGCGGCCGATCAGATTGCTGAACTCCTGCAACGGCAACTCGCCATTACTTCTGAAGACGCTTGGGATCAGCAGGAAATTGACAGGTATGTTGACCCCTTCCGACAGGGTCGATGTAGCAATGATGACTCGGACATACCCGCGATCGATAACGGTCTTCAGCCGTCGGGCGAGAAGGCCCGGCATCTTGCCATGATGCACCACGATACCGCGCGCCAGCAGCCGATACTCGACGGAATCCGCAGTAAAATAGTCGATGGCAGTCGCTAAGCAGCGTGCCCAAATCTCGTTGCCCTCCTCAATCGCCCAATAATTGGGAAGTGCGATATCCTGCCATTTGTCCAGCAGATCGGCGCACGTCGCGGCAAAGGTGTCGATATTCTGTGTCAGCGAGATCAGGACCGACGGCGTTGAGCCGTCCGGCCGTTTTGCCGCCAGGTTGAGCGCGGCCCACAACGTGGGCGCGCGCATCCGAACCTCGGGTCCGTCTTCGGGGTTCATACCCCCAGGAACAGCGGGAAATGGATCCGGTACGAACGGCGAGTCATCCCGCTTCTCGTCGTCAAACTTCAGCGAGTGCCCATCCATCAGACTGTAGCGGATCGCGAACTGGCCGGTTGGGCGCACTTCGAGACGCCCGAGCATCTGCCGTGTGCTCCGATAGGATGAGCTGGTGGGCATCGCGTCGGGCGCATCGGAAACCCAGCGGGCCAAGGCAGGCGCTGCCCGAGCCGCAACCGCAGACAGCGCGACAATGCGGAAATCGTGATCTTCCCGTGCACGCATCAGGCGTGTGCCAAGCTGCTCAAGCCGGAAAGCGCGAGATGTTCCATCACCCAGTCCAGTCAGCCGGGCTTCGTCCTGCTCAACCATATGGGCTTCATCAATGATGACCGTGCGAACCCGGCTGAGAAACAGAACGCCTAGATAGCGCAGGAGCGCATCAGCCTTCTCGAATGTGCAGATGACCACGGTCGGCTGATCAGTTTGAATCCAGGCATCGGTCGGCCCCCAATCGACGCCTCCATACAGGCCCGTAACCACAATCGGCTCCGCCGCGATTCCGCGAAGATCCTCAGCGAGGCGGCCCTCTACCTCTGCTGCGAGTGCGCGGGATGGAACGAGGTAAAGAACGAGATTGCCGGCGGTGGCTCCGACGGGATGATCAGCGAACAGACCTTGGACCGCGCCAAGGGTCGCGACCGTGGTTTTTCCTGAGCCGGTTGGCGTACACAGCACGAACGAGCTGTTGTCGCGCAACTTCGCGATGCCCGCCGCCTGCGCAGGCCAGACAAGTGCCCGCTTGTTGGCAAACGCCGACCGCGCAAACTGAGTGAGAGCATCGCCGGCCGGGCCGCTCGACGTCAGGCGGAGTTTGTCGATCTGTGGCCAGAGGCAGGTTTCGATGAACCGTCGCGCGCTGGCAGCCGTCAACCGCGCCAGCAGATAAGAATAGGGATCGCGGCTATGCAGGAAGCCCAAGGCGAGCGCTTCCAGCTTAACAACCGCGCGCTCGACCGGGACGTCGCCGCCCGTTCTAAGAAACGCGCAAATCGTTCCGATGCACATGACGGTATGCTGGACGGCCGCGACTTCGAGGTCATTGGCATCGATGCGACCATCGACCCGTAGCCCGCGATAGCTGCTCCAGAACGTCTGCGCCGCCTGGAAAGCAGCCGGGAAGTCTGCCCGAACGAACTGCCGGAGAATCTCTGAAAGGGGCTCACCCTCTGGGAGCCGTCGCAAATGTCCCAACGCCATCGCCGGATAATCGGCCAACTGAAAGGCGGCCGCAGCCAACAAATGAAGTGGGGCGCCCGCCGGCTTTAGCTGGGATTGCGAAAGCCATTCGATAATCTCTGCCGCGCGCTTGATCGAGGTGCGCCACGGTGAGGTAAGGTCCGCGCTCCGTTCCAGCCATCCACTTTCCAGCAGCAACATCGCCTCTTCGAGATACCCGGCGATGTCTCCTGAACCGAAACTCGCCAAACCATCACGGCCCATGTCGCGGCGTAGTCGTTGGCTGTAGAGTTTGGCTTGCCGCGCAGTCAGAGCCTGGCCCGCCAGATTCTCTCGGATCTCTCGTGCGATGGCGATCGTAGCTGCGCTCGTCATCTCAAGCGCCCCGGTACAATATATCGACTACGGCATCTAAATTCTCGAACTGAAACTCCATCGCCTCAAGGTTGCGCTGTATCGTATAGGCGGAGTGAGGAGCTTCGGGCGGAAGCCATGCGATCCGTTCAGCGGGCACTTTGGGAGAATTACCGACAGCATAAGCAAGCCCATCGTGGCGAGCTGCCGTGCGGAAGCCGTCCCTGTAGAACTGAAGCAGCGCCTGTTGCCAGGCTTCGGCTTCAGGCGTGTGATATTCCGTCAGGAGATTGATCAGTTCGCGCACGCCACTGGGCCGGCTCCCGCCGACCATCAGCTTTTCGTGGGCGTCTTTCATGATGCCGGTATTACTGACCGCGAGGCATTTGGCCTCGAGCGTCAGAATGTCGGTAATCACGCCATTGGCGTCGACTCGAAACGCTAGGCCATCGTCGCCTGTTCGACCTGGACGCTTCTCTTTTTCAGCATCTGGTTCATGCACCTCGCCCGCCAGAAGGCGCTCATTGATCAGGTCCAAATGTTGAAATTCCTGATCGTGAAAGCGGAAAAGCAGCGCTGGAACCATCCAATCGGCATGTCCAATTGCTCCAAAGTGCTCGACAGCGAGCACGCCAAGCGTTTCGCCAAGATACCCCTGCAATGATATGCGATTGAGCATCGCAGGATAATGTGCGGCAGGATCATGCGCCGGGTCGTTGAAGGGCGACAAATCATCTTGGAAGCCAGATCGAATCCGACAACGGGCGTCGTCCAACGCTTCCTGAACATAGGCGATCAGTTCAACGCGCAATGCGCCGAGGGCGCCGTGGACTTCCCGCCAAACCCGTAACCGGTAGCGTTGATGCGTTTGGGGGATGCCTTGATCGACCAACCAGGAATTAAGAGGAACAGGTGTCAGTCGACGAAATCGGATCACGCCTGCACCTCATCAGGCTGGCCGGGCAGTGCTACGACGTTTTCCGCACCGAACCATGCCGTCAGTTTCGCCATCGCGTTTGCTGTCAGGATCTGAGTGAAAAGCAGCGCTAAGCGCACCTTGGGCCGTGAGCAAGCGACGTAGAACAGATTCCGATTATTCTCGAAAAACTCCAACTTGTCGTTCGGTGGACCGGCGTCGATCCATTCGAGCATCTGGGCAAAATTATACTTGTTCCAGCCCCTACCGACGATCACGAGCACATTTTCAAACTCGGCGCCTTTCACGCCATGCTTCGTCGCGAACGGCGTATGGCCATCAATGAATTGATCGAGCGCTATAACTTCCGCGTACGGGACAGTCCGCAGCTTGCGAAGCTGCGTGACACGCCGCGCCTCTCCATCAACGGGCTCAGCACCCGTTTCCGCTAGCCTTCCCTCGCGTTCCTCCACCGCTTCGGGGAGCTGCATGTGCGCCTGCGCAGCAATGAAATCGATCACCTCACCAATCGACCCTGAGAGCCGTAGCGCGATTAACGTCGCCATCGCATCAACCCATGCGACCTTGTCCAGGTGCTTGCGAATGCGCGGCATACCCGTGCCGAAGCAGTCGAACATCTCGCCGTAACGCTTTGCTTCGAACGCCGCACAGGCCGGCTCGAGCTGGTCGGTCAGGAACTTGATATGGGGGTCATCTTTCTTCAGCCACGGGTCGTTGAATTGACCATAGATCGGCGGGATGCTCGCGTAGCCCTGTTCGCGCGCCAGCACGCTGTGGCTGAGCATGAGTATCTTGGTCTTCCCGACTGCGAAATCCCAGCCTTCGCCGCCGAGCCGTTGCTTGATGTGACTGAAATATGCTCGGGCCGCATCGGCACTGGTGTCGCCGGTCCAATGGCCTCCCTGTCCAGTACGCCTCACGCCCGGCCACGCATTGGTGTGGTAGACGCGCGCTTCGCCGGGCGCATCAGGGTCGCTCACCATCTGCGGCAGATCGGGGCGCATACGGTTTAGCACCTGCACGATCGGGTTCGCCGATCGGAAGTTGGCGTTCTTGTCGATCACCACAAGCGCTGCGTGCTCAACGGAGCCGCACCCATCGCCATAGATCTTCTGCCAATGGTCGCCGAAAAGCCCGATTAATGGGCCTTCGCCATGATCGAGAAACCAGACCTTAAGGGCATCGACAAACGCTGCGTCGGTGTCCTGATATTCGTCGATCAGCAGCACCGGATAGCGCGCGGTCAGCACCGCGCGAAACTTGGGAAGCGCCATGGCCTGAATCATCAACGCCAGCACGTCCTCGTGCCGGATCGTGACCTGTTGCTCGCCGACACTGGGATAGCCAAGCTCATAGTGCACCCGACGCGCACCGATGCCGCCAGCGGGCTCCAGCCTCTCGGCCCAACTGGGCAATTCGGGCACGAGCGCACGCAACGTCGTCTGGAAATCCTGTAGGATCGACCAGCAAAAGCCATGGACGGTTTCAGGCCGCACCGCCGGATGAGCTTCGATACGCGAGATTATCTCGTCTTTGGCGACGTTAGTGTATGTGATGCAGCCAACCTGCTGGCGCTGGCGAAGTAGCTCTGTGCCGCGCCGGTCGATGAGACGGCGAAGCGCCTTGTCGAGCGAATAGGTTTTGCCCGCTCCGGCGCCCGCTTCCAGACGAAAGCTTCTCCCTTCGTCGAGGCATGCGAACATCCGTTCAAGCGCGACGCGGCCGGCGGCGTCGGCGGGACTTTCGGCGCCATCAGCCATTGTCGCCAACCTCAGCGACATTCACGGCGACGCCGGCCACTCCCGCAACGATCTCGACAGCGACAGCGGGCGGCGGCTCCAAAGGCGCGGGGTTACCCTGGGCCAACCAGCGCAAGCCCTCCGAAATGTAGCGCGGCACATTCCAGTCCGTGTGTTCGATCGCGTGCTCCAATGCGAACGTCGACTTTTTCTGCTCGGCCGCGCGCTCATAGGCGAGTGCGGCGGCATCCCCATCGCCCAGTGGGAAGCGCTCGGGATTTGCAAGAATGAACGCATCTTCAAAGCTACGTGCGCACGGCCCGCCGTCTGCCTCCGGGATCTGATAGGCAAGCCGGCGACTGTCAGCCATCTTGTCGGGCGACGTCTTCGCCAACAACGCAGCCGGCGACACTGCATTTCCGAACCAGGCTTTGATGCAGCCGTTGCTGGTGAACTGACCGTCCGCGACAGGAACCGCCACATGCTTCCCTTTGTCATTAGGCTTCACGGCGTCGATTTCGGTGATGATCAGCGCGCGCAACTCAAGGAAGGCGAGAAGATCGAAAAACCGGTGTGCATAGGCACCGCCCACTTCCATCACCGTCAGATACTGGCTGCCGAGCTGCGGCTCACCGACGGCGGCCGTGTCGGTCTTACGGATCATCGCCGGAAGCAGGAGTCTCTCGGACGTGCCCTCAATCAGGACGGCCTTGTCCGCGAAGAACAGGTCGCAGCGCGTAAGGGTCAGGTATTGATGCAGAAACTCTCGATCAGGCGCTGGCGCGCTGCCCATGCCCTGTCGCAGATCCTTGACGACTGAACGACGGATGCCGTCGCCATCTCCGACAGACAGGAAATACCGCATCGCCTCGAAGCGGGCTTCGTTCGCCATGTGCGGCGAATGCGTGGTCACGACGAACTGCACTGGCCAAGGGCGGTTCTCGTTGAGCTGCGACACGAATGCGCTCGTGATCTGATCGAGCTGCCGTATGAAAACTTCCTGCATCTGGGGGTGCAGGTGGGCCTCAGGCTCCTCAATGAAGACCAAATGCACCCCGGCCGCGGCCGGCGTAGCCTGGTACTCCCGGAAGAAGCGCAGCAGCTGCAAAAGCATGTAAACGAGATTGCGGACGCCCAAGCCATTATATGTCTCGGGAAGCGTGATGCCGTTTACGCCGACATAGCGGACCTTGGTGTGGTCATTCAGGAGCTTGTCGACATCGAAGCTGGTCTCCGTGACGAGTCCGGGATCCGCCAGACCCGGATAGCCGAAGAGATCGAACGTAGGCAGCAACGAGGTCAGCTTCGCATTGAAGCCGGCGTGCAGATCACCCTGTATCTGCTCTACGGCCGCCTTCAGCTGTTCGGCGGTGGTGCGTTTCTCCGGATCCAGCGGATCGGTCAACGCTGACTGAAACAGCACCTCCACGACCTTGCCCAGCACATCACGTTCGCGATGCGTGTCGTCATCCAGCCCGCGCTGGGCGTTGATGAAGCCGCCGTGGATGAGCGTGGTAAGAGTTTTGGGTTCCAGGGCTTTCCGATTGGTAGGGTCGTTGGGATCCACGGCTTCGAGCGACGAGGCGTAGGCCGCCGGCAGACGGCTTCCAAGAGCGCGAAACAAACCGAGACGATCGGCGGCGACATCGTCGCCCGGCGCTACTATCCCCGCGAAAAGCGTTTCGACAGCTGTCGCTCGCGGTCCGAACGTAAGAACCAGACGAGCGTCCGAGCAATCGGGATTGAGATCGATGATGCACTCGCTGAGTGGTCCCAGATCAGGAGCATCCACATCGTAGGCGATATCAAGCGTGATGGTGATCGATGGGAGGTGCGCTCGAACGTCGAGCTGCGCAGCGCCGCTGCGGAATGCATCGAAAGCGATCCAGAAGCACTCATGACATCCCAGAGAAAAATCCTCGAGCTTGAACGCCAAGGTCCGCTCGGAAAGGAGCCGCCGGAAAAGCTCTGCGATTGAGGTCTTGCCGCTGTTGTTGCGCCCGACGATGAGCGTCGTTCGCTCTTCCAGCCCTATCGCGACATGCCGCAGAAGCCTGAAGTTTTCGATCTCGACATGTTTGATTCGCATCTCATTCCCACCCCCCAACTGTTTGTTACACTTTTCGCGACTATCCGGCCGCTAACAACTCTATTCTGCTTTCCGACACTTAAAACTGCCCCATCCACGCCAAGCAGACTCGCTGAGTCAGCTGGTCATTCGCATCGACCCTTGACTCCTGCGTCGATTAAGAAGAACAAATAGAGAACATGATGCCAAACCCGTTCCCGGAGGTCAACAAGCAGCTTGCGTCCCAAGCCCGCCATAGAGTCTTTGCGCGTGCAGATCGAAAAGATCGAAGGCAGAGGCCAGCGCGTGAAATCGGTGCTTCCCTTCGGAATTGCCGAGGTGGATTCGCGACTCCCCGGCGAAGGCCTGGCGCTCGGCGCGCTGCACGAGATCGCGGGCGGCGGTAACGGCGCGATAGACGGTGCCGCCGCCGCGCTCTTCGCCGCCGGGATTGCTGCGCGCACCAAGGGCAAAGTGCTGTGGTGCCTCA
>LOEX01000106.1 GCA_001516125.1 Sphingomonadales bacterium BRH_c42
CCAGTTACCGCGCACAGCCGCACCACGTCGCCGTCGCGCAGGCGCGCCAGCGGTCCGCCGCCAAACGCCTCGGGCGTAACATGGATCGCGGCGGGCACTTTGCCCGATGCGCCCGACATTCGCCCGTCGGTGACCAGAGCGACGCGGTAACCGCGATCTTGCAGCACGCCCAGGATCGGGGTGAGCTTGTGCAATTCGGGCATGCCGTTGGCACGCGGGCCCTGGAAACGGACGACCACCACCACATCGCGGTCAAGTTCGCCAGCCTTGAATGCCTCGGCAACTGAAGCCTGGTCTTCGAAGATTGCGCATGGCGCCTCAACCGTCCAGCGCTCGGGCTCCACCGCGGATGATTTGAAGCAGCCGCGCCCCAGATTGCCAGTGACGAGCCGCATTCCGCCGTCAGGCTGGAACGGCGAGGATGCAGGGCGCAGCATGCTGTCATCCATGCTCGGGCCCACTTCGCGCCACAGCAGCTTCTCGTCCGCATCGAGGCCCGGTTCGCGCGCATAATCGGCCAGCCCGCCCTCGCTCACCGTCAGGATGTCGGCGTGGCACAGGCCGGCATCGAGCAGCTCGCCGATGACATAACCCATGCCGCCTGCCGCGTGGAACTGGTTCACGTCGCCCGGGCCGTTGGGATAGACCCGCGCCAGCAGCGGCACGGCGGAGGACAGCTCGGCCAGATCGTCCCAATCGAACAGGATCCCCGCCGCGCGCGCCATCGCGGGGATGTGGATCGCGTGATTGGTCGATCCGCCGGTGGCGAGCAGGCCGATCGCGGCATTGACGATCGCCTTTTCATCGACGCACCGCGCAAATGTCCGCTCGCGCGTGCCCGACAGCTCGGCGAGGCGATGCACCGCCTGCCGGTCGAGCGCCTGGCGCAGCTTGGTGCCCGGCTGGACGAAGGCGCTGCCGGGAATGTGCAGCCCCATCATCTCCATCATCATCTGGTTCGAATTGGCGGTGCCATAGAAGGTGCATGTGCCCGGCGAGTGGTAGCTGCCCATTTCGCTGGCGAGCAGTTCCTCACGCCCGACCTTGCCCTCGGCATAGAGCTGGCGGACCTTCTGCTTCTCCTTGTTGGCGATGCCGCTGGGCATCGGGCCGGAGGGCACGAAGATGACCGGCAGATGGCCGAAGCGCAGCGCGCCGATCACCAGGCCCGGCACGATCTTGTCACATATGCCGAGGCACGCGACCCCGTCATACATCGCATGGCTGAGCGCCACGGCGGTACTGAGCGCAATCACGTCGCGGCTGAACAGCGACAGTTCCATGCCGTCCTGCCCCTGCGTCACTCCGTCGCACATCGCGGGCGTAGCGCCAGCGACCTGCGCGGTCGCGCCCACTTCGCGGGCATAGATCTTCATCCGTTCGGGATAGCGGCCATAGGGCTGATGCGCGCTCAGCATATCGTTATAGGCGGTGACGATGCCGATGTTGGACCCGCGATCCGCCTTCATCGCGGCCTGATCCTCCAGCGCCCCGGCAAAGGCATGCGCGAGGTTGGAACAGGAAATCTGCGTCCGTTCGGGAGCACGGTCGGCCTCGCGGTCCATCAGATCGAGATACGCCTGCCGCCCCGGCTTCGAGCGTTCGATGATACGGGCGGTTACCCGGGCGATGACGGGGCTCAGATCACTCATGCCAACTCACCCCGTCGCGCTCGGCCAGGGCAATCGCCGCGCTCGGCCCCCAGCTTCCGGCGGTATAGGTCTTGGGAGTGAGGCCCTCTTCGCCCCACAGGCCGCGGATCGCATCGATCCAGTGCCATTGCGCCTCGACCTCGTCGCGCCGCACGAACAGCGTCTGGTCGCCTTCGATCAGGTCGAGCAGCAGCCGCTCATAGGCGATGCGGCGGTGCTGGCCGACAAAGGCGTCGAGCATGGCGATGTTGAGCGGCACCTGGCGCAGGCGAATGCCCTCGCGGTCGAGCCCGGGGACCTTGGCCATCAGCGACAGCGTGATATTCTCTTCGGGCTGAATACCGATCACCAGCCGGTTGGGCTGCATGGTCGCGCCCTTGGCGGCAAAGATCGAATGCGGCACGCTGCGGAACTGGACGACGATTTCGGTCACGCGGTGGGGCAACCGCTTGCCGGTGCGCAGATAGAACGGCACGCCCTTCCAGCGCCAGTTATCGACATGCGCCTTGATCGCGACAAAGGTCTCGGTGTCCGATTGCCGGCCCAGCTCGTCGTCATAGCCGGGAACTGCCTGGCCGTTGATCGCGCCAGCCCGATACTGGCCTGTCACGGTCTCGCCCTTGCCGACATGGCGCAGCGCGCGGAGCACCTTGACCTTCTCATCGCGAACGGCGGTGGCATCGAAGCTGCCCGGCGGCTCCATCGCCACCAGCGCCAGCAATTGCAGCATGTGGTTCTGCACCATGTCGCGCAGCGCGCCCGCATCGTCGTAAAAGCCCACCCGGCCTTCCAGCCCCACCGTTTCGGCAACGGTGATCTGGACATGATCGATATGCGCCGCGTTCCAGATCGGCTCGAACATCAGGTTGGCAAAGCGCAGCGCGAGCAGGTTCTGGACGGTTTCCTTGCCCAGATAGTGGTCGATCCGGAAAATCCGGTCTTCGGGGAAGGCGCCTGCCACCGCGTCATTGATCTCGCAGCTGGTCGCAAGATCGGTGCCGAGCGGCTTTTCAAGGCACATGCGGGTATTGGCCCCGTCCAGCCGGGCGTGCTTCAGTCCCTTGATGGTCGGGCCGAACAGGCTGGGCGCGGTGGACAGGAATATCGCCAGCCCCTGCCCGGGCTCACCCAATTTTGCCGCAAGGTCGCCATATCCATCGAGCGTGGTCGCATCGAGTTGTTGGTAGGAAAGGCGGTTCAGAAAATCGGCCATGCCGCCGCGCCGGTTGGCGGGCAGGTGTTTTTCCAGCGCCTCACGCGCGAAATTGCGGAATTCGGCGTCGCTCAGGCCCGAACGTGCGGTGCCCACGATCCGCAGGTCTTCGTGCAGCAGATCGTCTGCGTCGAGCGCGCATAGCGAGGGCAGCAACATGCGCTGCGCGAGATCGCCGGTCGCGCCGAACAACAGCAGCCGGTCTGCGGTAAAGTTCATTGCCATTGCTCCATGTGTCTGAACCAGCCTAGCAGCGCACCCCGGCCCCCGCCATAGCCAGCATGGCGGCCTGCATAGCTATTCATCACGGTGCGAGCTTCAGCCGATTACCCCGTAAAGATCGTGCGCGTCGGCATCCTCGACAATCACATCGACGATATCGCCCATCGCCAGCGTTGCGGGCACATCGCGCAGATAGACCGCACCGTCGATTTCGGGCGCATCCGCCTGCGATCGCCCGGTGGCACCGATGGCGACATCGCCGAAATCGTCGGCTTCAGGCTCGCCCACCTCGTCGATGATGACGGGGATGGTCCGGCCGATCTTCGCCGCGAGCTTGGCCGCGCTGATCCGCTCCGTCACTTCCATGATCCGGGCGTAGCGCTCTTCCTTGACCGCTTCGGGCACCGGATCTGGCAGCGCATTGGCCGCGGCGCCTGCCACCGGTTCGAAGCGGAACGCACCCACGCGGTCAAGCTGCGCTTCCTCCAGCCAGCGAAGCAGGTACTGGAAATCTTCCTCGGTCTCACCCGGGAAACCGACCACGAAGCTCGAGCGGATGGCGATGTCGGGACAGATTTCGCGCCAGCTCTTGAGTCGTCCGAGCACCTTGGCCTCGTTCGCGGGACGCTTCATCGCCTTGAGCACTTTGGGGCTGGCATGCTGGAAAGGGATGTCGAGATAGGGCGTCAGCAGCCCCTCGGCCATCAGCGGGATCACCGCGTCAACATGCGGATAGGGATAGACATAGTGCAGCCGCACCCATGGCACATCGCCCTCTGGCGTGCGCAGCCCGCCCAGTTCGCGCGCCAGATCGGTCATGTGCGCGCGCACCGGGTGGCCCTTCCACTCGCGCTCTTCGTGCCGGATATCGACGCCATAGGCGCTGGTATCCTGGCTGATGACGAGCAGTTCCCTGGTGCCCGCGGCGACCAGTTTCTCGGCCTCGCGCAGCACCGCATCGACGCGGCGGCTGGCAAGCTTCCCGCGCAGATGCGGGATGATGCAGAAGGCGCAGGAATGGTTGCAGCCTTCGGAAATCTTGAGGTAGCTGTAGTGACGCGGGGTAAGCTTGATATCGGTATCGGTGGGCTGCGGAATGAGGTCCACGAACGGACCCTGCGATGGCGGGGCGTGGACGTGCACCGCTTCCACCACCTGCTCGTATTGATGCGCGCCGGTGATCGCCAGCACCTGCGGATGCGCGGCGCGGATCGCATCGGCCTCCTCGCCCATGCAGCCGGTCACGATTACCCGGCCATTCTCGGCAATCGCCTCGCCTATCGCGGCCAGGCTTTCCTCCTTGGCGCTATCGAGAAAACCGCAAGTGTTGACCAGCACCACGTCGGCCCCGGCGTAATCGGCGCTCATGGCATAACCATCGGCGCGCAGGCGCGTGAGGATGCGTTCGGAATCGACCAGCGCCTTGGGGCAGCCGAGCGAAACCATGCCGACTTTCTTCTGTTCGGGTAGTGTGGTGACGGACATTGCGCGCGGCCCCCTACACCAGCGCAGCAAAATGCGCTACTGTTTCGAACAGGTCGGCAACGGGGAGGGTACTTCGATGGATCTATTTGCGGTAAATTGGCTGGGCGTCGTTTTGGCAGCGCTGGCGGGCTTTGTGGTGGGCGGCATCTGGTACGGCCCGATAATGGGCAAGAAATGGATGGGCGCGGTCGGCCTCAGCGAAGAGCAGGTCAAGCAGGGCAACATGGGCCTGATCTATGGCGGCGCATTTGCCTTCTCTCTGCTGGCAAGCTGGGTACTC
Source organism: Sphingomonadales bacterium BRH_c42 (assembly GCA_001516125.1). Lineage (GTDB taxonomy): Bacteria > Pseudomonadota > Alphaproteobacteria > Sphingomonadales > Sphingomonadaceae > Erythrobacter. The sequence goes on from LOEX01000106.1 coordinate 4,853, forward strand.
GCGCATACGTTCCAGAGCTATGCCGAATTGGGCGCCGAATTCTCGGTCGGCGTCAAGGTGCTGACAGCATTTGGCGTGGCGCTGGGCTTCATCGTCCCGGCAATCGGCACCAATTACCTGTTTTCACAGAAATCGCGCACGCTGTTCTTCATCGATGCGGGCTATTGGCTGCTGTTCTATATCGCGATGGGCCTGGTGCACGCCTATTTGCCCTAAAACGCGGGTACTGCCCCCTGCATTACTTGCCGAAACGTTCGGCCAGAGCGCCGAGCGAGGAGTAATGCGTCAGGTCGAGATGCAGCGGGGTCACCGCGACATAGCCTTCCTCGATCGCTTCGAGGTCGGTTCCATGGTCGAGCGTATGCTCGATCGGATCGAGCCCGAACCAGAAATAGCGATAGCCGCGCGGATCGCGTCCTTCGACCACCGTTCCGCGTGAATAATCGTGAAAACCCTGCCGCACCACGCGGATGCCCTTGACCTCGGCGGCGGGACGGGGCGGGAAATTGATGTTGATCAGGCTGCGCGCGGGCAGCGGCGCATTGAGCAGCGGGGCGATCGTCCTCGCGCCCCACGCGGCGGCGGCGGCGAAGGGCACATCGTCGCCCATCCCCTCGCGCGCATAGACCTGGCTCAGCGCGATCGACTTGATCCCGGCCAGCGCGCCTTCGATCGCGGCCGATACGGTGCCCGAATAAGTGATGTCATCGCCCAGATTGGCCCCGCGATTGACACCCGAAAGGATCAGGTCGGGCGGGCTGTCCATCACCTTGCGCATCCCCAGCATTACCGCATCGGTGGGCGTGCCGCTCACGGCAAAGCGGCGTTCGTCATAACGGCGCAGGCGAACCGGCTCGCTGAGCGTCAACGAATGGCCCGCGCCCGACTGTTCCTCTGCCGGGGCGCAAATCCAGATATCGTCGGAGAACTCGCGCGCGATTTCTTCCAGCACCGCAAGGCCGGGGGCGTGGATACCGTCGTCATTGGTGATGAGGATTTTCATCAGGCGGCGGGCTCCAGCCGTGTCATGCCGCCGCAATAAGGGTGCAATGCGTCAGGAACGAGAACGCTGCCATCGGCCTGCTGATAATTTTCCAGCACTGCCACCAGCGTGCGGCCCACCGCCAGCCCCGATCCGTTGAGCGTGTGGACGAAGGCGGTCTTGCGTTCGCCTTCGGGCCGGTATCGCGCATTCATCCGCCGTGCCTGAAACTCGCCGCACCAGCTGACCGAACTGATTTCGCGGTACGCGCCCTGTCCCGGCAGCCAGACCTCGAGATCGTAGGTCTTCTTCGCGCCGAACCCCATATCGCCGGTGCACAGCAGCACTTTGCGATAGGGCAGGTCCAGCGCCTCCAGAATGCCCTCGGCGCTGCGCACCATATGCTCGTGCTCGCTCGCCGCATCTTCGGGGCGGCACACGCTGACCAGCTCGCATTTCTCGAACTGATGCTGGCGGATGAAGCCGCGCGTGTCCTTGCCCGCCGCGCCCGCTTCGCTGCGGAAACACAGCGTAAGCGCGGTAAGCCGCATGGGCAGCGCGCTGTCGTCGAGAATTTCGCCCATGACGCTGGCCGTCAGGCTGACTTCCGAGGTCGGGATCAGCCAGCGGCGATTGGCTGGATCTTCCCATTTTAGCTGTTCAACGAGTTGCCAATATTTATCGATATTCGATGGCCATCCCTTAGTCGAAATGTGCTCCATGAGCTCATCGTAAACTTCCGAGTTGGGTTTTCGAACGGAGGTCTTGAAGCTATCCTCGGCAAACTTGGGCAGCTTGTCTGTGCCATACATTGCCGCGTCGTTCACCAGAACCGGCGGATTGCATTCGGTATAGCCGTTCGCGCCCGTCTGGCGGTCGAGCATGAACTGGCCGATCGCGCGGTGGAGCCGCGCCATCTGACCCTTGAGGAAGGTGAAGCGAGCGCCGCTTATCATCGCGCCGGTTTCGAAATCCATCCCCAGCGACGGGCCGATGTCGGCATGCTCGCGCGGAGTGAAATCGAACTGGCGCGGCGTGCCCCAGCGCGAAACCTCGACATTGGCGCTCTCGTTCGCGCCATCGGGCACATCGTCGGCGGGAAGGTTGGGAATGACGGCGAGCATGGCATCCAGCCTGGCCGAAAGCTGCCGGTCCTCATCTTCCAGCGCAGGCATGGTCTGCTTCAATTCGGCCACTTCGGACTTCAGCGCATCGGCCCTGGCCGTATCGCCCAGTGCCATCGCCTGTCCGATCGCTTTCGAAGCCTCGTTGCGGCGATTCTGCGCCTCTTGTGAGCGGGTAGATGCCGCTCGGCGTAACTGGTCCAGCTCAAGGATCTGCGCCGCCACAGGCTCAAGCCCGCGCCTGGCGAGCGCCGCGTCGAAACCTTCAGGATCGTCCCTGATGAAGCGAATATCGTGCATGGCGCCGCCTATGCCCGCTCGCTGGCGCAAATGCCAGATGTGAGTTCACGAAAAGCGTGCCCCCAGTCCGCCCCTCAGCTTCGCGTCACCGTGGCCGATGCCGTGAATGTCGATACGGACTAACCCTGGCCGGTGCGAACCGACCTGAGGAAGGCATCGGCCTGTGCGCTCAGCGTCTTGGCCTGCACCTCGAGATCGGTGGCGGAAGACAGCACCTGGCTGGCCGCCGCGCCGGTCGTAAGCGAGAGATCGCGCAGCTCCGTTATGTGCGCCGAAACCTTGTCGGTACTGGTCGCGGCGATATCGATGCTCCGCGCCAGATCCTGCCCGGCGACCGATTGCTGGTCCACTGCCGAGGCGATCGAGACTGCGGTCGTCTCCAGTTGCTCGATCTGATCGGCGATCTTGCGCAGTGCGCTGACGCTGGCACCCGTGGTGTCCTGCATGGCGCGAATCTGGGCGGCCACTTCCTGCGTGGCACGGCTGGTCTGCATCGCAAGTTCCTTGACCTCGGAGGCCACCACCGCAAAGCCGCGGCCCGCCTCGCCGCCGCGCGCCGCCTCGATCGAGGCATTGAGCGCCAGCAGGTTGGTGCGCTGGGCGATCGTCTGGATCAGTTCGACGATCTGCCCCACCTGCTCCGCGGAGCTGGACAATGCTGAAATGGTGACGTCTGCCTCCTTGGCGGAATTGGTCGCCTTGCGCGCAAGCTCGGCCGAGGACGCCGCCTGGCGGCTGATCTCGCCGATCGACATGGCGAATTCGTCGCTGGCCGCCGCGGCTGCGGTTGCCCCGGAGTTTGCTTCTTCCATGAACTTCGACACGCCTGCCGTGCGCTGCGCCGATTCCTCGGCCGAACTGGCCATCGATGACGCGGTGGTCTGGAGCTGCGCCGAGGCGGCGGCCACTCCGCTGACGACGTCGCCCACGGTCCTTTCGAACTGGCCTGCCAGATCCACCAGAACCTGAGCCTTGCGGGATTCCGCCTCTTCGCGTTCGCGTGCCCGCTCGTCGAGCGTGCGAGACTGTTCCTCGGCCCGTTCGCTGCGCTCGCGCGCCCATTCCTGCAACCTGACGTTGGCGCGCTGGAACTGCTGAAGCGCACGGACCATTTCCCCCAGCTCGTCCTTACGGTCACGGCCCTCGATGACGAAATTGTGGTCGCCACCTGCCAACTGGCGCATGCCGCCGGCAACCTGGCTGATCTTGCGCGTATATTCGCGCGAGAATACCCGCAGCAAAACAACCAAAGTAGTCATCACCGCCGCCACGAACACAACGAGTATGGTGATCGGGCCGAGGAATGAGGCAATGCCCTGTTCCTCTAGCCCCCGATGAAATTTCTGGAGATCGGATTGCATGCGGCCCGCATCGTCGAACAGCGCATCGCCTTCGCGCGAAAGCCGGTAGGCCAGTTCGACCGAGCGGGTGCTGCGGCCATCCCGGGCCAGACTGGCCTGAAGCTCCTCGAATGTGCCGTAATAGCGGCCCAGATCGGCCTTGATCTGCGCGACAGTGGGCAGTTGCGCTACAACGTGTTCGCGCGCGACTGCCTCGATCTGTGCGATTTGATCGCGTGCCGCCTCGAAGCTGGCTTTCTGCCGGTCGAGCGCCGTTGCCTCGCCGCCCAGGATGAACCGCACGGAGTTGTAGCGCAGTTGCCCGACGGTTCCGCGAAACTCGGCCGAAGCCAATACGCCCTGCTGGACCTCCTTTGCCTCCTGGTAACTCGAATAGAGATCGGCGGTTGCGAAGCCGACCACCATTGCCAGCGCGACGAGCAGTCCGAAAAACGACCCGAAGATCGCCTGGACCTTGCCTGCCAGCGGCAGATTTTCGAACCAGGTCCGCAGCATTCCCAGGCGTGAGCCCGGCGTTGCAAGCTGGGCCGCTGCCTCGGGCTCGTCTTCCACTGCCGCCCGAGGCATGCTCGTCAGATCGTTGATCGAACTCATGATTGGCCTTCCATTCGTAGCGGCACGCCTTGCCGCAATGCTTCTTCGGTGTTCAGATGGCTGGTAATCTCGTGTGCCGGCATGGCCTTGTGGAACAGCCAGCCCTGGATACGGTCGCATCCGGCGGTGCGCGCCAGAATCGCCTGTTCCTGCGTCTCGACGCCTTCGGCGGTGACTCCCATCTGGAGGGCGCGGGCAACGGTGACGCTGGAAAGCATCATCGCCAGCGATCCATCGTCCTGGCCGGCCTCGACCACCAGCGAGCGATCGAGTTTGAGCTTTTCGAAACGGAACTGGCGCAGGAACCCGATCGAGGCGTATCCCGTCCCGAAGTCATCGAGCGACACGTTGACGCCGAACTGCCGGATGACGCGCAGGCTGCGCTCCGCCACCTCGGGGTCGAGCACCAGGCAGGTTTCCGTGATCTCGAGCTCGAGCCGCTCGGCGGGGAATCCGGTCTCCTCGAGGATGTACCCCAACTGGATCGGGAATTCCGGATTGCGCAACTGCGCGGCAGAGATATTGACCGACAGCGTGATGCCGGGCCACGCCATGGCATCGGTGCAGGCGCGGCGAAGCACCCAGATTCCGATCGCATTGATCAACCCGGTTTCCTCGGCCACGGGAATGAACACGTTGGGGCCGATCGCCTTGCCGTCGGGCCTGATCCAGCGGACCAGCGATTCAGCCGCCACGATATCGTGCGTCACTGCATCGACCAGCGGCTGGTAGTGCACGACGAATTCCTGGTTCGCCAACGCGTGCCGCAATTCGTCTTCCATCTCACTGCGCGATTCGCGATTGCGGTCGAAATCGTCGCTGAACCAGGTGCAGCGCATCCGTCCGCCGCGTTTGGAAGCGTACATTGCCACGTCCGAGCGGCGCAGAAGCTCGGATGACCCAATAGTGCCACCCGGCGGTACGCGCGACAGCCCGATGCTCGCGCCCACGGTCAGTCTGCGATCATCGATCGCGATGGGGCGCGACAGGCGCTCGATCAGGCCGCGGCAGATTCCTTCCAGAATGGTGCCCGCAAGCGGCCCCGACTTGGCGATGGCGAATTCGTCCCCGCCAAGGCGATAGCAACGCGCTTCGTCGCCGCACAGGTCGACGATGATGACCGCGCAATCGCGGATCAGCTGATCGCCGATGAAGTGACCATACTGGTCGTTGATCCGCTTGAACCCGTCGAGATCGACCAAGGCCAGCGCGACCTCCTTGCCATCGGCCTGTTCCCGCTGGATATCGGCATGCAGCGCGCGCCGGTTGGGCAGCTGGGTGAGGCTGTCTGTCCGACCGAGCTCCTCAAGCTTGCGCAGCCTGTTACAGCCGATGCGATAAAGCAGCATGAAGGCGGCGGCATAAACGAAAAGCCCGCCGATCAGCAGCGAAGCAGGCAGCGAAATGGTGCCGCGCCAGAAAATCGCCGTCAACGCCGCCGTAAAGGCGACGCTCAGCAGCGCGGCGGGCGCGATGACGAGCCATTCGGCCGCAAGCCGGTCTCTCCTGACAATCTGACCCATGTTATATCCCGTTTCCCTCGCGGTTTTCCGAGCTTTGTTGTCTGGCCTTAACGTGCAACCTCTAAGGAAACGTAAACCGGTTATTTACCTTGATTGCCTTGCGGCATCGATGGCCTGGCAGTCCGCCACGACCTCCATCCTATCCCGCAAGCCGCAGCGGCTGGCCTGGCTCGGCATCGACTGGCTGGTACAGGCTGGGCCGGTTCTGCGATGGTTCGAATATCCGCGTGTGGCCGACCACGGTTTCGCCCGCGCCCAGCATCAGGAAGCCGTCGCCGGCGAGCGCCGAATGGAGCCTGGCGAAGGCACGCTGGCGGGTCTCCTTGCCAAAATAGAGCAGGACATTGCGGCACAGGATCAGGTCGAACCGGTCCGGTTCGGGCGGGGCATCGAGCACGTTGTGGCGGCGGAAGCGGATGGTGCAGGGGGTGTCCCGGCGGAAGTGCCAGCCATCGGCGGTCTCGTCGAAATGGCGCAGCATCTGGGCCACCCCGAGGCCACGCTGGATCTCGAACTGGGTGTAGAGATTGCTTCCCGCCGCTGCGATAGCCTTGCGCGAAATGTCGGTTCCCAGGATGTCGATCGCCCAACCCTTCCAGAGATGGGCCTGCTCGGCAAACTGGATCGCCAGTGAGTGGACCTCCTGCCCGGTCGAGCATCCGGCGCTCCAGATCCGAAGCTTGCGCCGCTGCTGCCGCCTTTGCGCCAGCAACGGCAGGATGTCGCCCGGCAATTGATCGAAGGTGGGCCGATCGCGAAAGAAATAGGTTTCGTTGTTGAGCAATGCCTCGATCACGTCGCGGATCAGATCCTGCTCCCCCGGCGCCGCCAGCAGACAGGCAAGCTGATCGACGTTGGAGATGCCGCGTTCGCGAAAGACCCCGGCCAGCGCGGTCTTGACGCGCCACTGGCGGCTGGGGGTCAGTTCTTGTCCGGTATGCGCGCACAGGAGATCGGCAATGATCTGATGCGAAGCATCGCACGATTCCATTACCGCGGTCCCACCGCACGCAGGATTGCCCCGATCAGCTCGTCTGGAGGCAGGACCGTGCTGGCGATGCCCGCCTTGGCCACAGCACCCGGCATTCCCCAGACGGCCGAACTCGCGGCATCCTGTGCCATCACGGTGCCGCCGGCAGCAGCCAGTTGTTCGGCGCCCAGCGCGCCATCGCGGCCCATTCCCGAAAGAATGACCGCCAGGACATGTCCGTCATAGGCGCTGGCGAGGCTGTGCAGCATCGGATCGACCGAGGGCATGCAACCGCTCGCCGCCGGTTCGTTGCTGACCATGGTGACTGCCCGGTTCCCCTGCCGCTTGACCGTCATGTGGCCCATGCCGCTTGCAACCATGATCTCGCCCGGCCTGATTTCCGCGCCATCGCTGGCGATCTGCGCGGGGCGGCCCGATATCCCCTCGATCTGGCGCGCGAACACCGGAATGAACGACTGCGGCAGATGCTGCGTCACCAGGATGGGCAAGCGCAGGCTGGCAGGCAGGCCGCGCAGGATGATGTTGAAGGCGTGAATCCCGCCGGTCGAGGCACCGAAAGCGATGATCTGCGGCTGTTTGCGGCCGATCTCCGGTCGAATTGCCGCCCCTGGTTCCCTGACCTCACTGCGCGGCTGGTCGCCCTCGGTCCCCTCAAGTCCGCCGAGCGCCCTGATCTTGCCCAGCAAACTGGCGCGGTAGGCGTCATCGAACCCGCCCGGGCGCGGCTTGAGCATTGTCTCTGCCGCACCCATCGATAGCGCGGCGAGCGTATGTTCGGCGCCATCGCGGGTCAGCGAGGAAACCACCAGCACCTGGGCATTGCGGGCACGTTCGAGGATCCGGGGGAGCGCCTCCAGTCCGCCCATTCCCGGCATCTCGAGATCGAGCAGGATGACATCGACCGGACTTTTCGCCAGTTGCAGCAGCGCGCTTTCGGCGCTGCCGGCGGTGGCGACAATGTTCATTGCCGGGTCGCCGCTGATGATCCGCGAAAGAACTGTGCGCACGGTCAGCGAATCGTCGACGATCATGACCCTTATCGCGCGCGCACAAGGCGTTCCCGGCGCGATCGTTTCAGAAATTCTCGGGGCGCGGGCATCCATGGTGACCGGCCTCACTTGAACCCGACGAGCTGCAACTTGATCTGCAGCGTTTCGTGGTCGAACGGCTTCATCACATATTCGTCGGCACCCGCATTGATCGCTTCGCGGATGTGGGAAACGTCGTTTTCGGTGGTGCAGAATACGACCTTGGGCCTATCCCCATCGGGACGAAGGCGCAACTGGGTGATGAATTCGATTCCCGACATGATCGGCATGTTCCAGTCGAGCAGAACGACGTCAGGCATCGCCCGGTCACACTGATCCAGGCCTTCCTGGCCGTTCTCGGCCTCTTCCACGGCGAAGCCGAGCGATTCAAGGATGTGCCTTGAAACCCGGCGGATCACCCGCGAATCATCGACGATCAAGCACGTTTTCATTTGCGACTTTGCCCCTTGGGTCGCCCGGGCGACCTGTTCCCCGTTGCGGAGTTTCCTGAGTGATAGGGCCGACCCGTAACCATACGATTAAGCCGCCTTGGGCTCGAGCGCATGCCCCGCCACCAACTGCGCGACATCGAGCAGCAGCGCCGGTCCACCGGAAGTTTCGACCATGCCCGCGCCCACGCGCGTCCATTCGGCGCCGAAGCCGCCCGGAATCTGGGTGGGTGCCGATTGCGCCTCCTCGACATCCTCGATGGCATCGACAAGCAGGGCATAGGCATGACCAGCCACCTTTACCACGGCGGCGCGTCCGTCGGTCGCCAGCCCATCAAGCGCGAGATCCAGCGAGAGGCGGCAGTCGATCACGGTCAAGGCCTGGCTGCGCAGCGCCGACAGACCCAGGATATGCGCCGCAGTGCGAGGTATCGGAGTAACCTCTCCGACCTCGATCACCGATTGCACCTCATGCGCGCGCAGTGCGCAGCGCCGGGAGCCGATAACGGCGATGACCAGAAGTTCGTTCATGCTGCCTCTCCCCGGGCAATCCGGCCAAGTGCCGCGAGCAGCGCCTGCCGGTCGTAGCGGTAGATCGAACCAGTCCGTTCCGTCTGGCTTACGTCGTCATCGGGCTGGCTGCGCAGCCTGACCATGCGATCTGTCGTGGTTTCGCCCTCAGCGGCGTGGCCGCCATCATCGAGCGTAATCAATATGTCCGCCTCGTCGCCTGCCGCAGCGATCGTATAGCCCGCCGTGCGCAGCAGCGGGGCAAGAATGCCCTGTGCCCATTCGCCTTCCGGCAGGCGGCAACTGACGGTGCGGGTGCGCCTGGGCGTAATTCCGTGGCGGGCGAACAGTGCGTGACCGTCGATCAGCGCCACGGATTCACCGCCGACCAGGGTGATCGCCTCGATCAGCGGATCGAGATCGGTGGGAATCAGATCGCCGTCGAGAGCCACGGCATCCTCCACCTCGCGGACGGCATATAGCAATTCCGAGTTGCCATCGGACAGGCGTAGCAACCTTACCTTGTCATCGTCTGGCGCAATCCCCTCGACCCCGATCAGCGGCAGGATCTCGTCCCCCACGACCGCCATTGCCACGTCGCCCTGGCGCTCGATCGCGCTTGCAGGGATGGTTTCGATGCGCTGGACAAGGTCCATGTTCAAGGCGCGCTTGCGGCCCTGGTGGTCGACGAACATGATAGTGCGCAGACCGTCCTGCGCGGTCTCGGTCTGCTCTGTGCGTCGGCGGTTGTGGACGGCGGCGCGTGCATCCGATGCCAGCCCGGCGCGGGTCGCGATCGGCGGTATGTCCAGAAGGAGGATCGGCAGCCCGCTGTCGAGCAGCGTCGAACCGCCGTACAGCCCGGTATCCATGACCTCGCGCGGCAATGGCTTGACCACAAGATCGCTGCTGTTGTGCACCTGATCGACTGCCAGTGCGAACAGGTCGCCGCTGGCAAGACGCAGCATGACCATCGTGCGGTCAGTCTCGGGCACGGCATGTTCGAGCCCGAGCACGTCGCCCAGCGAAAGGCAGGGCAGGCGTTCACCGCGAAAGGTCACGAGCGAGGTATCGCCGATCTTGGCGTAGGACAGTGTATCACCGCCCAGCCGCACGATTTCCTCGACATAGGACTGGGGCAGGGCAAAGCGTTGCCCGGCGACTTCCACCGTCAGCCCGGTGATGATGCTCAGGGTCAGCGGGATGCGCAGATAGAAGATCGTACCCGCACCCGGCGTGCTGGTGACCCTGACACTGCCGCCGATCCTCTCGATGTTCTCGCGCACGACGTCCAGACCCACGCCGCGGCCTGAAATGGCGCTCACCCTGTCGGCGGTCGAAAGTCCGGGCGCGAAGATCAACTGCAAAATTTCCTCGCGGCTCATCTGCTGGCTCTCGGCCTCGCCGATCAGCCCGTTCGCCACAGCCTTGGCGGCAATCCTGGCCTCGTTCAGGCCTTGCCCGTCATCACTGATGGCAATGATAATCTTGTTGCCCGATTGGCGCGCCGCGATGCTGAGCAGGCCCGCCGCAGGTTTACCTGCCTGTTCGCGGTCGGCTGCGGATTCGATGCCGTGGTCGATGGCATTGCGCAGGAGATGTGTCATCGGATCGCGGATCATCTCGATCATTTCGCGATCCAGCTCGACATCGCCGCCATCGAGTTCGACCGCAACTTGCTTGCCGAGTTCGGCGGAAAGGTCGCGGATCAACCGCGGAAAGGCGCTGAACAGAAGTTCGAGCCGCTGCATGCGCATGCGGGTAATGGCATCGCGGACATCGGAAAGTATGGTCGAAAGCCTCTCGAATGGGCCATCGATCATCGGCTGGTTGCCCGCTTCTCGCAGACGATGCGCCAGATCGTTGCGCGCCAGCACCATGTCGGAAACGCCGCTCATCACCCGGTCGAGCAGTTCGACCGGCAGCCGGATCGAGCGCTGCGGCGAGGCGGGGGCGTGGTCCCGTTGCACCGGCTGGTCGTCCGCGGCCTGTACCGGCCTGGCTGGAGA
>LOEX01000107.1 GCA_001516125.1 Sphingomonadales bacterium BRH_c42
GGGATCGCCATCCGCCAGCGCCTGTTCGCCCATGGCAAGGAATTGCCCGACCTCCTGCTGCGCCGCGCCCGCCGCCGCCCCTGCCGCAACCGGCAACTTGGCCAGCAATTGATCGAGCACCTGGCGAAGCTGCGATTCGCTGCGCGCGCTGGTCAGGTCGGCCACCGGTTGGCCCTGGAACATGGCATAGACAGTGGGGATCGAACGCACCTGGAACTGCGCGGCGATGAACTGTTCCTCATCGACATTGACCTTGGCCAGCACCACGCCCTTGTCGGCATATTCGCCCGCGACCTTTTCCAGCACTGGGGTCAGCGCCTTGCACGGCCCGCACCATTCGGCCCAGAAATCGAGGATGACGAGGTTTGCCATCGACGGTTCGACCACGGTGCTGCGGAATCGCTCTACGGCTTTCTGCTCGTCGAGGTTGAGGCCCATGCTTGCCAAGTTGCGTTGCTCCTGCCCGTTGCGGGCCGTTGGCCCCGTTATTGCCCAATTTGGGGGCTTTGGCGCGAAAGTGAAGGGTCAATGTGCCGCGCGCGGGCGTTGGCGGCAAGGCTGCGATTTTCTCCTTGCGGGTGGGGGCGGGCGCTGCTAATCGCGCCGCCTCCCCAAGCGACGGCGATGTTCGATCTGCCGCCGCTGGCGCCAGCGAGCGGGCGTAGCTCAGGGGTAGAGCACAACCTTGCCAAGGTTGGGGTCGAGGGTTCGAATCCCTTCGCCCGCTCCATCGTTACCATACATTGACATTCCCCCCGGCTGGGGCGCGTCCGTTCCGGTCGCCAGCGCCAGCATGGAGTTCAGCTTGCCGGTGACTTCAATCGTCACGCCCTTCGCCCGGTCCGGCTTCGGGTGAACGTGGACGCTGTTGATCAGCGCGCGCAGCTTGGGGATCGCTTCAAGGCGGGCTTCGGGGTTCTCTGCCAGCGCGGCGTTCAGCTTGGCAACCTGGGCGCGATAATCCGCGATGATAGACGGGTGAAGCGCGACGACGGGAAGCTGTTCAAGCTGTTCCAGTTCCGACGCGAGCGCATCGCGTTCGGCGCGGGCCTTGCCCAGAACTTCCCGGATTTCGACGAATTCGTCCGCGCCGTCTGCGACGGCCATGACAAGGCGTTCGACCTTGGCAACCGCGTCCGCGTGCCGCTTCTTCAGCCGGTCGCTTTCCCGCGATAGTTCCTTCGCCCGGCGGGCGTGTTCCAGATGATATTCCCGGACATAGATTTCGACAAGTTCGGGGTCCAGCATGTGATCCTGCAAACCCTTCAGGACACGTTCTTCCATCGGCGCGGTGCGCGTGGTGCGATTGTTGCCGCACGCCGCCGGTCCGCCTTCACGATGACGGGAACAGCCCCAGCGTTCGCGCCCGATCACCGTCCACGCACCGCCACAGACGCCGCAACGCACGATCCCGGACAGCATGTGCTTGGGGCGGCGGGACCGTTCCGGGCGGCGGCTCTGCACCCTCCCCAGCACGTCCTGAACCGCTTCCCATAGGTCCGCGTCCACGATCCGCAATTCGGGCACGTCCTGGACCAGCCATTCGCTTTCCGGGTTCGCCCGGATCAGCGCCTTGCGGGTCTTCGGATCGACGATCTTGCGGGTCCGGTTGAAGATCAGCTTGCCGATATAGAGCTGGTTCTGAAGAATGCCGTTCTTGCGCTTGCGATCCCCGTAAATGGTGGACCCGCGCCAGAAACTGTTCCCGCCGGATCGCGGCTGGACGGCTGGCACGCCGTCAGCGTTCAACCTGTCGGCGATCTGGCGAGGGCTGAAGCCCGCTGCGAATTCGCGGAAGATGCGCCGCACGACGTCAGCCTGATCTTCGTCCACTTCGCGCAAGCCCCGGATCAGTTCCCCGTTGCCGTCCAGCCTGTTTGCCTTGCGATAGCCATAGGCGATCCCGGCGGCGAACCGCTTCTGGGATATGGTCCCGCGCTGTCCACGCTTCACCTTGGCGGCAAGGTCTTTGCGAAACTGGGCGTCCATCAAGCCCCGGAAGGTGGCGGTGATTTCCGTCACTTCGCCGTCGGACAGGGTGAACAGCCGGGCACCCGCGAAGGTGAGGCGTTCCCGAATGGCGAAGGCGTCGCCCTGGTGACGCGCGATCCGGTCGGTCGCTTCCGCCAGGACCTGATCGACGCCGCCCGCTTCGACGCGCGCCAGCAAGGCGTTCAGCCCCGGACGGGCGCTTTCGTCGATCCCCGCCGCGCCGCTGATCGCAAAGTCCGTGAAGACGTCCAGGACGTCCCAGCCTTCGCGCTCGCACCGTTCGCGGCAAAGTGCGACCTGATCTTCAATCGACCGGGCGTTCTGAAGGGTGGAACTGAAGCGGGCATAGATGACGGTCTTCATGACGATTGTTCGCGCCAGTCGAACCGCTGGGGATTGTCTATGGACCGGAAGTAAAACCCGGCAACGGTGAAGCCCGGCTTCAGTGTCGCCACGCTGGTTTCGAAGATGGTGACAGGTTCCCGATGCACGACTTCAATCTGATTGGAAGAAGGATCGGCCTGAACCTGCCCGTCAAGCGGACCGCCGTTCAATCTGATCTGGGCTGATCCCATTCTTTTCCCTTTCCTTCAGCCGCGCAATATCGCGCGCCGCGTTCGCCCGCGCAAGCGCCTTCACAAAGTCCACGACTGAAGGGTCCACGGGCCGCTTCATGTCAGCCCCAGAACTGCCACGGCTGGGGTTCAAGGTTGGCCGGGAGATAGAGAGGGTGGCGCGGATGACCGTCCTTCGTGAAGGCGAGCGCGTGAAGATCATAGCATTCCACGCCCAAGTCCCGCCGGACATAGAATTCGCGATCCCGGTGCGTGCCGTGAGCGCCCCAGGCGGCAATGTTCAGTGCGCTGTTCTCCAAGGCCACCCGGATTGCCTGATCGTTCCCCGGTCCGACGGGATCGTCCGCGCGCTTCATGGCAGCGGGGTCCGTGTCGCGCCATGCGAACAGGTTCCAGACGACAAGCCCGCCAGCTCCCCCGTTCTGGGCACGGTTGCAACAGCGCGTGACAGTCGGGTCCAGCTTCAGGTGATCCGCCGTGGACGGGTTCAGCATTCCGAAGGACCAGATCGGCAGTGACTGGTCCCAGATGCGCCACAGAAGATAGCGATAGCGCCAGTCCGGGCTGAAGGCCGCGCCTTCGCCCAGCATCATGCCGCGATCCACGCGGAAGCCGGGTTCCTTTTCCAAGGCGACGAACGCACGAAGGGCGGCATGGCCGGGGACGCTCATTCGACTTCCCCGTTCGCGTGCTTCAGAAGGACGTCGGCATGGCACGGCTGGTCCAGCGGGCAGAAGCACGCAAGGTTCTTTCCCCGCAAGCCGGGCAGCAAGGACAGCAGCTTCGTGCGTGCGGCTTCCGATTGTTCGCCGTCCCAGTTGTTCCGCCAGTATGGCGAGAACGCCCATGCTTCGAAGGCGGCGACGCACCGGGCGGCAAGTTCCCGATCCGTCCCGACGAAGCCCGCTTCGCGGCATTCGCTGACTATGAAGGGGTTCCCGAACGGACCGGGCCTGGCAACGCTCACCGTGTTCGGCGGCATACGCCAGCCCTTCACGCGGCGAAGCTGGACCCTGATCGGCTGGGCCTCAATAGTCATGGGTCATGTCCTGAATTTCGTCCACGATCAGGTCCAGTTCGCTGGCCATCGCGTCGAGACTGTCGCATTCCTGCTTAAGCCGAAATTGCCACCATCGCGGCTTCAGGCGATCCCGTCGCGCAATCAGCCCAGCGGAGCGCGCGCGAATGTGATCTGCGATCTGATCAATCGCCACACTGGCGACCGGCTCAATCAGTTCGCGATTGCGCTGGCGACAGAACGGAACGACGTCATACGAACCGTCGGCATACTTCGCCGCCGTCGAAGTCCGCGCTTCGACGATATAGAAGACCTTCCCCGGCCATTCCTTCCGCCCTGCCTCTATCGCTTCGTCGCGAGACGTGAAGTCGCCCAGTTCAAAGGCATCTTCATATTCGACGTTGCCATAGGAGCCGATCCACCATTGCCACGGGGTCATGCCAGTGCCCCCAGCCCTTCGTCCCGCGCGCGGATCAGTTCGGACATGGCTTCGTTCGATCCACCCTTGTCCGGGTGCGCGGACTTCGACCGTTCCTTGAATGCGGCGCGGACCTGATCGACCGTCACCGCGCCGGACAGCCCCAGCACGGTCCGCCAGTCCCGCTTGCCTTCTGGCGCGGGGAGAGCGACGAAGCCCTTGAACGTCTGGCGCACGATATGAAGACCGCCGTGGCGCATTTCAGTGCGCCGGGCTTCCAGAATGTGGTGGATTGCCTGAAGGTTGTCTTCGACCTTGGGATAGCGGTCCACGGCGATGCAGCGTTGCGCGCCGTCCCATTCGAACCAGACGGCGACGCCCGTGTCCGACGGCGCTTCGAAGGCAATCCCGGCGACGTTCGACGTCACCGCGACGTCCTTCACCGGCTTGTTCGTGTCGCTTCCGAATGCCGCCAGCGACTTCTTCACATTGCTGATCGCAGCGGACAGCGACGTGCGGAACTGGCTGGTAGCCTTGCGTTCGGTCCGGGGCAGGCCTTCAGGCCATGCGAGGGGATAGGGCGGAAACGTCATGCCGCCGCCCTTTCCCCGCACAGGTCTTCGATCCGATGCCCGTAGCGGCTCCATGCGCGCAGCCATGCGGCGGTGGCGAATTCGGGCCGGTCGCAATTCAGCCGCGTGCGGCGGACCTGATCCCATGCGTCGGGATCGACCGGGATGCTGGACCAGTAACCCGGCACGTTCGGCATGAGTTCGCGCGCTTCCAGGACGCACATGGCGTTGTCCACGGCCTTGATCGGCGCGGCCTTCAGCGGATCGGCTGGGAATTCACTGGCGACAAAGGACCGTTCGAAGCCGGACAGGAACCGGCTGGCAATCGCGTCTTCAATCCGCGCTTCGATTTCCCGATAGGCGGGCAGAAGCGCCTTCAGGGGCCGCGTCACGTCGCCGATGAACGCTTCGCTGGCATCGTGCAGCAAGGCCGCGCGGGCGTGTTCCAGCGGCACGTTGCGGGCAACATGGAAGCAATGTTCGGCGACCGAATAGAAGCGGTTCGTCTGCCCGGCGAAGCGGCACACCCGCCCCAGCCCGTGGGCAATGTCCTGAAGGGTGAATTCGGAGCCTTCGGGGTCCGTCAGGTCGAACAGCGCGCCCGATGCCAGCATGATCCGCGTGTCTGTCATTGTGCCGGTTCCTTTGCTTCAGCGGCTGGGCGGTGCGCCCCTTCTTCGATCAGGTCGGACGCCATGCGGACGGAGCCGGGCGCGACGGAATGGAAGCCTTCGACTTCGGCGGCGTAGCGCCCCAGAAGATCGCGGACGTCGCCTTCGATCAGCGGAATGATGCGCGCCAGAACGGCGACGTCCCGATGATCGAATGAGGAACCTTCAAGGCGGTTCAGCAGGTGCGCGGCATAGAGCCGGTCGCCCTGTTCGCGGTCTTCAGTCATGCGTTCCCCCATGCTTCCAGCACTTGCGGCTGGTCCGTGAAAAGATAGAAGTTCAAGCGCGATCCGCGCCGGATCGTGTGGATCAGCGGCTGGTCGAAATCGCGGTCCACCGCGTCCCGAAGCCGGGATATGTGGACCGCGACGGAATTGGTCTTCGGATCGTGATCCTGTTCCCAGACGTGGCGGCGCAATTCGGCGGCGGTGATCGGGCGGTTCCGGTTCCATGCGAAATAGACCAGCACGTCCCATTCGCGCGGATGCAGCAACACGCGCCGCCCGGCGCGGCTGGCACGCCGGAAGATCAGGTCCAGCGTCAGATCGGCGACGTGAAGCTGGACCGTGGCGGCCGGAACGCCCAGGGCAGTGGCACCCGCGTTCATGATGCTTCGCCCGCTGACGTGCCGAGTGGCACGAAATAGAGCGGTTCCCCGGCTGGACCGCGCGGGATCGACACGCTTGCCAGAACCTCTATGGCCTGATGCCTGCCCGGCAGACGACGGATGCAGCCGCGTTCTTCCAGCGCGCCCAGCATTCGGGAAACCTGCCCCATGCCCGCAATCCCGCACGCTTCGCCGATCTGGCGATACTTGGGCGCAACGCCGCCGGATGCTTCGAGATAGCCCGCAATGAAGCGAAGGACGTCCATCTGGCGGGGCGTGGGCGAGACGGCGACGTTCACCGATCCGCCCCTTCCGCTTCGTGGAACAGGCCGCGCCATGCAGCGCCAGCGACGAAGCCGACGTTCAGGGCGACGATTGCGGTGATGATCAGCGCGGTCATGCGTCGATCCTGACGACGCGCCTTGCCGCCATTGCCTTCAGTCCGCGCAGAAGGTTCTTCACGTCCCGGCGGGTGTAGTCCCGCCCCGTGCCGGTCTTCGTGTCGATCCGGAACCGCCCGCCAGCATCGCGCATGATCACGGGAAAGTCCCCGTGAACCGCGAAATAGGATTGGCAATAGTCGCGCATCATCTGTTCGTCGCTCATGCCATTGACCTTTCGGCTGGCACGCGACGCGCGCGTTCAGCGGCGCGGGACTGGGCGGCGATGCGACGGAGACGAAGGAAGTCTTCGCGTGCGGCGCAATGGGCGACAGGTGCCCCGTCGAAATAGGCGGCTTCGGAATAGATCACGCCAGCCCCCAGATGCGAGCTGCGAAGCGGATGCCGTGGAAGACGAACAGAAGCGCGGTTGCCGCGATCACCGCATAGGCGAAGCGCGCCGTCAGCCGGTCAAGCCGGTGCGCCAGTTTGCGCAAGGCCAAGTCCTGTTCGGCTGGGGGGAGTTCCGCGAAGCGGAATAGGTCCGACAGTTGGTTCGACACGGCAAGTTCCTCCAAGGCCGGTCAACCCGGCGTCGGAGCCTTGCTAATACGGAGTGTATTAGTTAGTCAATACCAAATGTATTAAAGGCACGATCCCCAGCATGATCGGCACGACATAGAGCGCGATCAGAAGCGCATCGCCGAAGGTGAGGCCGGAAAGCGGGCTGGGGCGGTCCGGCTGGGTTATCCGCCAGCGGACGTCATCAAGAACCACGGCGGCGATGGTGCCGACGGTGAGCAAGCCGAAAAGGAGATATACCCAGTTCATCATAAGGCGGTCTATTCGGGGATCGGGTTCCTTGCCATGCGCAAAAGCCGCGAAGCGTGCGGCTGGTAAGAGCCTATCACGAAGGCGATGACCTGGACATAGCCGTCGTCATCATGGTCCGGATCGGGCAGGCCGACTTCGATAGGTGCCTGAAATTCGGGCTTCGTGGACCGGGGAAGAAGCCAGGTGCGCCCGTCATCGTCGCGCTGGAATTCCTTCACCGTCAGTTCGCGCATTCCATCGGCGCGCTGGCGCTCCACAATGACAAGATCGCCGCTGGCGGGTTCTATCCCCAGATCGAAGATCGACAGGCAATCCAGCAACGTCCCCGGTGCGAAGACCTGATCCATTGAATGGCCGTCCACCCGCAAGCCGAAGCGGCGGGCCTTGGGGAAGGGTGAGGGACCGACGACGATTTCGAAGCGGTCCGACTGGGGCCATTCCGTCGTTTCCCGCCAAACGCCAGCGGCAACCGATCCCGTCACTTCCACGATCCTTTCACGGCTGGCTTCAGCCGGTGCAACCTCAACCTTGTCCAGCGCCAGAAGCCAGCCCGGATTGACCCGGAACGCCCTGGCATACCGCTTCGCCGCTTCGACCGTGATCCCGCGCGTCCCGTTTTCGTGGTGCGTGTAAGCCGGGGCGTTCCAGCCATAGGCGCGCGCCGCCGCCGACGCGCTTTCATAGCCCGCCGCAATCCGCGCCTTGCGCAACCGATCTGCCATTTCGTCCGTCATTGGCAGGCAATACACAATGTAATAATACATGCGGTATTGACTTGGCTAATACGCTTTGTATTAATGCCCCCATGTCTCACCTGAAGCCCATCTATGCCGTCTGGGATCACAATGCCGAAGCGATGGCTTCGGACATTGGCGAACCGGGCGTGAAAGTCCGCCAGTGGCGCAACCGGGGCAATATCCCCGCCGTTTACTGGCAGCGGATCATTGACGCTGCCTTGCGGATCAAGGGCCAGCGGCTGGACCTTTCCCAGTTCATCCCGCCCGATCCCGCGCCCGTCGTCACGCCTGAACGGATCATCGTCTGCGACGTCTGCGACCGGCGGGTGGATGAACAGCTTCCGAAGGCCTGCACCTTTGTCGATTGCCCGCATTCGCAAAGGGCGGCGGCATGATGGCTTCCCTTCTTCAGTTCCCTGCGAACGCGCACCACGGCATTCAGCCGCGCGTTCCGGGTCGCACGCCCGGCGGGGCTTCCCCCCCGATCCCCCAGCCCCGCCGGGCACATAACCGTCTTCGTGTTCCATGCGCCGACAATGCGCGCCGCGACGGGGCTTGCACATGGAAATGATGCCCGACTTTTCCGTCCCCAGCGTAAAAACGCTGATCGGCGACACGCTGCGCCTGTTCGTCGGGCATGGTCGCCGCATTTCCTGGGCGGACCTTGCCGCCGCCACCGGGGACAAGGAACGCAAGCTGCGATCCTATGTCGAGACGGACGGGCCGGAAATGCCGCTGGACGTGTTCATGCGCGTCTTCGCTATCCTGCCACCCGATGCCTTCGCCCGCGTCGCCCGCCACATGGGTTTCGGCGCGGAGCCGCTGGACGTCTGCCCCGATGCGACCGTCCTTCGCGCGCTGTCACAATCCGCCCGGCTGGTCGCCGACGGAAACGAGTTTCTGGAAGACGGACGGCTTTCGCCGCGCGAGCGCGCGCAGCTCGCCGAACGCGCATCCGCGCTTCTTCCAGTCCTGCAATCCATCGCGGGGAGCGGTTCGGCGCATTGAACAGGAACCGGGCGCTTCGGCGTCTTGGGCGACCTGTTCACGCCATTTCCCCGCGATGGAACCACAACCGCGCCCGGCTGGCGGGGCGGATCATAGGGAGCAAGTGACATGAACGACAAGGTGAAGGCGTCGGACGTCACGCTGGATCAGCCACAGAAGGCGGCTGACGGCGGACACGTCCCCGGCGCTTGCAACACAATGGGCGAATTCGTCCGGTCGCTGGAAGACGGGCAGTTCGACGCCGATTGCTATGAGGCGATCAAGGAACTGTCCGCCGCCATGCACGAACACGCATGGAACAACGGCGGCAAGGCCAAGGGCAAGGTGACTATCTCGCTGGACTTCACCCAGGAAGGCGGCGTCACCGAAATCAAGGCAAACTTCAAGGTCGCCCAGCCTGAAGTCAAACGCCCGAAGTCCATCATGTGGACGACGGAAGATCACCGCATGACACGCACGCGCCCCGGACAATCGCAGTTGTTCGGCATTCGTGACGTCTCTGGGGCGTCGGCTGCGCGCGACGCCTGATCCACACAACTTCAACCTGAAGGAAGGAAATCGACATGGCCGATCTGGCTGAACAACGAGGTATCGCGACCGAAGTCCGCGCGATTATCGAAGACTACAGCGAACCCGAACTGATCACGCTGCAAGAGCCGGGCACGGGCGTCGAAGCCCTTGCCTTGATCACGAAGGACGGCGCGAAGCCGGTCCCCAGCGAAGTCTTTGACGAATACCGGCGCTCGCCTTCCGCACGGCACGGCACGGCGGAACTGACGGCGATTGAAAGCCTGATCGACCATGTGAACCGCTTCAAGGACGCGGACAGCGCCCTGTTCGCGGTGGACGACAGGTCGAAGCCTTCGATCACGGCGGTTCTGGACTATCACCGCGCCGGGGCCGAAGCCGATCCGCGCTTCGGGCTTCACCGCTCCCTGTTCCAGTTCCCGCTGTCCGACGAATGGAAGGCGTGGATCAAGAGCGACGGCGAGGCCTTCAGCATGGGCGAATTCGCCGCCTTCCTGGAAGACCGGATCATTGACGTTCTGGACCTGATCCCCGGCGAAGACAGCCTTCCGGAAGAAATGCAGCGGTTCGTCAACACCGTCGGCGGGTCCATCGCAAGCCCTTCCAAGCTGATCGAATTGTCCGTCGGGCTGAAGGTGAACGAACGGTCCGCCGTCAAGGAAGCGATCAATCTGAAGTCTGGCGAAGCCCAGGTCCAGTTCGTCGCGGAGCATGTGGACGACGCCGGACAACCGCTTCGCGTGCCGGGACTGTTCCTGATCGGCATTCCGGTCTTCAATCAGGGGCCGATCTACCGGCTGGCGGCGCGGCTTCGCTATCGCAAGACCCCCGGCGGGCTGGTCTTCTTCTATCAGCTCTGGCGGGCGGACCGGACGTTCGATCACAGCTTCCGCGAAGCGTGCGAGCGGGTCCGCGTCGAAACCGATCTGCCCTTGCTGTTCGGCAAGCCTGAATAGCCGTGTCGGGCACGCGCGAACTTGGCCTGTTCACCGCGTCGGCGAAACGCGGGCAACCGCGCGACGCGCGGGGCCGGTTCGTGCGTGTCCGCTATTCCGCCCAGCGGCTGAAGGTTCTCGAAGTCGCCCGGAAGATGCGCGAAGACATGGGGCTTCCGCCCAGTCCGTGGCTGGACCCGCCGTGCCAGCGCCCCGTCGCCAGTGATCGGGCCGAACGCGCATCGGAGAAATCCGAATGAGCCGTGGCGGGGAAGGTGAATTCCGCGACGGAGTTCTTGCACAGACATTCGGAAACCAGATCGCAATGGAAGCCAGCCTGAACGGCATCCTTCCGTTCGACGACTGGGTTTCCCTCAATACCCGCAAGGCGCAAGCCATGTTCGGCAATCAGGGCGTGCAGCCCGCCGCGATCTGGCTGGCGGCGCTGCATCCGCGCGCGCTGGAATATCTGGAACAGGCACCTGTCCTTGCGCTGGCGGCGACCTTCGGCGGCAAAGCGTCGAAGCGTGCCGAGCGCGCCTATGTTGCGATGAACTTCCGCCCGCTGATCGAACGCGGTGCGAAGCTGAAGGACGTCATGAAGGCGTTCCGCGTCGCCTATCCGCTGCGCGCCATATCCGCCAAGGCGATCCGCCCCGGCGTCTGGTCTATCCTTCAGGCGATCACGCGGCTGGTCGATCCTTCGACGATCAGCCAGGCCATTCCGGACTTGCCCACGCGGCACATGCACTGGCTTGGCGATCTGGACATTCTCTGGACCGTGCTTCAGCGCCGTGCGCCCGACGAACAGGCGAACGCGCCGATCCTGCGCTGGGCCATGCTGGCGCTGTCCCGCCACGGGCGGACGGGCGATCCGGCGGAAGGGCTGCAATCGGAACAGATCGCGGACTTCCTGATCTGCAACCGGGACCAGTGGAACGCGCGCTGGACGTGGGACCGGCTGATCCGTGAGACGCAAGCGTGGCACGAAGCCCTGGCGAACGCCGACATAGACCGGATCAATGACGGGACATATGATCAGGACGTCCCCTATGGGCCGTTCCCGGCGGAAGTGTCTCTGCCAGATCGGGACGGGACAACCTTCGAATTCCATGCGCTGCGATCCCTTCGCGCGCTGGTGATCGAAGGCAAGGCGATGCACCATTGCGTCGCCAGCTATTACCGCGACATTCAATCTGGCCGCGCCCGGATTTATTCCATCCGCAAGGACGGGAAGCGGCTGGCGACCGCCGAATTCATGGTCCTTCCGGGTCGGGTCCGCGCGGTCCAGATCAAGGGCGTCTGCAATGCTCGCCCGTCGAAGGACGTGATCGCGGCGGCCGACCTGTTCGCGCGGTGCATGACGGACCCTGACAAGGCGCTGCGGGGCTTGCGCAAGGCCACCCGTGACGCCTTCCGCGATGCGAGGGCGGCGCAATGGTGAAGCGCGCGATCTTCCAGCAATCCCGAAGGGGCGGCAAGAACTGGGCGGCTGGCCTGTCTCGCGGCGACGCGCCGAAGAAGGCCAAGCGCGCGCCGCGTCCGCGCCCCGATCCGAAGCCGGTGGATGACATTGCCGATCTGCCAGCCGGTCCCGAAGTTCTGGGGCGTGTGATCGTGCCGTTCCCCCCGGTCGAGTTGTCGCCAAACTGGCGCGGGCACTGGTCGAAGCGGTCGCCGATTGCGAAGACCTATCGCCGCCTATGCTGGGCGCTGGCGCTGGAAGCGAAGCTGAAGGTTCCCGCCTATGCGGCTGGCGGCGGCAAGATCGCCGTGCGGCTGGACTTCTTCCCGCCGGATCGGACCAGCCGCGACGACGACAATGTTCCCGCCAGCTTCAAGGCCGGGCGGGACGGGATCGCCGACGCGCTGAAGTGCGACGACGCCCGCTTCCAGACGGTGAACGTCCTTCATGACGAACCGCGTTCGTGCGTCGTGGTGACGCTGATCACCCCGGAAGGCGAAGCCGCGTGACGGACGCACTGATCTGTTCCGATTGCGGCACTGCGCTGGCACCTTCGAAGCAACGCAAGGGCACGCGCTGCAAGAGCTGCACCGCACGGGCCATGTCGCGCAACCCGGCAACGCGGGCGAAGATCAGCGCGGCCATGCGGAAGAACTGGTCCGATCCCGATCAGCGCGCCGCGCGCGTGGCGAGCATGACGGAAGCCAACCGCCGCCCGGACATGATCGAGCATCGCCGGGCGCTGGGCAAGGCGCTGAACAATATAGGGCGCTTCGCCCGCCCGCTTCCCGCCGGGCACCCTTCGCGCGTCCAGGCGGGCCGGACGCTTACCGAACGGCGGCTGGCATGGTGCCCGCCAGCCTATCGCCCGCTTTATGCCCGCCTGACGGAAATCGACGGCTTCCGGGCAAAGGAAGCGCGGGCAATCGTGGAAGATCAGATCGCATCCGATCTTGCCGCCATGCGGAAGGGGAGCCTGTCGCCCAGCCAGTTCATGGCGGCGCGGGAAGCCGCGCGCTGGATCAGGGAACGCGCCGCCGAAGAAGCGGCAAGGCAGGGAACATCATGACGAAACCTTCGCGCCCGGTGCTGCGCTGGCACGGCGGCAAATGGCTATTGGCACCGTGGATCATTGAACACTTCCCGCCTCACCGTGTCTATGTCGAACCGTTCGGCGGCGCGGGGTCCGTGCTGTTGCGCAAGCCGAAGGCCTATTGCGAGGTCTATAACGACTTGGACGGCGACGTCGTGAACCTGTTCCGGCTGTTGCGTCAATCAGACGCGGACCGGCTGGTCGAACTGATCCGCCTGACGCCATTCGCGCGCGAAGAATTCGTCGCGGCCTACGAAGCGTGCGACGATCCCCTGGAAAGGGCGCGGCGCTTGGTCGCGCGCAGCTTTATGGGCTTCGGGTCCGGTGGAGCGACCGCGAACAGCACGGGCTTTCGTTCGAACAGCACGCGATCCGGCACGACGCCCGCCGAAGATTGGGGCAACTATCCTGAAGCCTTGGAAGCCGTGATCAGGCGCATGAAAGGCGTCATTGTCGAGAACCGCCCGGCGGTGGACGTAATGCGGCAACACGACGGGCCTGAAACGCTCCACTACGTCGATCCGCCCTATCTTCCGGAAACCAGGTCGAAGTCCAGCGTCGGTTCGACGACGCCGAAAAACACCTATCGGCACGAACTGACGGTGGAAGACCATATCGAGCTTCTGGACGCGCTGACGGGCCTTTCCGGCATGGTGATACTGTCTGGCTATCCCGCGCCGCTATACGATGATCGCTTGCGCGGCTGGCAGCGCATCGAGCGCGCGGCCTTGGCTGACGGTGCCCGTGCCCGGACGGAAGTTCTCTGGCTGAACCCCGCCGCCGCTGCAAAGTCAGATCAGCCCAGCCTGTTCGGGGAAGCGGCATGAAACTGGTCGCCGCCCCTATTTCGTTCAGGGACGCCGCCGCGTTCGTGAAGGTGCATCATCGCCACCATACGCCCCCCGTCGGTCACAAGTTCAGCATTGCGGCATATGCGGACGGCGAACTTGTCGGCGTTGTGATCGTCGGACGTCCCGTCGCCCGCCGCCGTGACGATGGGTTCACCCTGGAAGTGACGCGGCTTTGCACGAATGGGCATCCGAACGCCTGTTCCTTCCTCTATGGCGCGTCGGCGCGTGCGGCCTTCGCTTTGGGTTATACCCGGATCGGGACATATATCCTGAAGTCCGAACCCGGCACGTCACTTGCCGCCGCTGGCTGGAAGGTCATTGCCGAAACGCCTGGAAAGTCGTGGTCCGTTCCGTCGCGCCCGCGATCCGACAAGCATCCGCTGGAACCGAAGTTGCTGTTCGAAAGGACGGCGGCATGAGCTGGGAAACCCAAAGCTGGGCGGCGAAGCAACGCCCCGGATCAGCATCCGCGAAACTGGTCCTTCTGGGGCTGGCGTCGTGCGCCGATGCGAACCATTGCGCCTTCCCGTCGATCCAATGGCTTTGCGACTTCAGCGACCTGAACCGCAAGACCGTGATCGCAGCACTTCAGCGGCTGGAAGACGGCATGTTCCCGCTGATCGAAGACACGGGCGAGCGGCGCGGGCGGACGCTTCAGGTGAAGGTCTATCGGCTGGCGGCGGGGGTTGAAGGCGCGTCCGCCGATCCCGCTTCGCAAACAGTCCCAAAAGCGGAACAGTCCCAAAAGCGGAACAGTTCCGGTTCTTCCCGGAAACAGTCCCAAAATAGGGACACGGAACCTGTTTCTAACCTTCTACCCCCCTTAACAGCTAAAGCTGTTAAGACCCCCAGGGGTTCACCTGCCCCCGATTTCAATGATGGATCGAAGGGGGAAGGACAGGCACCGGCTGGGCGTGCTGGCAGGCGTGGTTCGCGTGGAACCCGGCTTCCCGAAGACTGGGCACCGCCGCCAGCGGACCAGCTTCAGCCGATGGCGGGGAAACTGGTCCGGCAATGGCCGTCCGGTGCCTATGAGGCGGTTTGCGAGACGTTCCGCCTGCACTGGCAGACGGAGACGCGGGCTATCGGTTGCAAGCGCGACTGGGGCGCTGCGCTGGCGAAGTGGCTGATCAATGATCATTCGAAGATCATGCGGGACGCGAAGGCGGGCGTCAGCTTCGCGCACCTTGCCCCGGCGAAGCCGTCGGGATCGTCACCCGCGCGCCCGCCGCGCCCGGTTGCCGCCAAGGCGAACGAAGACGAACGATCCAAGGCGATCAGGGAGCATCTTCGCCGCGCGCTGGGCGCGGTTATCTATGACCAGTGGATCGAACCTGTCGCCGTGATCTGGGACGCGCCCGGCGTCGTGGTGATCGCGTCCAGCGAATTTCAGCGATCATGGATCGAAGATCACTTCCAACCGAAGATCATGGCGGCGGCGCGCGCCGTCCTTGGGTCCGGCGTGCGCTGGACCCGCTTTCAAGTCGATCAGGCGCAATCAGGACAATCCGGCAGGGAAGGACGGGAATAGCAATGGCGAAGTCACGGAAGAAGAACAGGACGAAGCGGGCACCGGGCAGCGCGCCCAGTGTGAGGCAGGCGCATCCGATCATGCAACAGGCGGTGAGCAACGGTGCGCGGCTGGAACGCGGCACGTTCGAAGTCGCCCAGGTCGAAAACCCCTATGGCGAAGTGATCATCCGGGGCGAGCTGCGCCGTCACAAGGCTGTCCGCCGCGTGCCGCATTTCGAAACGCTCTATCGGTCCAAGGTGATCGACCGGACCGTGTTCGCCTGTCTTGAATGGTATGCGGATCGGCTGGCGCTCGCCCAGTCGGGCTTGATCAAGTGCGGCCTGGACACGTCGGGCAGCGGCGGCGGATCGGCGGCGCACCACATTCCGACGACGGAAGCGGCCATGCAGGCGCGTTCGGACGTGGACTGGGCGCGCGGCTTCATTCCCGACAATGACGTGCGGGCCGTGTTCGACGGCGTGATGGAAGACGGGGACAGCTTCGCCGCCATTGGCGAGCGCGTCTATCCCCATGTCTGCGCGGACCGGGCGAAGCGGAAAGCGTCGTCGGCATTCAAGATCGCCGCGAACTATTTGCTGATCGGGATCGGCGCTCATGTCGTCGGGAAGCAAGCGGCATGATCGTCAACAGTCTTCAGCCGGGAAATGATTGACAACGCACATGGACTTGTTAGTGATCAGTCATCGTTTGAAGTTGCGTCCGGCGGCGGTGTTCCGTTCCGGGCGTTTCTTTTTCTAGCCCTCCCTTTCGTGGCGAAGCGCCCCCCCAATTTTCAAACCCGCCCCCCCTCCAGGAAACGGGGCTGGTCCGCCACCACACGGCGAACGCGAACCGAACGCGGCTATGGCTGGGACTGGGAACAGCTTCGGGCGCGGATATTGAAGGGCGAGCCGCTTTGCCGTTCATGTCGGAAGGAAGGCCGATCAGTCGTCGCCACGACGGTCGATCACATTGTCCCGAAGCACAAGGGCGGGACTGACGCTGAAGGCAATCTTCAGCCGCTCTGTGATCCATGCCATCGGGCCAAGACGGCACGGGAAGGCCAGTCGTCGCGGCGCTGAAGCGCGCGGCGTGAAACGCAACCGGAAGCGGGCCATATGTCCGTCCATCCGTCGATCTGAACACAACCGAAATCGCAAAGGCTGGCGTCACCGGAGACGCGGACCCCAAGGGGGGTCTTAATCTCTGGGAGCGCCAGCCTTCCGGACCGGGGGTGGGGTCAAAAATTTGCGCAGTCAGATTGAACTTTCCGGCGCAATTGAATTCTCCAGATAGGGGGTCCGTCGTGGCGTCGATTTCTCTTGACATTAACAACATCGTTCGTGGCCGCTTGTCGGTTTCCGTCACTTTGAAGGGCGTCCGCCTCTTTAACTTCCGGCTGAAGGTGGCGATTGCCGTCATGCGACTGGCGGGCTGGATCAGTCCCGTGCCGTTTGACGTGGCAGTCGAAGAACATGAAACCCGGACCTAAGCCCCAGACAGCCGTCACGAAAGCCAAGCGCGGAACACTTCGTCCGGACCGCGACGGGGGCGGGGCGGTCCAGTTGATCACGGCTGGCGATCCGCCTTCCATGCCGGACTACATGTCCCCGGCGGCGCAAGACATTTGGATGGAAGAAATCAGCCGCGTCATGGTTTCGGGCGTGTCGGAAGTCGATAGCTCGCTGTTCGCGACTTACTGTTCGACCGAAGCCCTGGTCCGTGCGGCGTTCATTGCTGGCGAACCGCCGCCCGCTGCATACCTGACGGAGCTTCGCCGGATGCGCGAACTACTCGGCATAGCGGGACCGCGCGTGCGCCAAGGGGCGAAGAATGGCGTCACGCAAACCGAAAACCCGTTCGCGAAGAACGGCAAGCGTAGCTGACGGCTTCGAAAGCGAGTTCGTCCAGACGGCGGTCCGCTTCGCGGAAGCCGCTGTCAAGGACCGGAAACGAAAGGAGAATTGCGAGTTCGTCCGCCTGGCGGCGCGGCGGTTTCTGGACGATCTGAAGCGCGCCAAGCGCCGGAACTGCGAGTTCTATTTCAGCGAATGGCACGGCGATGACGTCTGCGATTTCATCGAGAAACTGCCCCATGTGCAAGGTTCATGGGAGACGCCGACGCTGACGCTGGAACCGGCGCAAACCTTCGTGCTGGTCAATGTCTTCGGCTTCCGCCGAAAGTCGGATGACCGTCGGCGCTTCACCCGCGCCTATATCGAAGTCGCCCGGAAGAACGCGAAGTCCACGCTGACGGCGGGGATTGTGCTTTACTGCCTCACCTGCGAAGGCGAGCTGGGGCCGGACATTGTTGTCGGCGCGACGACGGGTGCCCAGGCCGATAAGGTCTTCAAGCCCGCGAAGCAAATGGTGGATCGCACCGCCGCGCTTCGTGAAGCCTTCGCCCTGAAGGCGTGGGCGCGGTCGATCACATGCGGCGACAATGGCGGATCGGTTCAGCCGATCAATTCGAAGTCGTCCACGCAAGACGGATGGAACCCCTACGTCGGCGTCCTGGACGAACTTCACGCGCACAAGGATCGCGGCCTGTTCGACGTGATCCGGTCCGCATTCGGCGCGCGGAAACAGCCGCTAATGTGGATGATCACGACGGCGGGCTATAACGTCCACGGCGTTTGCTATGAACAGCGGACCTTGCTGGTCAAGATATTGAACGGCGCGGTGACTGCCGATCACTATTTCGGGATCATCTTCACAATCGACGAAGGGGACGATCCCTTCGACGAAGCCAACTGGCGCAAGGCGAACCCGATGCTGGGCAGCGCCGTCGATCTGTCGGAATTGCGCGGCTATGCGATTGAGGCGAAGGCCAGTCCGGAAAGCCTTGGCGAGTTCCTGACGAAGCGCCTGAACGTCTGGCTGAACGCCGCCAGCGGGTGGCTGTCCCCGGCGCAATGGAAGAAGGCGACGATTGAAGGGCTGGACTGGTCCGACTTCCACGGGCTGGAATGCACCGTCGGCGCTGACCTTGCGGACAAGGACGACATTACCGCCGTCGTCATGATCGGGCAGACGGAAGACGGGAAGATCATCGTCAAGCCGAAGTTCTTCATTCCGGCGGCGGCGCTGGTCCGCGAGACGCAAAGCGACACCGGGCAATCGACCTATGGCGTCTGGTCCGGGCACGCCGCCAAAGAGGGAATGGGGGGCGGACCGCCGCTGGACGATGACGATCTGGAAGGCTTGCCGCCGCTGTTCGAACTGGACGACGACGGGAAGCCGATCTGGGACAAGCCGCTGAAGGAACTGCCCGCCGAATGGCAAGGTGACTTGCTCACCACGCCGGGCGATTTCGTCGATCACAACACGGTCGAAATGTTCATTCGCTGGCTGGCTTCAACCCAGTCGGTTCGCAAGATCACCTTCGACCAGTTCGCCGCCGCCCAGCAAATGGCTTCGCGGCTGAACGAAGACCTGGGATCGCCGGACGATCCGATTGCCGCGATCCTTCACAAGTCTGCGGCGAACGTGACGAACCCGGCGAAGGAACTGGAAGCGCGCGTCCGGGCGAAAGACCCGGCGAAGCACATAGGACACGACGGCAATCCGGTCATGAACTGGATGATTTCGAACGCAGTTGTGACGCGGCATGTGAACGGGACGATCATTCCGAAGAAGGAAAGCCCGAACAGCGCCAACAAGATCGACGGAGTGGACGCCATGATAAACGCGATTGCGCCGATTGTCGTGGTGGAGACGGACGCCGGTCCGGCAACCCTTGAATATACGGGGCTATGATGGACATTCGCAGCATCCTTTCCCGCTGGGTTTCCGGCGGCGGCGAACCCGTGTCCGGCGGTCCTTCGGCGTCCAGCGACCTTACCGATACCGATAGCGAAACCTTCTGGATCATGACCGGCACGAAGGGCGGAAGCCGCGTGTCGATCAATGAGCGTTCGGCGATGGCGCTTCCGTCGGTTCTCCATGCGCTGGAAATCCTGACGGGCGTTTTCGCCATGACGCCGATGATCTACTATCGCCGCGAAGGCGACGGGAAGACGCGGGCCGATAATTCGCCCCTGTTCACTCTGTTCCATGATCGCCCGAACGATGCCCAGTCCGTCTTTCTGTTCAAGGAAGTCTTGCTGGGCGACATGCTCATGGCGGGCAGCTTCGCCAACTTCGTCCACCGTGACGGCATGTTCCGCCCGAAATCGCTGTCCCGCCTTGATCCCCGGATGGTGCATCCCGCCCAGCACTGGGACCGGACGGACGGGATCGAACTGTTCTATGACGCCCGCCTGCCCGACGGGTCGAACGGACGCTTCACGCGGACGGACATTTGGCATGTCCCCGGCTTCAGCCGCGACGGCTTGCTGGGGGTGAACCGGGTCAAGTTGCTGGACGACATGCTGGGATCGGCGGTCGCCGCCGGGGAGTATGCCCGCCACTTCTGGGAGAACAACGCCCAGCCCGCCACGCTTCTGAAGACGAAGGGGAAGGTCAACCCGGAAGACAAGGCGAAGATCAAGTTCGACTGGAAGCGCATGTTCGGCGGGGCACGCAAGGCCGGTGACGTCGCGGTTCTGGATCAGGAAATGGACGCGGAAGTCCTGGGCGCGACGAACCGGGACAGCCAGTTCGTGGAAGTCCGGGCCTTCAATGTCGTCGAAGTGGCGCGCGCCTTCGGCGTCCCGCCGCACCTGCTCTATGAATTGTCACGCGCGACGTTCTCAAACATTGAACAGCAATCGCTGGAATTCATCATGTATTCGATGATGCCGCATTATGAGCGGGTTGCCAGCGCCGCCACGCATTACTTCGCGGAACCGGGACACTTCTTCGAATTCCTGCCCGACGCCTTGCTGAAGGGCGACGTGAAGACCCGCTGGGAAGCATACAAGGCCGCGCGCGAAACCGGCGCGATGAACGCCGACGAAATCCGCCGCCGCGAAAACTTGCAGCCGATAGGCGGAAAGGCGGGCGAAGAATACTGGCGACCGGCGAACATGGCCGTGTCCGGCGAACCCAATCAGGGACCATTCCCCGGCCAACCCGAAGGGAAAAAGTGACATGAACAACCGGGTTCTGGCTGCGATACGCTCGCAGCCCTGGGCGATCCTGCCCGAATACATGGACGCAATCGAAGCGATTGCGTCGCGCGCCTTCGACAATCCCGCCGTGATCGGCGTCGAGCTGGACGGGCACAAGGAACGCATGGCGGAAGCCATCGCCGAAATGGGCGCACCGTTCCCCGGTTCGCGCGCGGCGGCGATCCGCGACGGGGTTGGCAGTCTGCCCCTGTTCGGTCCGATCTTCCCGCGCGCCAATGTCATGACGGAAATGTCGGGCGCGTCGTCGCTGGCGAGCCTTGCCGCCGACTTCCGCAAGCTGGACGCCAGCCCTGAAGTCCGGAACATTCTGATCGTGGCGGACAGCCCCGGCGGCGTGATCACGGACGTTCGTGCCTTCGCGTCGCTGATCGCCGGTTCTTCGAAGCCGGTGACGGTCTTCGTGTCGGGGCTTTGCTGTTCCGCCGCCTATCACATTTGCAGTCAAGCGACCGAAATTGTCGCCGATCCGTTCGCCCTGATCGGGTCCATCGGCGTGATGATGTCGGGCAGCGTGCAGGAAGCGCCAGACATGAACGGCGCGCGCTCTGTCCATGTCGTCAGCACACACGCGCCGGACAAGCGCGTGGACCTGTCCACGGACGAAGGACAGGCGAAGGTTCGCGAAATGATCGACGGGATCGAAGAAGTGTTCCTGTCAGACGTCGCACGGGGCCGAAAGGTGCCTGTTTCCACGGTGAAACAGGACTTCGGTCGCGGCGGAACGAAGTCTGCGCGGCAAGCCAAGGAAGCCGGGATGATCGACCGAGTTGAGGCCGGTGGCCTCTCTGCGGTCCTTCAGCGGCTTGCACGGCCTGTCCGTTCAGCAACGCCACGGCGGGCCGCTGCGGCGCTTTCCCTCGAAGTTGCGCAAATGCGCGCCGCTTCACTCACCACAGGAGACTGAATTATGCTGCGCATTGCTGCATTGAAGCAAAAGCTGGCGGCCGTCCTTGCCGACATGGACGCCGTTATCGAAGCTGCGACGGACGCCGAAACCGGCGATCCCCGCGATATGTCGGCGGAAGAACAGACGTCGTTCGACGATCTGAAGGCCAAGGCCACCGCGCTTCAGGCTTCGATCAAGCGCGAAGAAGAAATGCTGGCGCTGAAGGCGTCGGCGGCTTCGCCCGTGATCGTCCCCGGCGGCAACCCCGGCAATCCGGGTTCGCCGGGTGCCACGGTGCCCGCCCAGCCCAAGGCCGAAATGAAGCCGGGCGTCATGGTCGCCCGGATCGCCCAGGCGGTTGCCCTGGGCGGGTCCGATCAGCGCACCGTCGCGAACGCCGCCGAACAGCTCTACGGTTCGGAAATGGGCCAGATCGTCGCCAACATGGAACAGGCGACGGACACGAAGGGCGGCTTCCTTGTCGATGAAGCCTATTCGTCGGATTTCATCGACATTCTGCGCCCGCGCGTGGTCATCCGCCAGATGGGCGCACGCACGATCCCGATGCCCGAAGGCAACCTGACGACGCGGAAGAAGACGGCGGGCACGACTGCCAGCTATGTCGGCGAGCGCGTTCCTGCACCGGCAACCGGCGCGACTGTCGGGCAGATCACCATGTCCGCCAAGCGGCTGACGGCGCTGGTTCCGATCACGAACCAGCTCATTCGCCGCGCTTCCATGAACGTCCAGATGATGATCCGGGACGATCTGATCGAAGGCGTCGCGGTGAAGGAAGATCAGCAGTTCCTTCGCGGGACCGGATCGGCGACCGCGCCGACTGGCCTGCGGAACCTGATCGCCGCTGGCAACGTGATCGCTTCGGGCGGTGCGTCGGCACTCGCTTCGGTGCGTGCCGAACTGGGCAAACTGCGCCTTGCCGTCCTGAACGCGAACATTCCCATGACCCAGTGCGGCTATATCATGTCGCCGCGCTCGCTGATCTTCCTCGAAAGCCTGAACGATGCCAACGGCAACAAGGCGTTCCCGGAAGTCGCGGAAGGTCGCCTGGGCATGTATCCGATTGGCGTGACGACTTCGGTCCCCGACAATCTGGGCGCGGGCACGAACGAAAGCGAAATCTACTTCGGCGATTTCGCCCAGTTCATGATCGGCGACACGGAGCGCGTTGCCATCGCGGCGTCCGACGTTGCGGCCTATGATGACGGCGGCACTATCCGCGCGGCCTTCAGCAATGACGAAACTGTCGTTCGTCTGATCGCCGAACACGACACCCAGGTCCGTTACGACACCGCCTTCGCGGTTCTGACCGGCGTCGTCTGGACGGTCTGATAACCGGGCTGGGGCGGCGGTCGCCGCCCCGGTTCGTCCACCCCTACCCATAGAAGGACGCTGACCATGAAGGCCGTCAAATTCCTCATGCCCTACACGCTGGGCGCACTCTACAACGAAGGCGAAGTCGCCGGGTTCGACGAAGCCATTTCGGACGATCTGATCAAGCGCAGCATTGCCGAAGCGGTGAAGCCCGCCAAGGGCAAGGCGGCGGACGAAGAGGCGGCGAAGAAAGCCGCTGAAGAAGCCGCTGCGAAGAAAGCCGCCGAAGACGAAGCCGCGAAGAAAGCGGCTGACGAAAAGGCCGACGCGAAGAAGGCCTGATCCCGCTTCGATACTCTATCCCTGAACTGGCGGTTGCCCGGTCCGCTTGCGTGCCCGGCAACCGCATCTTGTCGAAGGAACCGACATGCAAGACAATTACGCGCCCGGCGGTGACAGCGTGATCAGTTCGTCGCGCAACCCTTATGCGATCACGCCGCACGACACCGATCCCTTGCCGATTGTTCCGAAGGCTATCTTCGTCGGCACGGCGGGCGACGTGACGTTGCGTGGCGTCAATGGCGAAGCGGACGTCACCTTCCGCAATCTTGTTGCGGGCTATGAACTTTGCGTCCGCGCCTCGCATGTCCGCGCAACCGGGACCACGGCGTCCGATCTTATCGCGCTGGCTTGATCATGACCGCGTGTTCGACCGAACAGGCCAAGGACCAGCTATTGGCGCGCTATGACGAACGGATCGGGCTGGCGGAACGCAACCTTGAGAAACTGCGGATGCGCCGCGCGAAGGTGCAAGCCGACTGGCAGGCGCTGAACTGCGAAGACGATCTGCCCGAAGGGTTCGATGCGCTGGGCGCGGTCGAAGCCTATCTGAAGGACTACGGCATTTCCGCCCGCGTCTTCGGCACGACGTTCTTCAGCGATCCGCGCTTCGTCTATGATCTGCGCAAGGGGCGCGCGCTGAACGAACTGAACACGCGGCTGGTCTTCAAAGTGGTCAACACGCCGCCGGTCGAACTTCAGGAAGGCGGACGCCTGCCCCAGAACTTCAGGCTGGAAGCCGGGAAACCGCTGACGCTGACGATCACCGTGTTCGACGAAGCGGGCGAGCCTATCCCGCTCACCGGAACACGGTCCGTCGTCTGGCGCATCGCCCGGACATGGGTGAGCAAGCCCGAATTCATGAAGACGCTGGGCGACGGGATCACGATCATCGCCGAAGACGCGGAAGAAGGCGGCGCGAATTGCGGTCGCCTGAACGTCCAGATCGACGGCGCGGACAGCGCCAGGCTGAAGGGCGATTACATTCACGACTGTCGTTTGCTGGACGAAAGCGGTGACAGTTCGCGCATTTTCTACGGGCACGGGTCCATAGTGCCCGCGTCGAACTGACGGGGGGAAGGCCATGCGGCAAGGAAGCATCGTCACGGTCAAGCCCGTGGGGCACCCTCTTTCGGTTGACGAAGCGAAGCGCCAGCTTCGGATCGAACCCGAAGACACGGACCAGGACGTTCATATCGGCGACTTGTGCGCCGCCGCTCACCGCAAGGTCGAACGCGAGCTGGGCTATCCGATCCTTGTCCAGACGCGCGAAACGCACCTGTCCGGCTTCCCGCGCGGACCGATCTGGCTGGGGGGCGGGGATAGCCCGTCGATCCTGTCGATCACCTATCGCGACGGAGCGAACGCGGTGCAGACGCTGGACCCGGCGGACTACAGCCTGGACGGCGTTTCCCGCGTCGCCCAGGTCTTCCCCGCGCCGCTGAAGTCGTGGCCTTCCACGTCATGCACGCCGGGGGCGGTGATCGTGGAATGGCAAGCGGGCTGGGCGACGGCGGGCGACGTTCCCGAAGACCTGATCCACGCCATGAAGTTGCTGATCGGACACTGGGACCAGAACCGCGAAGCCGTCGTCATCGGGACCATATCGTCCGAAGTGCAGATCGCGCTGGACGACTTGCTGCGCCCCTTCCGTCTTCCCTTTGTCGCCTGAAGGACGAAGCCATGACCAGCATTTCACAGCGGATCGGCGCGGCGATTGCCGGGGCCATACTGGACAACGTGGGGCCGGACGACTTGCTGGCGAAGTGCGGCGACGCCGCGTCGTGCTGCACGAAGGCGGACGAAGACCCGATCCAGTTCCCCTATGGTCAAGCCGGGCTGGGGCACGATCTGGAAATCACCCTGCCCATGCCGTGCGTCGATCTGGCGGAAGCCGCCCGCCTTTCGGACCTGATCCGCGAACGGCTGGACGCGAAGATCGCGGACGATGCGATCACCGTGCCGGGGCACCTGATCATGGAAGCCGAAATCACGACGCAAGTGGTTCATCTGGACCGCGTGCGCAGCATCGCCTTCCTTCGCTATCGCATCGCCGCCAAGTCGATTTCGGAACAGTAAATGCGGCTGGGGCGGCTGAACAAGCGGATCACGATCCGCCGGGCTTCTGCGCCCACGCGGAACGCCATGAACGAACCCGTCGAAGTCTGGGCGGACTTCGGCACGTTCTGGGCGGAGCCGGTGAAGCAACAGAATGCCGAACGCTGGCAGGCCGATCAGACGTCCGCCCAGTCGGATCGCGTCTGGCGGGTCCGGTGGACGGATCGCACCGCGACGATTTCCCCGCTGGACCGGCTGATCTGCGACGGGCGGGAATTCGAGATCACCGGCACGGCGGAGATAGGTCGCCGCGTCGGCATTGAAATCACGGGCATCGCCCATTCGGAACTGGGCACCGCGCCCTGATCCCCAATCCGCGAAGGAAGCGAACATGCAGGTCAAGACCCTGAAGCCGCACGGCAATGGCTATGGCGCGAAGTTCTGGAAGGACAAGGGTGATACCTATGACCTTCCCGAAGTTCAGGCGAAGCCGCTGATCGCCGCCAAGCTGATCGCCGAAGCGAAGACCGAAGCCCAGTCCAGCACTTCGGGCGCGAAAGCAGGCGGCGGAGCCGATGGCGCAAAGGGTTAGAATTGCAGGCCTGCGCGAACTGGAAAACGCGCTTGCCAATCTGCCCAAGGCCACCGGCAAGAACGTCCTTCGCCGGGTTCTGCGAAAGGCGGCAGCGCCAATCGAAAGCACGGCGGAAGCCCTTGCGCCCCGGTTCACCGGCACGCTGGAAAGCAAGATCGTCACCGGCACGCGGCTGACGCGGCGGCAAGCCCAGATGGTGCGCCGCGCGGACAGCAAGTCTTCCGCCGAAATCCATGTCGGCACGTCCGATCCGGCGGGCGTGCAGACGGAGTTCGGCAACGCGCATCAAGCCCCCGATCCGTGGCTTCGTCCGGCATGGGACCAGAACAAGGACGGCGCGCTGAATACCATTTCCGGCGAACTGGGCGGCGAAATCGAAAAGGCCGCGCAGCGGCTGGCGCGCAAGGCCGCACGCCGCGCACGGGGGGGATGACCGATGGAAGAAGCCCTTGTCGCCCGGATGCTGGCTGCGGCCGCGATCAGCGCGATTGCCGGTCCACGCGTGAACTGGGGCTTCCGCGTTCAGGGTGAAGGCGGTCCCGGCGTCACGCTGTTCGATGCCTCACCGGGCCGGACCTATACCTACAAGGGCGCAAGCGGGCTGGCTGGTCCGCGCGTCCAGGTCGATTGCTGGGCGGCTGATTTCGCCACGGCAAAGGCGCTCGCCCGCGCGGTGATCGCCACACTTGAACCGCCCGCCACCGTGGCGGGGATAACCTTCCAGGGCGCGTTTCTGGCGAACGAACGCGGACCTTCCACGGAAGACCTTGGCGGCGGACGAAAGGTCCACCGTGTTTCGCTGGATTTCTTCGTCTGGTTCTCACCCGCCGCGTGATCCCGGAAGGGCACGGGCACATTCAAGGAGTATTGTCTTATGTCTGGGGAAAGCATTGGCTGGGGCGCTGAAGCGTCCCTGCACGACGGCGCAACGCCGGGCGCAATGGTCGAACTGGTTGGCGTCTTCAACCTCACCCTGCCCAATCCGCAAACGGACGACGTGGAAGTCACGCACTACAAGTCGCCGAACCGCGAACGCGAATATATCGCGGGCCTGATCGAGAACGGCGAAATCCAGCTCGAAATGAACTACGTCGCCGGATCTGCGACCGATCTTCTTCTGTCCGCCGCCAAGGCGTCGGGCGAAGTGCGTTCGTGCAAGATCGTGGTTCCGACTTCGACCAATGCCACCGGCTGGGGCTTCACCTTCAACACCTATGTGAAGGGCTATGAACGCGCGATCCCGGTGGATGATCGCCAGACGGCGGTCGCCACGCTGAAGGTCGCCGGGGCCGTCACTGAAGCGGCGGAAGCCTGATCATGGCGGCGAACGGAAAGCGCCAGTTCGACGCGCTGGGCAGTTCGTGGACCCTTGCCTATGACATCAATGCGCTTTGCCGCATTGAAGAACGGCTGGGCATCGAGAACGCCCAGGAGTTCCAGCGCACGCTTCAGAAGAACCTGTCGTTCCGCACGTTGCGGGCGCTGTTCTGTTGCGGCCTGTCGCCGGATGCGACCGAAGAACAGGCGGGCGAAATCATGTCGGCGCTGGGGATCGACGAAGTGTCGGGCATGATCACGGAGACGATCCAGGCGGCGTTCCCCAATGCCCAAGGGAAAGCGGGAAACGCGGACGCCCCCAAGCCGAAGAAGTAGGCTGGGGCTGGCTGGAAGTCCTTACCGAATGGACGGCGGCGGGGCTGGACCCTGACGCCTTCTGGAAACAGACG
Organism: Sphingomonadales bacterium BRH_c42; assembly: GCA_001516125.1. Classification (GTDB taxonomy): domain Bacteria; phylum Pseudomonadota; class Alphaproteobacteria; order Sphingomonadales; family Sphingomonadaceae; genus Erythrobacter. Next base: position 27,210 of record LOEX01000107.1, read on the forward strand.
CCGCGCACGCTGGACGCTATCCTGTCCGGCTGCGCGGAAGCCCGTTTGCGCCAGCACGAGCTGGCCATGTCCCAAGCGTGGCACACCGCCGCGTTCCAGCGAATGAAGAAGTTCCCGCGCCGCGTGCCCGATATTCGCACGCGCCGGGCATCGCCGGACAATCCCCAGTCCGGGTCCGACGTTCTGTCGATCATGCGCCAGCTTGTCGCCGCGACGAACGCGAAACCCAAAGCCCCGAAGCCCGAAGCGGAGTAAGGACAATGGCAGGAGCCTTGATCGGCGCGCTTCGCGTCACCCTGGGCATTGACACCGCCGCCTTCGAAGAAGGGCTGGGGATTGCCCAGCGGCGTCTGAATGCCGCCGGGCAGAACCTTCAGCAGATCGGCGACCGCATGGCGGGGCTGGGATCGACGCTTTCCATCGGCGTCACCGCCCCGCTGGTCGCCTTCGGCGCGTCCGCCTTCAAGGCCGCGTCCGACGCCGCCGAACTGCAAAGCGCGTTCGACCAGACGTTCGGCGACATGGCGGCGGAAATGACCGCGTGGGCCGAAGCCACGGGCGACGCTATGGGCCGGTCAACCCAGTCCATTCAGCAAGCCGCCAACACCTTCGGCATCTTCTTCAATCAGGCCGCGCCGACGCGCGAGGTAGCGGCGGAAATGTCCCAGACATTCGCCGTTCTCGCCCAAGACCTTGCGTCGTTTTACAACGTCGCGGAAAGCGATGCGCTTGAGAAATTGCGGTCCGGACTGTCCGGTGAAAGCGAACCGCTGCGCGATTTCGGCGTCTTCCTGACGGAAGCGAACGTCAAGGCGAAGGCGCTGGAACTGGGGCTGGGAAGCCTGGGCGGCGAATTGAGCGAGCAAGACAAGATCATGGCGCGCTATGCCCTGATCCTTGACGCCACGTCGAACGCGCAAGGTGACGTCGCCCGGACCAGCGAAGGCACCGCGAACCAGATGCGCGCCGCGCAAGCCGCATTCCAGGAACTTCAGGTGACAGTGGGGACGAAGCTGATCCCCGTCCTGACGCCGCTGATCACGAAGCTGGCGGGTATTCTGGACGCTTTTTCCGGCCTGTCCGAAGGAACCCAGACGTTCATTGTCGCCGCCGCTGCGATTGCCGCCGCCGTCGGGCCGGTCCTGTTCGCGCTGGGAAGCCTTGTGTCCGTCGTCGGCGGGCTGGTCCCGGTCTTCGCCCCGCTTGTGGCGGTTGTCACCGCCGCCTTCGGCGCGGGCGGCGTCTTCGCCGGGGCATTCGGCAGTTTGAGCGCGTTCGGTTCCATGCTGTCCCTGATCGCAGGGGCAGCGGCTCCCGTGCTGGCACCGCTGGCGGCGGTTGCCGCCGTCGGCGCGCTGATCTGGGCGAACTGGGACAGGATCGGACCAGTGCTGGCGGAACTGCGGGACAAGTTCGTCGCTGCGCTGGGGCCGAAGCTGACGGCCCTGGTCGATACGGTGAAGACCAAGCTGACGGAATTGTGGAACGGTCCGTTCGGCGAAGCGATCCGCTGGGTTATCGGCGTGCTGGGCGAGTTCGGCGCGGCTTACACGTCCGTCATGGGCGAAGCCCTGATCCGCATTATCAGCGCGGCGGTGGACATTGTGACCGGCGCGTTCTCTGCCATCATTGACGCGGTGCAGCTTGTGATCGCCGTCCTGACGGGGGACTGGGCAGGCGCATGGGAAGCGGCGAAGTCGCTGGTTTCCAATGCGATCAATACCGTCCTGAACGTGCTGAACAGTCTGGCACCCGGCGCGGGTGACGCGGTGAGGGCATTGGCAACCCGCCTATGGGAAGGCCTTACCCAGATCGTGAACGACATGCTGACGATCGGGCGGAACATCGTGCAGGGGCTGGTCAACGGGATCAGGGCGAACGCCGAAGCCGTGTGGAATGCGCTGCGATCCGTTGTCATGGCCGGGGTGGATCGCATCCGCGACTTCCTTGGCATCCGCTCCCCCAGTGTCCTGTTCATGGAAATGGGCGGGTTCATCACCGAAGGCCTTGCCATCGGGATCACGGGCGGGCTGGGCGACGTGGAAACCGCAATGGACGCGCTGGGCGCGACGGTTGCCGACGGGCTTTCCGGCATGTCCGCCGGAACGGGGATCGCACTGGACCCGACGTTCGACGTCGGGGGCGATGCCGCCGGGGCCGGGAACGACTTGCGCGAAAGTTTCCGACAGTCGTTTTCCGAAGGCATCAAGGCGGCGCTCGAAGGCGATCTGGCAGGGTTCTTCCAGAACTGGTTCGAACGCATCGGCACGCGGTCTTTCGAGAACATCCTTAACACCGTCGCGGACGAATTCGCCAATCTCTTGTCCGGCCTGTTCGGGCAGACAGGCGGCACGGCTGGGACCGGGGGACTGGGCGGCGTGCTGGCGGGCGTGCTGGGAAGCATCTTCGGCGGCACGCCCGGCTTTGCCCTTGGGGGCAGCTTCACCGTCGGCGGAAGCCCTGGGCGCGACGCCAATCTGGTCGCCTTCCGCGCCACGCGGGGGGAGAAGGTGACGATCAGCAATGACGATGCTGACGGAGCCGGAAGCGGCCTGCCCGGATCGCTTCAGTTCAACTTCTATGGGCCGGTGACGAACCCGGAACAGGTCCGCCGATCCGCCGCCCAGGCAGGCGCGCACCTGTTGCGCATGTCGTCGGCGGGCAAGCGCGGGATTTGACGCATGGACTTCGACGACATTCAGTTCCCCGGCAAGATTTCGCTGAACAGCGTTGCCGGTCCCGAATTCTCTACCGACGTCACGGAGACGGCGGGCGGGTTCGAAAAGCGCAATCAGAACTGGTCCGGCGCGCGGCTGCGCTTCAATGTCGCCACGGGCGTCCGCACGGAAGCGGACTATGAAATCGTGCTGGCGTTCTTCTATGGGCGCGCCGGGCGTGCCCGCGCGTTCCGGTTTCAGGACTGGTCCGATTACAAGTCGTGCGCGCTGGACGACGCGCCCGCGCATGACGATCAGGTTCTGGGCGTCGGCGACGGGTCGCAACAGTTCTTCCAGCTTCAGAAGTCCTATGTGTCCGGGCCTGTCACCTATGTCCGCAAGATCACCCGCCCGGTTGCCGGGACGGTGAAGGTCGGGCTGGGCGGGATCGACCAGCCCAGCGGCTGGTCTGTCAATGTCGATACCGGGCTGATCACCTTCACGACGCCGCCAGCGCCGGGGATCGCCGTGTCCGCCGGGTTCGAATTCGACATTCCCGCGCGCTTCGACATTGACCGGCTGGAACCTGTCCACATGTTCCGGGGCGCGGTGCAGCTTCCCGAACTGCCCGTGGTGGAAGTGCGCGAATGATCCGGCCTATCGCTTCGCTGCTTGAGGCCACGCCATGAGCAAGTTCGTCACCTATCCCAAGCCGGGCGCGGCTGGCACGATCCGCCGGTTCGAACCGGCTTACTGGACGGTCGATTTCCCGATTTCGATGATGGCGACCATCATCACCACGGGACCGAATTCGCTGCGCATGAAGGCGCTGTTCCGCACGAACCGCGATCTTATGGGCCTGATCTGGGAAATCGAAGACCGCGACGATCACGGTGCCTATGCCTATCCGCGCCGCAAGGACTATCGCGGGTGCGTGCTGGAATTCGACTGGGCATCGTCCGGCATTCGCCAGATCGACAGGCTTCAGTCCGTCACCCTCACCGTCGAGACGTTCACGCACGGCACGCACTTCGTTCGCATCTGGAACTATGCCACGTCGGGCACGCCGGACAGTTGCCATATCCGAATGGTCCTGGACGGCACGACGCTTTCGGGCTTCTTCGCGGACAGCTTCGTCCCCTGGGACGACGTGAAGCGCATGTTCATTTCCATTCAGCCGCTGGAAGCCGGGCGGGGGGATTGCTCGCTCGCATCGTCCGCCGCGCCCGGTGCGACGTCGATCACGCTGAACGTGGGCGACGCGGGGCCGATCACGCCCGGCGCGCAAGTGTTCATCCTTGGGTCCAGCTATGACGTGCCAGCCTACACGGTGACGTCCACGACTTCCGGCCCGGTGCAGACGGTGACGATCACGCCGCCGATCAGCACGACGGGCGGCTTCAGCATTCCTTCAGGGGCGGAAGCCTTCGTCCAGACGGCGACGGACGAACCAATCGACGAAAGCCCTGCCCAGGTCGAAATCACGAACCTTTCCGTCACCGGGCCGAACAGCACGCTTCCCGTTCTGACGGACCCGCAACCGGCGCACGCGCTGCGCATGACGGACGGCTATGACAATGCCTATCCGTTCACGCCCGCGCGGCTGGTCGATCAGGTCCACGCGCTGGGCTATCGCGGGCAATATGTCCTCTACATGGGGATCAGCAAGTTCCATTCGCTGTCATGGGACGCGGGCGAGGAACGCTATGTCGTCGATCCCGCGAAGGCGAAGCTGAACGATCCGACGATCCAGTGGCTGGAAGACTTCTTCGCCCGGCTGCACGCGGCTGGCTTCACCATCATCATATCCGTGTCGTTCGAAATTCTCGGCATGTATATGCCGACGGACTGGAACCAGCGCGATCATGAAGGCAATCTGGCGCGCACCGGCTGGCAACCCCCTTCGGGGCTGGTCCGCCCGACAAGCACCGCCGGGCTGGACTATCTGTCGGACGTGTTCCTTGAAACGCTGGCGCTTCTTCCGGCGGGCGCGGAAGTCCATTTCCAGATCGGCGAACCGTGGTGGTGGGATGGCAGCTTCGGCACGCGCAAGCCGCACATCTACGACGCCGCGACGCTGACAGCCTACAATGCGGCGACCGGCCTGTTCGCGCCGACGCCCTATCTGGACACGGTGGAAGGACAACCCGATCCGATCCATCTGCCCTATCTCGAATGGTGCCGCGATCAGCTTGGCGTGGCGACCAGCTATATTCGCGACAAGGTTCTGACGGAGCATCCGGGGGCGACCAGCTATCTTCTGGTCTTCACGCCGCAAATTCTTCGGGACGATGCGCCGATGCTGCGCACGCTGAACTTCCCGGAAGCCGACTGGTCCTTCCCCGCGTTCGACGTGCTTCAGATCGAAGACTATGACTGGGTTGTCGAAGGCCGCTATGACGACATGCGCAAGACCTGGCTTCTGGCAACCGACGTGCTGGGCTATGCGAAGGCGGACATTCACTATTTTGCGGGCTTCAACCTGCTACCGGAAACGACGTGGGTCTGGTTCAACACGGACCGCGCGATCTGGCGAGCGTTTCAGGAAGCCCCGGCGGAAGTGTTCGTCTGGTCCCGCGAACAGGTCATGCGGGACGGCTGGCTGTTCGACGAACAATCGTGGAAGGTCTATCCCGCCGTCACCCGCCTTGCGCAATGCTGGCGGATCGACCGCACGGACGGGGTGACACAGGCCTTCACGTCGTTCGACAAGCCGCTGACGGTGGGCGGGATCACCTATCAGCCCGCGAACAGCTTCAGCGCATCACAGCTTGCCAGCGACACGGACATGTCGGTCGCCGACGTCGAGCTTCTGGGCGCGCTGGACAGCGACGACATTAGGGCAGCGGACCTTCTGGCGGGCGTCTATGACAATGCCGAAGTCGAACTGTTCCTTGTGGACTGGGGCGATCTGACAATCCCCCGGACCGTGGTGAGGCGCGGGACAATCGGCACGATCAGCCAAGCCGGGATTGCCTTCCGTGCCGAGTTGCGCGGGCTGGGGCAGCGTATCCAGCAACCCGTGATCGACAGCTATTCGGCGGAATGCCGGGTCGATCTGTTCAGCGCAAAGTGCGGGGTGAACCGCGCGGCCTTCGCCGTGGGGGCGACCGTCACGTCCCTGACAGACGGATCGCTGGGCGCGTCGTCCGACAACCGCGTGTTCTTCGCGTCGGCGCTGGGGCAGGCGGACGGCTGGTTCGACTATGGCGAAGTGTGGTGGACCGGCGGCGCGAATGCCGGGCGGAAGACCGAAGTCCGTTCCTTCAAGGACGGGCGGATCGAACTATGGGAGCCGATGGGGCTGGACATTGCCGTGGGCGACACGTTCACCGTCCACGCCGGTTGCGACAAGTCCTTCGCCACCTGCAAGGCCAAGTTCGCCAATGTGCTGAACTTCAGGGGAGAACCGCACGTCCCCGGAAGCGACGCCATGCTGCGCTATCCGGACCCGAAATCATGACGGCGACACGGGACCAGATTGTCAGCGCCGCGCGCGGCTGGCTGGGCACGCCGTTCCATCATCAAGGGCGGCTGAAGGGCGTCGGCGTCGATTGCGCCGGGGTGATCGTGGAAGTCGCCCGTGAACTGGGCATCGGAGACGTGGACCTTCGCGGATATGGGCACCGCCCGGACAGCCGCGAACTGGAACGGCTTTGCCATGAACACATGACGCCCGTCACCTTCGCCCAGGCGAAGCCGGGGGACGTGTTGCTGATCATGATCGACGGTGCGCCCCAGCATCTGGCCTTCGTGACGGAAATCAATGGCGGTCCGGGGATGCTCCATTCCTATGCACCCGCGCGCCGCGTCGTCGAACATGGAATTGACCGGGACTGGGCGGGGCAGATCGTCGGCGCGTTCATCTTGCCGGGGGTGGAATAGTGGCAACTATCGTTCTTTCCGCCGTTGGCACACTGATCGGCGGGCCGCTGGGAGGCCAGATCGGCGCGCTGATCGGATCGCAGATCGACCAGGCGCTGTTCGCGCCGACGATCAGGTCCGAAGGTCCACGGCTGGGCGACCTGACGGTTCAGGCTTCGTCCTATGGCAACCCGATCCCGCGCATCTTCGGGCCGGAAAACCGCGTGGCGGGCAATCTGATCTGGTCCACCGGGCTTGTCGAAACGAAGTCCACCACGAAGCAAGGGGGCAAGGGCGGCGGCGCGAAGTCGGAAACCACGACTTACACCTATCACGTCGATTGCGCGATTGCCCTTTGCCGGGGACCGATTGCCAGCGTGAAGCGCATCTGGGCGGACGGGAAGCTGTTCCGCGACGAAAGCGGAAGCCAGACACAGGCGAACGCCGTGCGTATCTATACCGGCACGGAAACCCAGATGCCCGATCCGACGATGGAAGCGGCGCTGGGCGCGGGCAACTGCCCCGCGCACCGGGGGCTGGCCTATGTCGTGTTCGACCGGCTGGAACTGGGCGACTTCGGCAACCGCATTCCGAACTTCACCTTCGAAGTGGAAGCGCATTCGTCCGCCACCGTCGCGACTGTCATTGACGAACTGGCGAGCGCCGCCAACGTGCCTTATCTGGACGCCGCGCGCGCCGATTATCTGGACCTTCGCGGCTATAACGTGGCGCGGTCTTCGACCATTCGCAGCGTGCTTGATCCGCTGCGCACGGCGTTCTTCTTCGACGCATCGGAGATCGAAGGCGAATTGCAGTTCTTCCCTTCGGACAGCACGCCGATTGCGAGGGTGCCCCGCGACGATCTGGGCGCGCATGAATTCGGCACGGACCGTCCGGCGGATTATGAATTGCAGCGGACCGCCGACATAGAGCTTCCGCGTCAGATACTGGTCCAGCACATGGACCCGGCGCGCGACTATCAGTCGAACAGCCAGCGCGCCCGGCGAAGCACCACGAACAGCGACGCGGACATTTCGGTCGAACTGCCCATTGTCCTGTCCGCCGACGACGCCAAGGCCGTTGCCGAACGCATGGCATCAATGGCGTGGATCGGACGGGACGCCTTCACCTATCAGCTTCCGATCACCTATCTGCACGTCGAAGCGGGGCACAAGATTGTTGTCGCCCACGCCGACGGGAAGGACCGCGTGGTCCGTGTAGCGCGGCGCGAATTGCGGCTTCCCGGTTCCTTGCTGGTCGAATGCAAGACCGACGGTGCCGCCGTGCTTTCGAAGGGTGCGAGCGCCGCCCCGGCGCTGGTCCCGACGCAAACGGTCAACCTGCCCGGCGTGACGGCGGCGCACATTCTGGACCTGCCTATCCTGCGCGACGTGGACGACGTGTCTGGCTTCTATGCCGCCGGGGCCGGGGCATCGAGCGGCTGGCGCGGGGCGATCCTCTATCGTTCGCGCGACGGCGGCGTGAACTATGACACGTTCGCGGAGCTGATCGACGGCGCGGTGATCGGCACGACAGACGACGCGCTGGACGTGGGATCGCCGCACTACTGGGACGAAGCGAACAGCGTCACCGTTACCTTGCTGAACAGCGCCGACACGCTGGCAGGCGTCACCGCGCTTCAGGTTCTGAACGGATCGAACGCCGCCGTGATCGGCGGGGAAGTGATGCAGTTCCGCGACGCCACGCTGATCGGGCCGGGGCAATACCGGCTGGAAGGATTGCTGCGCGGCCGGAAGGGGACCGAAGACCGGATCGCCGGGCACGCGGCTGGCGAACGCTTCGTGCTGTTGACCGGCGGGGGGATATACCGCCCCGATCTGGAAGCGGGCGAAGTAGGCGTCGAACGGTTCTACAAGGCCGCGTCCGTCGGAACGAACCTGTCCGACGCCGCGCCGTTCACCTTCACGCATTCGGGCCGCTGGGCGAAGCCCTATGCCCCGGCGCATGTCCGGGGAACCCGCAACGGCGCGGGCGATCTGGCGATGACATGGATCAGGCGCACGCGGCTGGAAGACCCGTGGACGGACGGGATCGACGCGCCGCTGGGCGAGGCCAGCGAAGCCTATGAAATCGACATTCTGGACGGCGCGACGGTGAAGCGAACGCTGACGAGTTCCACGCCGACGGCGACCTATAGCGCCGCCGATCAGGTGACGGACTTCGGCAGCGCGCAAGCCGCCGTCCAGGTGAAAGTCTATCAGATCAGCGCCCGTGTCGGGCGCGGCCTTCCAACGGAGACGACGCTTTGACCGATACCCCGAACATCGGCCTGCCCTATATCGACACGGGACAGGCGCAAAAGGAACTGACGCACAATGAAGCCCTGAACCGGCTGGACGTCATGACCGCCCCTTCCGTCGTCAATGCGACGACAACCGCGCCGCCGGGTGCGCCGACGGACGGACAGGCATGGATCGTCGCGGCTGGCGCGACAGGTGCCTGGGCGGGCAAGGACGGGCAGATCGCCGCATGGTTTGGCGGCTGGCAGTTCTTCGTCCCCGCCGACGGCTGGAAGGTCTGGGACGCCAGTGCCGGACGCCAGATCACCTTCGACGGAACCGTCTGGGGCGACGACAAGCCGACTGCCCAGATACCGGCGCTGGCGCTTTCGTGGATCGGCTATGGCGGTGGCTTCGGATCGCCGCGCTATTTCAAGACGCCCGACGGGCGGGTGACGATTGAAGGGCTGATGCAGGCTGGAAGCGACGGGACGGTCTTCACCTTGCTTCCCGGCTATCGTCCGCCGGACAGGCTCATGTTCGGATGCTGGTCCGGCGGGGGAGCCTATCGGGTGGACGTGGACAGCAATGGCGACGTGATCCTGACGGGATCGAACGCGGTCTTCAGCTCGCTTTCCGGCATATCGTTCTTCGCCGCCTGATCGTGCGCGCTCTTTCCTACAGCATTGCGACCGGACGATGGAACCCGTTGAAGAAAGGGGCGAACATTGAACGGACTTGAAACGAAAGCGGTATTTGCAGGCGTCGCCGCCGTGCTGGCGGCGTTCGGCATAACCGCGCCCCTGCCCGACTTCCTTGCCGCCATGTTCCTTGCGATTGCCGGGGCATACGGGGCGATGGTCGTGACGCCGCCTTCGTCGCGGCTGTCGTTCCGGGTGACGATCTTTCTGGGCTGGCTGTTCGGGCTGGTCGCCGGGATCGTTCACGGTGCCATGTTCGAAGAATGGTCGCTGCACCTGTTCATGTTCGGCGCGGGGTTCCTCTCCCGCTATCTGGCGACGGCGCTGATTGCCTTTGGCAACGGGCTGAAGGTTCGCATGAAGAAAGCTGGGGAAAACCTCAATATCCCAGGGCTGGGCGGCGGCGATGACTGAAGCGTTCCAGAACATGGCAATCGGGCTGATCGAACTGACGCTGGCGCTGGTCTATTTCCAAAAGGCCTTGCCGGTGATGCTGGCACAAGCGCGGGTTCAGGGGCTGAAGATATGGCTGTTCGGCTTCGCGCTGGGACTTATGGGAGCGGGCAGACTGGAAAGCGCGATCCGCGCCGAACCGACAGCCGCGCTTTACGATCTGGGGCACATGGCCCTGATCATCTACGCCGCGATCTATCTGCGCGCGATACTGAAATCCGGGAACAGCCATTGGTGGCTGAAGCCCTGATCTGACTGCCCGGTTCGCCGGGATCATCTTCACAATCGGAGAACCTGTTATGGCCTATCGTCTGGGCTTGCGCTCGCTCGCCCGCCTTCGGGGCGTGCATCCCGATCTAGTCCGCGTGGTGAAGCGGGCAATCGAAATCACGGAAGTGGACTTCACCGTCCTGGAAGGCGTTCGCACGCCGAAGCGCCAGCGCCAGCTTGTGGCGCAAGGCGCGTCGCGCACCATGCGCAGCCGTCACCTGACAGGCCATGCGGTCGATCTGGGGGCATGGATTGGCGGCACGGTGCGCTGGGATTGGCCGCTCTACTACAAGATCGAAGCCGCCATGAAACAGGCGGCGAAGGAACTGGACGTGCCCATTGAATGGGGCGGCGACTGGAAGTCCTTCAAGGACGGTCCGCACTGGCAACTTCCGTGGGGGAGTTACCCGGCATGAACGACTTCGACGCCCGCCACGACAGCCCGGCGCTTCGGCTGGCGACGAAGGCGTTCATCGAGACGTTCTTGGAACAGGCTCTTCCTGATCTTCGGCTGGCAGCGAAGGGTTGTGGTTATGCTCTTGCAGTCCACGGATCGCTGGCGCGGGACATTGATATGATCGCAATCCCGTGGGCGAAGTCCGCCGATGCACCTGAATTGCTGGTCCAGCGCATTTGCGGCGTCCTGTCCGGCAAGCTGGGGCGAGCAATCTACAGCGGCGCGGATTGGGCTGACAAGCCGCATGGGCGCAAGGCGGTGACGATCATCACGTCCGGTCCGCTGGAACCGGAAATCGACCTTAGCATCATGCCACGAAAAGAAGGGGACGTATGATGACGCCGATTGCATGGCTGAAAGGGCTGTCCCGGCTGGGCAAGGCTATCGTCGCCCTGATCGCCCTTGGCCTGGCGATCTGGGCGTTCTTCTTCGTGCGCGGGCTGTTCGTCGGCGATCTGGAAACGCGGGCGCGGCTGGGCACGGAACAGGCCGGGGCCGCGCTGGAAAGCGGCAAGGACGCCGTGAACACCGTCGGCGAAGCCCAACGCCGCGACGAAGCAACTGACAGGAAAGTGGAAGGAACCCAGAATGAGGTCGATAATGCGACTGACGGCGTTGGCGCTGATCGTGCCGGCCGCGACGGCTTGTGTGTCAACTTCGGTATTTGCGCCGACGACTGACTGTTCGGCGCTGGTCCCGGACGAATGGCGATCCGGCGTGCCCAATGCCGCGCCCCCTGCCCAGGCTGACAATGATCTGGACCGGCTGAAGGGCTGGATCAATTTCGGCGTTGCCCAGACGGGGAACCTTGAAATCGCCAATGGCCGGACGGCGGATGCCATCGGGATCGTGGAACGGTGCGAGGAACGGGACCGCGCAGCGGTGAGGCGAAGCCGCCCGAAGTTCCTGGGGCTGTTCTGATCGCTAGTCTGGACTTTGGCGGGCAAGGTGGCGGCGGACCAGCTCGTCCGTCACCGGGCGAGCCTTGCGCCCTTCGCGCAAGTTCCTGACGAAGCCGGGATCGTTCAGCAAGTCCTTGCCGAAACCGCTGGCAGCGGTGCCCGTGGCGGCAAGGTGCGCTTCGATCCATTCCAGAAGATCGACCGCTTCGCCCGCCTTGTGCGCAGCGACGAAGGCGACGGCAAGGTCCGCGTTCACCCGATCAAGCTGGCGACGGGCCTTGTCCCGCGCGGCCTTCAGTTCCTCAATTCGTGACATGTGACATTCCATAGCGCCGATCCTGACGCCCGACGGGGTGATTTGGAAGCGCGAACACGGGGGCGGGCGCTACGGCGTCCGCCCCTTTCGTGCGTCTGGCGTCCGCGACTTCAGCGCCGGAAGCCATATCTTGTCCCCCGCCGGGGCGATGACCAGCACGCGCGCCCGGTCCTTCGTCCATGCGATGATCGGACACATGACGACATGCTGGTCCGGCTGGTCCCATGCGTTGCGCGACGGGGCGGTGAGAGTGACGGGGCGGTCGCTGAAGCGGGTCCAGTGCGGGCGTTCGCGCTTCATGGCGTCGAGCTGTTGCCGGGTATAGGGCGAGCCTTCGACGGGCGTGCCTTCCCATGCGCTGATCTTCGAAGGCGTGATTTTCCGCACTAAACCGCCGCTTTCAGGAAGTATGGTAGCAAACAATTCCCTTCGCCCGCTCCAGTTTTTGTACAAATAATCAGGCACTTGGCCGCAAACCGAGAGCGGGCGCACTGCTTACAGGCCTCTCACTCGCGCGAAGTGTAATCACCGTGTAAGCGCGCCGGTTTGCGGCAATCTGATGCTGTCGTGCGGCAGAATGTTTAGGGTGACGCGCCTGTAAGGCTGGCAAAGATCGTCACGACGAATGGGATAAGCGTTGCAGAGGCAAGATGGCCGCTCCAAACGCCGCCGCGAGATGACCATGGCCGCGCTAATCGATTTCTATGAGGCGCATGGCTGCATGGTCCAGCGCGGTAAGCGGATTGGGGAGCCCATGAACCGCTGACCAAGGCTTATACCCTCGCCCGGCTGCGCCACCACGTCGTTCCCCCTCTCGGCAATCGCCGCGCCAAGGATGTCACGAGTGGCGACATCGAACGGTTTGCAGCGGACGTGCTCGCAAGCAAGACCGCCAAGAACGAAAAGATAGGCCCGCGTCGGCGTATCATCGTCAAGGGCGGCCCTGGCGCATCGCGCAAGGTTGTCCGCGATCTCTCGGCCGTGTTCAGCTTCGCCAAGCGCGGCGAGATCGTGGAACGTAATCCCGTCGCAAACGCAGCGGTGCGCAAGACCGATGGCCAGAAGACCCGCTTCCTCACTCTTGAAGAGGTGGGGCGCCTTGGCGGCGCACTCGACCAGCTTGAAAGCGAAGGCACCAACATCAAGGCGATCAACATCGCCAGGCTTTGGGCACTGACGGGCTGTCGCCGCAACGAGATCGCCGGCCTCAAATGGTCCGAGATCGATTTCGGGAATGGAATGCTCGTGCTTGAGGACAGCAAGACCGGGCATTCTGTGCGACCACTTGGCACGGCGGCGCCGACGCTGCTCCAGCAGATCGAACAGACGAATAATTGCGAATTCGTCTTCCCGTCCGATACCGGGGAAGGACATTTCCAGGGGACGAAGACCCCATGGGCACGCGTAGTACGGAAGGCGGAACTGCCGGGCGTAACTCCGCACACCTTGCGTCACACGATCGGCTCGACCGCGATTTCGACAGGGGAAGCCATGGCGCTGACCGGGGTGATCTTGGGCCACTCAAATCCGCGCTCGACCGCAATCTATGCGCACATCCAGCATGAGCCCTCCCGCAAGGCCGCGAACCGCGTCAGCAAGAAGATCGCGGCGGCCTTCTTGCCGAAGGCCGCCCTCACCGGGCCGCTCACGGTAGAGGACCAGAAGCTGCTCCAAACGCTGAAAGCCCGGTTCGGCAAGGCCGACACTAGCGCAAGGGAACTCCGCGAGGCCATCGCCGCTCTCGTCGAGCAGAGTGCGTCGGAGCACGACGCCATCAATGCTGCCTAGGACAGAATCTGCGCCGCAGTTCGGTCCGATAGCGCGAGCAGCGTAAACGTCGGATTGACCGCGCCGCCGGTAGGAAACAGGCTTGCACCAGCGACATAGAGATTGTCGAGGCCGTGGACCCGTCCATATTCATCGGCAACGGACGATGCCGGATCATGGCCCATGATCGTGCCGCCAATCAGGTGGGCGCTGAACATCTGACCGGTCCAGACTTCGTCCGCCCCGGCGGCATTCATCACCGCGATACCCTGATCACGCATGCGTTGCCATGCTGCAAGTGCGTCCGGGTCGTGCCGGTGCGACATCACCGGCGCGCGCGTTCCCCATTCCGTTTTGGCCCCGCCCAATGTTACGCGATTCTCGGGCAGCGGCAGCGCTTCGGCCATGCCGATCATGTTGCCGATGTGCCGCACAGCGCGGCGCATGAACGCATCGAGCGGTGCTCCGACGAGGTCGGCACGTGCGTTGGCGATGCCGGCCAGATCGTTGGGCTTGATCGATGGCGCGACGAGCCACTGGAACCCGGCATCTACCCCCCGGCGGTAACCGTCCTGGGCGATCAGCAGCGCACCCGAAACACCCATGTGCGGCTGGGTATCGATATCGTCAAACATGCCAAACACAGCGAGTGACGGGTGCGTCATCACATAGCGCCCAACCAGATCCGCGCCATTGCCGATCCCGCGCGGATGGTGATCGCTGGCCGATTGCAGCAGAAGCGCAGCATTGCCGACCACCGAGGCCGCCAGGATGACAGTGTCGGCCCGGATGCTGCGCGCTGCGCCGTTGGCTCTGTAAACGACGCCGTCAACCCTGCCCTTGCGCGATACCAGCAGGCCAACGACCGGCGAATCGGCGTGGAAACTCGCCCCGGCGGCCTCGGCATCGGGCTTGTGTACGACCAGCGGATTGGCCAGTGCGCCTATCGGACAGCCCGCGTCGCACCAACCATCATATATGCACGCCGGGCGCCCCCGGTACTCGACCGAGGTGATTGCCATCGGGGCTGGCGCGGTGCGCAGGCCGAGCGCATCGAATCCCCTTGCGATCGCGCTTGCCTGTCGGGTCAGCGCGAGCGGCGGCATCGGATAGGCTGCGCCGTGCGGCCGCCATACTTCGGCTCCGGCATCGCCGGATATGCCAACCTCGTCCTGTACCCGGTCGTAATGCTCCCTGAGGTCGGCATAGCCGATCGGCCAATCGAGACCCTTGCCATACAGCGAGCCCAGCTTGAAATCGGCTTCATGCATGCGCGGCCAGGTGCCATAATGGTGCAGCGCCGCACCGCCGTAGCCCCATCCGGCATTGAACCCAAAACCCACCGGATGTTCACCCCCGGTGGCGACCGGCGGCCCACCCCAGCGCAGCCGCCTGCTCCAGATCTGCGAACTGACGAGGTCGCCCATTTCCCATGCCGGTCCTGCATCGAGAACCGCGACGCGCTTACCCCCGTTCGCCAGGCGGCTGGCCAGCAAGGCCCCCGCCGCCCCGGCGCCGACAATCACCACATCGGTCTCGTCGGGCACGGCAATGCGTGATGGCTCTACCATCTTGGGTCCGGCTCGATGTGCGGCAGATAGGGCACGCCCAGCCGTTCAAACCCGGCCTCGGTGCCATAAACCACGTCGATCGCATCGGCGCGGAGCGCGAAATAGAAGAGCTGCGGCGGGGGAGCGCCCGTCCAACGCGCAATCGACCCGTCTGCGAGCGAAATAGCGATGGCATCCCAGTCTGCGGAGCGACCGCCGGTAACCCGCGCCAACGCGGCGAGAGCGGCCTGATAGACGCGTGCAAACGGAGGCGCGACATCAAGATAGCGCAGCATCAGCAGCGATTGCGCGGTCGGCACGCTGATATGATGATCGATATAATAGGCAAGCCCTGCCGCGCGCGCGCCAGGCACCAGCGCTTCGCCCAGATCGCCGAGTATTGCCGCTTCGGCTGAGGTCAGCGTCCGGTATCCGGCCCCGCTTGTGGACTTTCCGACCCAGCGCGAAACCGTCGGCACGGCTACCGCCGCCACCGCTGCAACACCGGCGCCAGCAAGCAGCTTCCGGCGAACTATCGGCATCGCTGAACGCTCCAACTCACAAGTTTGGCTTTCTGAGCCCGCGCGATTCGAGCAACGGCAGTACATTGTCACGAAAGTAGGGGAATTCGTCGACATAATCGACGAAGGATAGCGTCGTCCCGCCGAAGCCAGCCGCATGCAGTTGTGAAATACCGTCGGCAACCTGTTCGGGCGTACCTATCAACGGGAAACCACCATGGCCCATCGCCATGCGGTTGCGGATCTGAACAAGCAGGTCGTGCGGAAACGACTGGGCGTGTGCGATCTGCAGCCGCACGAGATTGTCGACTGCCACCCAGTCGGCGTTGGTATGGCCGAAATATTCGGCATAGGCGCGCGCTTCAGCTTCGGTGGGGCGGCAGACAACATGCGCAAAGGTCAGCACATCAACCGGGCGCCCGCTCGCAGCCGCCTGCGCCTTTAGATCGGCCACCTCTGCCCGCGAGCGTTCGATGTCGATCGCCGGGGTAAAAAGGAAATCGGCATTGCGCATGGCGAATTCGCGACCGAGGCCCGATCCAGCCGCATTGAGGATCGGCGGTACGCCGTTAACCGGCTTGGGATCGCTGTGTACGCCGTGCAGCCTGAAATATTTCCCCTCCCAGTCGAATGTGCTGGGGTCGGTCCACAGGCGGTGGATGATGTCGTACCATTCCTGCGCATAGGAATAACGGGTTTCGTGATCGTCCGGCAGTGCGAGCCCGAGCGCCTCGTATTCGGGCTTGTTCCAGCCGGCGACGATATTGAGCCCTGCTCGCCCGCCCGAAACGTGGTCCATTGTGGCGATCTGCTTGGCGACCACGACAGGATGATTGGCGGTGGTGTGAACAGTGCCGATCACCGCAATCCGCCTTGTGCAGGCCAGCAGGCCGGTCGCCCAGGTGATGGTTTCGAGAACATTGCCGTGAAAATTGGTCTCGCCGCCATAGCCGATCCACCGCGCGATCGGCAGCATGAAGTCGATTCCGGCATCATCGAGCAAGAGCGCGAGCTTCTGATTATTGCTCCAGCTGTTGTTCCAGCGCTCCGCGATCCTGGTCACCGTCATGCCGCTCGAACAGTTCGACGCGAAGGTTCCAAGCTTGAAATGATTGTCTGTTCTCATGCGGTTGTGCGCAGCGGACATTCGCACCTCGGTCGCTCGATTGGTCGGTCGTCAATATTATTTTAATCATAAACTATTTGTCAATCTGATTGTCATGCACGGCTCATCCTCCTGTGACCTGGCCGATCCGGCCCGGACCAAAAAAGGCATTGTTGCAGGCAGGAGCGGCGGATTGAATCTTGACAATATATTTTAGGTATAAAATACATCTGTAATCCGGCGGTCGCCGGGACATGGGTTACGGGGAGTGGACCATGATGAAAGTTGATCGTAGCGGAATTGTCGCGGGATCACTGGCAAGCATGATGGCGATGATGTTCGCCATTCCAGCCATGGCGCAAGATGCAGCCGACACGGAGGACGAACGCTCGCTGCTCAGCGACGAAATCATCGTGACCGCACAAAAGCGCGCGCAGAACGTCCAGGATGTCGGCATCGCAATCACGACCTATTCCGGGGAACAACTGCGCGAACTCGGGGTTACCGATTCGCCCGAACTGGCGGCGTTTTCGCCTGGCGTACATATCAGCGGCAATCTCGCCGGCCAGAACACGCAGCTAACGATTCGCGGCGTCACGCAGAATGATTTCAACGACATCGTCGAGGCGCCGAACGCCGCCTATCTTGACGAAGGCTACATCGCCATTGCGCAGGGACAGACCTTCGCGGTTTTCGATATCGACCGGGTCGAACTGCTCAAGGGCCCACAGGGCACGCTGTTCGGCCGCAATGCCACCGGCGGCCTCGTGCACTACATAAGCCGCAAGCCGAGTTTCGACGAGTTCGAGGGCTATATCGATCTCAGTTACGGACTATATGACTCGCCGACGACACCGGGCGCCTTCCGCGGCGAGGCGGCGATCGGCGGGCCGCTCGGCGAAAAGCTTGCGGCCCGCGCGTCGTTCATGTGGAGCAAGCGCGACGCGCTTCTCATCAATGATTATCCTGCGGGTGCCGTAGGTGGCTCCCCCGGGCCGGGTGCGGGGGCGAATCTGGGGGATGATGACACACTCGCCGGTCGATTCACGCTCGCAGCCAGGCCGTCGGACACTGTACGGTTCACGCTGTCAGCCAATGCCGCGCGCAGCAATCTCGCGACGGGGCCGTATCAGCAAAAACCGACGATCAACGTCTTCGACGCAGCGGGCGAGCTAGTCAATGTCATCGATGTCGCGGCGAATGAAACGCGCGCGTCAATCGGCGGGAACGGTCAGGATCTCGGTTCCGACCTCAATAACGATGGCGTCTTTGGTGACACATTCGGGCGGCCTGCGGGAGCCGATTTCTTCGGATTCATCGACGCGGACGGGGCCGACTTCCGGACTTCGAGCGACTTTGCGTTCAAGGATCAAGGCCAAGTCGATACCTGGGGCGTGAATCTCAAGACCGAAATCGACCTGTCGGATTCAATCACGCTGACATCGATCAGCGATTACAAGGATTTCGAGAAGCTGCTGTTCATTGACGTCGACGCCGGGCCGGGCAACCAGTCGGCGAATTATGCCGGTGTCGATGCGACGACGTTCACGCAGGAACTGCGCCTCAACGGCAAGACCGACTCCATCAATTGGGTTGCCGGTCTTTATTACCTCAACATTGACGCGCAATCGGCCAACGGGCTGAAGTTCCCGGTTGGCAGCGTGGTTCCTGGTGCTCCGTTCGATCTCGCTTCAGTGGCACACCTCAAGACCAACAGCTATTCGGCGTTTGGCCAGGCCGAATGGGAATTCGCCGAAAAGTTCACGCTGATCATCGGCGCACGGGTCATCCGCGAGGAAAAGAATTACAATTTCTTCCAGGCGCTGTTTTTCACGCAGGATTCACGCCAGATCAATCAGGGCGCGCCACTGGTGATCGGGCCGGTGTTCGGATCCGGCGGACCGGAAGCCTTCGCGGCCGATACCGGGCAGACGCTGTGGGCGGGTAAATTCCAGCTTGAATACCGCCCGAACAATGACCTGCTGCTCTACGCCGGCGCCAACCGCGGGGTGAAGGCAGGCAGCTTCAACGCGCAGTTGGCGGGCGGTCTTGCGGTTCCCGCCAGCGCAATACCCTATAAGGACGAAACGCTGATCAGCTATGAAGGTGGTTTCAAGCTGACCCTGCCCGATGGCCGCACACGCATCAACGGGTCGACATTCTATTACGACTACAATGATTATCAGTCGTTCCTGTTCACCGGCGTTTCGGGTGTGGTGATCAATGCCGATGCGCGCACCTACGGCGGCGAATTGGAACTTCAGACCTCGCCGCTTTCCGGCCTCGATATCGCTGCCGGAGTTTCGTGGTTCGACGCGACGGTAAAGGACGTGCCGCTGCGTGTCGGTGGGCCGATCATACGTGACGTAAAACCGACTTACGCGCCGGAGTTCCAGCTCAACGGCCTGATCCGCTATGCCTGGGATGCGCTCGGCGGGCGAATGTCGATCGGCGGCGACGCGCAATATTCCGATTCGTATTTCTACAATCTGCGCAATTTCGACGCCGACAAGTTCAACAGCTATTTCGTGCTGAACGCCGGCATTTCGTGGACCGATGCTAGCGACACCTGGCGGCTCGGTTTAGATGTGAAGAACATCACCGACGAGCGCGTCGGCATTCAGGGCTTCGATCTGGCCGGCCTGTGCGGTTGCAACGAGGTGTCCTACAAGCCACCGCGCTTCTTTGCCTTGAGTTCGCGCTATTCGTTCTGACACCCGGCGCAAGCCCGGCTCGCGCACCGTCTTGCCAGCAGGCTGCGCGCGGATCACAATGCGGGCGAAAGCGTATTCACGAGGAATCGATTGAAATGACGGCAGCGCTGCTTGCAGATCTCGCCTCGGGCATCGCCACAGGCACAATTCGCATTGTCGACCTGACTGAAACGCTCCGTCCGGAATATCCGACGATCACCTTGCCTTCTGAATTTGGACAGGCCTCTCCATTCGTGAAGCGGCAGATTTCCAGATATGATGCGGCAGGCCCGGCATGGTATTGGAACAACTTCACCCTCAGCGAACACACCGGCACGCATTTCGATGCCCCGGTCCATTGGGTGACCGGCAAGGATGTGGCGAACGGTTCGGTCGACACGATCGAACCCGCCCGCTTCATCGCGCCGGCCTGCGTCATCGATTGCAGCCGCGAAGTCGCCGCCAATCCCGATTTCCTTCTGACAGTCGATGTGCTGGAAGCGTGGGAAGACAGACATGGCCGCATTCCGGCGGGTGCATGGGTATTCCTGCGTTCGGACTGGCGCAAGATCGCATCGCCCGACAACTATACCGGGCTTGACGAAAACGGAGCGCACTCCCCAGGACCTGACGCCGATGCGGTGTTGTGGATGATCGCGCGCGAGGCCATAGGCTTTGGCACCGAATGCGTCGGCACCGATGCCGGGCAGGCGTTTCGCTTCGAACCGCAATATCCCTGCCACCATTACATGCACGGAGCCGGAAAATACGGCTTGCAGTGCATGACCAATCTCGATCTGCTGCCGCCGACCGGCGCGATCATCGTGGCCGCGCCGCTCAAGATCGAAGAGGGTTCGGGCAGCCCGCTGCGTGTCCTCGCGCTCGTTCCGGGGGCATAGGCGGACCCAATGGCCGAACGATCTTTTGCCAGGGAGGTTGAAAAGCTGCGCATAGGTGCAGGAGAGTTCTTTCACGGCGAAGGCATACTCGCTGTCACCAAGGCGTTGCTTCAATCAGGCGTTTCCTATGTCGGCGGCTATCAGGGAGCGCCGATTTCTCACCTGATGGATGTGCTCGCGGATGCCGAAGACATCATGGCAGAGCTTGGTGTGCATTTCGAGGCTTCGGCGAGCGAGGCGGCGGCGGCGGCGATGCTGGCTGCATCGGTCAACTATCCGCTGCGCGGAGCGGTGGCCTGGAAATCGGTCGTCGGCACCAATGTTGCGTCGGACGCGCTATCGAACGTGGCATCAGGCGGGGTCACCGGAGGGGCGCTGATCATCGTCGGCGAGGATTACGGCGAAGGCTCGTCGATCATGCAGGAGCGCACCCATGCGTTCGCTATGAAGTCGCAGATCTGGCTGCTCGACCCGCGACCGAACCTGGCCTCAATCGTCAATGCGGTGGAGACCGGGTTCGAGCTGTCCGAAGCGTCGAATACGCCGGTCATGCTGCAACTGCGAATCCGCGCTTGTCATGTCTATGGCCGGTTTGTCGCACACGACAATGTGCGGCCCGCATACGGGCTTGCCGATGCGATGCAAAAACCTGTGCGTGACACCAATCGCATCGTTCTGCCTCCGGCAAATTTCCTGCACGAGCATGAGAAAATCGATCGTCGCTGGCCTGCTGCAATCGACTTCATCAAGGCAAGGAAACTCAATGAATTTCTCGGCGGCCACATGGGCGACTCCGGCATTATCGTCCAGGGTGGGCTTTACAACACGCTGATCCGCGCGCTCGAAACGCTGGGCCTTGCCGACAGTTTCGGCGAGACCGATGTGCCGATCTACGTCCTCAATGTAACCTATCCGTTGATCAGCGACGAGATCGTCGGGTTCTGTGCTGACAAGCGTGCGGTGTTGTTGATCGAAGAGGGACAGCCCGAATTCATCGAGCATGAGATGAACGCCGTGCTGCGCCGTGCCAATATTGATGCGCGAATCGTCGGCAAATCGCTGCTGTCGCGCGCCGGGGAATATACCGGCCAGCTCGTCAAGGACGGAGTGCTTCGGTTCTTTCGCGAATACGCCCCGTCGCGCGTGGCCGACAGCCAGGTAACGATCGCCGCTGCCCCGAACATGCCAACGCTGAACCATGTCGTGCCCGCGCGCCCTGCAGGATTTTGCACCGGTTGCCCCGAACGACCGATCTTCACCGCGATGAAACTCGCCGAAATGGACGTCGGCCCCTATCATGTTTCGTGCGATATCGGATGCCACCTGTTCTCGATTCTGCCGCCGTTCAACATCGGCAATACGACGATGGGCTATGGCCTTGGTATGGCCGGGGCGTCGGCTTTTCAGGCAAGGGGCTCACAGCGAACCGTCGCGGTAATGGGGGATGGCGGATTCTGGCACAACGGCCTGACGAGCGGCGTCGGTAATGCGGTCTTCAACGGCAACGACGGCGTGCTCGTGCTGGTGGACAATGGCTATTCGGCAGCGACCGGCGGGCAAGACATCCTCTCATCTCGCGGCACCAATTCCAGGCGCAACACGCATCACCCGATGGCTGCGGCGATGCGCGGCGTCGGCGTCGACTGGATCCGCACGGTGCGCAGCTATGACGTTTCAGCACTGCGGCGCGAGCTTGCGGCGGCAATGACCACCAAGGCGAAGGGGCCGAAGGTAATCATCGCCGAATCGGAGTGCATGCTCAACAAGCAGCGCCGCGAAGCGCCGTTGACGCGCAACAGGATCGCCAGTGGTGCGCGAGTCGTCAAGGAACGCTTTGGCGTCGATGCCGACACGTGCACCGGCGATCATAGCTGCATCCGCCTGTCGGGCTGCCCGACGCTGACGATCCGTGACAACCCCGATCCGTTGCGCGAAGACCCCGTCGCGCATGTTCTCGATGATTGTGTGGGCTGCGGCCATTGCGGAGAGACTGCGCACGCCGCCATTCTTTGCCCATCGTTTTACCGTGCTGATCTCATTTTCAATCCGACCGTGTGGGACCGCCTGAGGGCCAGCGTTCGCCGCACTGTCATCGGCTTTCTCCAGCGGCGGTCGGACGCCCGTCGCGCGCGCTTCGCATTCTGATGGTCGAAAATCGCTCGATCAACATCGCTATACTAGCGATCGGCGGACAGGGCGGTGGCGTGGTTGCCGAATGGATTGTCCAACTTGCCGAACGTGCCGGATATCTCGCGCAGTACACTTCGGTGCCGGGCGTGGCACAGCGCACCGGTGCGACGATCTATTACATCGAACTGTTTCCCGAGGCATTGGCGAAGGCGCGCGGCAAGGAACCGGTGCTTGCACTGATGCCCGTTCCCGGAGATGTCGACATCGTAATCGCCTCCGAGTTGATGGAGGCCGGTCGCGCCATGCAGCGCGGGCTGGTAACGCCCGACCGGACGACCTTGATCGCTTCGACCCACCGCATCTATGCGATCAGCGAAAGATCGGCCATGGGTGATGGCCGTAGCAATGGCAGCGAAGTCTTCGCTGCGGGCGAGGCGCGCGCGCGTCGGCTCGTCTGGCTCGACATGGAAGCAGCGGCGCGGCAGGGCGGCAGCGTCATCAGTGCCGCTATGTTCGGCGCGCTGGCCGGCTCGGGCGCATTGCCGTTTCCACGCGCCCTGTTCGAAGAGGTGATCCGCGTCGGCGGCCGTGCGGTCGAAGCCAATCTCTCGACATTCGCGATCGCCCATGATGACGCGGTCGGTGCTGTGCAACCGCCGGAGTCGGCTCAACCATCGCCGAAACGGCGGGTCGGAGCAGCGGTCGCACCATTGCTGGCCCGGATCGAGACGCTGCCGTTTATCGCGCAAGACATGGCGCGCGAGGGCTTGCGCCGGACGGTCGATTATCAGGATATCGCCTATGGAAGGTTGTATCTCGATCGGCTGGCGGCAATCGCCGGTGTAGACCACGCGTCAGGCGGCGAGCGGTACCGATATGAACTGACGACCGAAATGGCGAGGTATCTGGCGTTGTGGATGAGTTTCGAAGATACGTTTCGCGTTGCCGACCTCAAGACGCGCAGCACCCGGTTTGCCCGCTTTCGCAACGAGGTAAAGGCAGCGCCCGATCAGATTGTCGGTGTTACTGAATTCATGCACCCGCGCATCGAGGAGGTCTGCGATTCGCTTCCGGCAGCGGTGGGGCGTGCGATCCTCGGATCTCCACTGTTGAGGCGCGGATTTGGACGCCTGTTTCGGCGCGGTCGCAGGATCAGGACAACCAGCCTCGGCGGTTTTCTGCTTCTCTATACACTCGCTGCCGGACGGCGGCTGCGGCGCATGACACTTCGCTATCAGCGCGAATTGGCGGCGATCGAGGCATGGCTCGGACGAATTGTCGCGGCAGCGCCCACCCACTATGCGCTCGCGGTCGAGATCGCCATTTGCCAGAAGCTGATCAAGGGCTATGGCGATACGCACGCACGCGGTGCGGCAAGCTTTGCACGATTGATGCAGGCGTGCGATCAGCACAAGGCGAGACCGGATTTCGCCGCCACACTTCGCAGTCTGCGTGATGCCGCGCTTGCCGACGACAGCGGATCCGCGCTCGACAAGGCGATTGCAGATCTCGAATAATTCAGTCGGGGATTACCGCAGTGGCTTCGATCTCGATCAGCGCCTCGCGCTCGACCAGACCGACAACCTGCACAACCGCCATGGCGGGAAAGTGGCGGCCCATGACCTTGCGATAGACATCGCCCAATTCCCTGGCTGCGGCCAGATAGGCATCGCGGTCGAGAATATACCAGGTCATCCGCACGATGTGCTCAGGCCCTGCGCCCGCTTCGCCCAGAACCGTCACGATATTGACCAGGGTCTGATGGAACTGGGCAACGAGGCCATCGGCGAAGACGCCTTCGGCATCCCAGCCAACGAGCCCGCCAAGATAGATCGTTTCGCCGCGCGCTGCGACGCCGTTCGAATAGCCCTTGGGTCGTGGCCAGCCTTTGGGTTGCAATATCTTCACGCCGTTTCCTATTACCGCCCGTCGTCCATGGCAATTAGCTTGACTTGCCATTCGATTGAACCGATATTTCAAACTTAAAATGAAGTCCAGAATTACCTTGCGCAATGTATAAGCCGCCCGCCCGGATCCATTACTCGCCCCGGTCGGGCTCCTGGCCGGACGCGGACGCAGCGGCTGAGTCCCGGTTGTTCTCGCCGGTCGCCGTCGGGCCGCTGTGGCTGGCGAGCCGCACTTGGGTGCCCGCGATGGTGCCGTGGCGCGCCACCGGCGACGGGTTCGTCAACCAGGATGTCATCGATTGGTATGCACGGTTCGCGCGCGGCAGACCCGGGGCGATCGTGGTCGAGGCGACCGGAATCCGCGATGTGCCAAGCGGTCCGCTGCTTCGCATCGGAGACGACCGCTTCGTGCCGGGGCTGACGCGGCTTGTCGATGCCGTACGGGCGGCGAGCGATGGCGAAACCCGGCTGTTCATCCAGCTCATTGATTTCCTCGCGATTCGACGGCGTCCGCAGCGCGATGTCTTTCTGAGAAGGTTCCTGGTGCTCGACGACCGGCACCGCGCCGCCATCGGCGGCGACCTTGACGATGCCGCTGTACGCGAAGCACTGGTTGCGATGCCGGACGAAGAGCTGCGCGGCATTCTCACCGCGCGCGAACGTGAATCACTCGACCTTGGCTTTCGCGAGCGCGTTTCCGATATGGAACAGCCGCAAATCGCCGATTTGCCGACACGGCTGCCAAGGCTTTTCGCGGACGCAGCTGGGCGCGCGCAGCTGGCCGGTTTCGACGGCGTCGAACTGCATTATGCCCACGCTTATACGATGGCATCATTCCTTTCGGCGCTCAATGATCGCGGCGACGGCTATGGCGGTGTGCGCGAGAACCGGGTTCGTCTGCCGCTCGAGGTTTATGCCGAGGTTCGCCGCCGTGTCGGCACCGACTTCGCGGTCGGTTGCCGCCTGCTCGCCGACGAGTGTATCGAGGGTGGCAGCGGCGTTGACGATGCGATGTGGTTTGCGACCGAGCTTGCGCGCGCGGGGATGGACTTCATTTCGCTGTCGCGCGGCGGCAAGTTCGAAGATGCCATGCAGCCGCGTGTCGGCGAAGCGGCCTACCCTTATACTGGCCCAAGCGGCTATGAGTGCATGCCTCAGCATATTTCCGACGCGCAGGGTCCGTTCGGGCGCAATCTCGGACCATGCGCGCGGATCAGGGCGGCGCTACGGGAAAATGGCCTGCCGACCCCGATCGTGGCGGTGGGTGGCATTCACGGCTTTGCCATGGCCGAACGCATCCTTGCCGATGGCCAGGCCGACATCATCGGCGCGGCGCGGCAATCGCTCGCCGATCCCGACTGGTTCCTCAAGATTCGCAGCGGGAAGGGAGCGGCTGTGCGGCAGTGCACCTTCAACAATTATTGTGAAGGGCTCGACCAGCGGCACAAGCAGGTGACCTGCAAGCTTTGGGACCGGCTCGACATCGGCGAGCTGACGCGGGGGTTATCAAGCGACGGCAGGAGGCGGCTCACTGCACCTGAGTGGCTAGATGCCGAATGAAGCGCATCAGCCGCCAGTTAAATAACGCTCCATGCGCGGTCGCAAATCGTCGGGGATCGGCAGTGATTTCATCGCCTTGGCATCAGTGAACAGCAGTGTCTGCGCGCAGCGCAGCCGCTCTTCGCCGTGACAGGTGCCGACATGCCTGAGATCGAACGAGCTCGTACCCATTCGCTCGACGGTCAGGAAAAAGGTCAGGCGTTCGCCCATGGCGCTGCGCGCGACAAAATCGACATCGAAATGCACCGTCGGCGTTGCCAGATTGCGATGGAACAGCATGCCCGAAAAACTGACTCCCACCGCATCCTCGAACCAGTCCTCGACTATGCCGTTGATCATCTCGAAATATCGCGGGTAGAAGACAATCCCGCCGGGGTCACAGTGCGCGAACCTCACGAGAATCTCGCGCTGATAGGCGCTCATGACGCAGGCTCAACATTTGCCAGCAATTGCCGCGCAATCACCAGCTTCTGGACTTCGGACGCGCCTTCGTAAATGCGCAGCGCGCGGATCTCACGGTACAATTCCTCGACCGGAACACCGCTGACGACCCCAAGGCCGCCGAACAATTGTACTGCCTTGTCGATGACAGTCTGCGCGCGGTCGGTGGCAAACAGCTTGGCCATCGCCGCCTCGCGCGTGACGCGGCCTTGCCTCACGTCCTTCGTCCACGCGGCGCGATAGATCAGTAGCGCGGCGGCATCGACATCGAGCGCCATTTCGGCAAGCTGCGTCTGCGCGATCGGTTGATCGGCGAGCGTTGCGCCGAACATCTGGCGTGTCTGTGCACGACCTACCGCCTCGTCAAGCGCACGGCGCGCGAAGCCAAGCGCAGCAGCACCGACGGTCGAGCGGAAGATATCGAGCGTCGCCATCGCCTGCCCGAAGCCCGCGCCGGCCACACCGACCAGTTGGCTCTTGGGCACCTTGACAGCGTCGAAACCGAGCGTTGCGAGCGGGTGCGGTGCCATCACCTCGATCCGCTCGGTGATCTCGAAGCCCGGTGTATCGGCGTCGATGACAATCGCGCTGAGGCCACGCGCGCCAGGTGCCTCGCCGGTGCGCACGAAGGTCACATAGAAATCGGCAATGCCGCCGTTTGAAATGAAAGTCTTGGCACCGTTGACGATATAATGGTCACCCATGTCGACGGCGCTCGAAGTTGTCGCAGCGACATCCGAACCCGAATCAAGTTCAGTCAGCGCGAAAGCGGCAATGAGCGATCCGTCCGCCACGCCCGGCAGGTATTTGCGTTTGAGCTTTTCGCTGCCGAACAGGCCGATCGCACCGCTGCCCAGGCCCTGCATGGCGAACACGAAATCGGCCAGCCCGCAGTAGCGCGCCAGTGTTTCGCGGATCAGGCATAGCGAACGCACGTCGAGCTGTTCGTTTACGCCGCCATACGCCGCAGGCACTGCATATCGCAGCCAGCCGCCGTCGGCGAGCGTTGCAAGGATCGCCTTGCACGCCATATCGACCTCGCCATGCTGCGAGGAGAACGGAGCGATGCGTTGTGCGGCGAAGGCTTCGAGCGAAGTGGCGAGATCGCGGTGCCGGTCCTCGAGGAACGGCCAGTCGAGAAAGCTGCGGTCGCTCAAGTCAGTTGCCCTCGAACACCGGTTTTTCCTTGGCGACGAAGGCTCGGTATGCTCGCTCGAAATCCCTGGTCTGCATGCAGATCGCCTGCGCTTGCGCTTCGGCCTCGATCGCGGCGTCAAGGCTCATGTCCCATTCGGCATGAAGCTGGTTCTTGGTCATTCCATTGGCGAACGACGGGCCTGCCGCGAGCCGGTCGGCCCAATCGCGTGTTTCTGCGGCAAGTCCCGATGCAGCGACAATCTTGTTGAAATAGCCCCAGCGCTCGCCTTCCTCGGCGGTCATCACACGGCCAAGGAACAGTAGTTCCGAAGCCCGTCCCTGACCGATGATTCGCGGCAGCATGGCGCATGCACCCATGTCACATCCGGCCAGCCCGACACGGTTGAACAGGAACGCTGTCTTTGCCTCAGGGGTTGCGATGCGGATGTCCGAGGCCATCGAAATGATCGCGCCGGCACCGGCGCACACGCCATCGACAGCGGCGATGATCGGCTGCGGGCAATGCCGCATGGCTTTGACCAGATCGCCGGTCATGCGGGTGAATTCCAGCAGGCCGATCATGTTCATGCCGACCAGCGGGCCGATGATTTCATGGACGTCACCGCCCGAACAGAAATTCCCGCCTGCGCCCGAAATGATGATCGCCTTGACCTTCGGCAGTGTGCACAGCGCGCGAAACAGATCGCGCAGTTCGGCGTAGGAATCGAAGGTCAGCGGGTTTTTGCGCTCGGGCCGGTTGAGAGTGATCTCCCCGACGCCGCCATCGTAGTGCCAGAGGAAATGGGTTGGCTGGTAGTTTTGCGGGTTCATGGCGCGTCGATGCTTTCCATTCGGTCGTGGACATCGTGATAAAGCTGGGTGACCAGGGTCAGTAAGGTCTTCATGTCCCGGTCGGATACGCTCTCGAACATCTCGTCGACCCATAGCTCATGATGCGCCGCCATCGCCGCGAATGCTTTGCGACCCTTTGCGGTCAGACTGACATAGAGCGTGCGGCGATCATCGGGATCGGCGTTGCGCTCGACCAGCCCGCCCTCGACTAGTCGGCTGACCAATCCTGTCACATTGCCGTTCGAAACCAGCAGCCGGTCCGAAAGCCGGCTCATGGTCACCGGCCCGGATTCGCGATCTAGCGCGGCGAGTACGTCGAAACGTGGCAACGTCGTATTGCAGCCAGCCTTCAGCCTCGAACGCAGCGTCTTTTCAATGATTGTCGTCGTTCCGAGCATGCGCAGCCACAACCTCAAGGACTGTTTTGCATGCGGCGATGCGGTATCTGCCGCGTACAGGCGCGGTTTTGCCTTCGACTTCACATGACCTCTCCACCGGCAATCGCGATCGATTGACCATTTACAGACGCCGATAGCGGATCACAAAGCCAAAACACAGCGGCGGCGACTTCGTCGGGGTCGATCAGCCGGTTTTGCGGGTTTTCCTTGATGAAAGCGGCAAGCGCCTCCTCCCGTGTCATGCCGGTCTTGCGCATCACTATGTCGAGCGACCGCTCCAGCAGGCCGGTGTCGGTAAACCCCGGGCAGACGGCGTTCGCTGTCGCGCGCGTTCCCGCAATTTCGAGCGCCAGCGAGCGGGTCAGACCAATGACGCCGTGTTTTGCCGCAGCATAGGCAGATGTGTAGGCATAGCCCTTCAGCCCTGCTGTGCTCGCGACGTTGATGATCCGGCCGTTGGGTGCGGAGATGATCGATGCAAGCAAGGCGCGACTGCACAGGAATGTGCCAGTCAGATTAAGCGCGATCATGCGCTGCCACAGGTCGAGCGATGTTTTGGCGAGCGGTGCAGTTTCTGCCCCACCGGCATTGTTGACAAGAATGGACACCGGGGCACGCGCAGTCGCCGACTCCATGGCAATGGCCACCGAGGCTTCATCGGTAATGTCGAGGTGCACCGCCTGAGCGTCGGGGAACGTCGCGCAAAGTGAGCGCAGCCTGTCGACATCGCGCGCCGCCAGGGTCAGTTTTGCCCCTTCGGCGGCGAGCCGCCGCGCGATTGCCGCACCGATTCCCGTGCCGCCACCAGTAATGACGACGTGTTGACCAGCAAGGTGGCTCATGCGCTGCCTGCCTTAGCCTGCATTGCGGCGGCACGGGTAGCGACGCGCTCGTGCTGCTCAAAGCCGTTGAGGTAGGGCATTGGTATGCTGACTCCGTGATAGGCCTGCTCGGCGGCGGCGCGCAGTGTCCAATGCGGATCAATGAGGTGCGGCCGTGCCAGCGCACAGAGGTCGGCGCGGCCCGAAGCGATGATGCCGTTGACGTGATCGACTTCGTAAATGTTGCCGACTGCCACCGTCGAAACTCCGATCTCGTTGCGGATGAGATCTGAAAACGGCGTTTGGAACATGCGGCCATAAACAGGTTTTGCGTGGGTGCTGGTCTGACCCGCCGAAACATCGATCAGGTCGACACCGGCGTCGCGAAAGGCGCGCGCGATAGCAACCGCGCATTCGGGAGTCACACCGTCCTCTCCAACCCAGTCGGTTGCCGATATGCGCACCGACATTGGCTTGTCGTCAGGCCACACCGCCCGCATCGCGGCGAAGACTTCGAGTGGGAAGCGCAGCCGGTTTTCAAGGCTGCCTCCGTATTCGTCGGTGCGCCTGTTCTGCAATGGTGTGATAAAGCCCGACAAAAGATAGCCGTGCGCGGCATGCAATTCGATCATGTCGAAGCCCGCGGCAAGACCTCGCAATGTGGCGGCGACGAAATCCTTGCGCACTTTGTCCATGTCGGCCCGCGTCATCGGGCGTGGGGTCTGGTTGTCCGCAGACCAGGCGATGTCGGATGCAGCCATGACCGGCCAGTTTCCGGCCTCGAGCGGAGTATCCATGCCTTCCCAGCCGATACGCGTCGAACCCTTGGCACCGCTGTGGCCGAGTTGAAGGCAGAACCTCGCCGACGATTCGGCGTGCACATAATCGACGATGCGACGCCACGCTGCCTGCTGCGCGTCAGTATAGAGCCCTGCGCAGCCGGGCGTGATGCGGCCTTCGGGTGAAACACAGGTCATCTCGGTAAAGACCAGCCCGGCACCGCCCATGGCGCGGGCGCCATAATGGACGAAGTGAAAATCGCCGGGCACGCCATCGACCGCCCGATAGGTTGCCATCGGTGAGACGATGACACGGTTGGCGAGGGTGAGGCCGCGCAGGCGCTTTGGCGTGAACATCGGCGGCATTGGCTCGTCGACGGGGTGGCCGAGCGCCTCGCCGGCGAACCATTTTTCCATCTCGCCGAGCCAGCGCGGATCGCGGACGCGAAGGTTCTCGTGGCTGACGCGCTGGCTTCGCGTCAGCAGCGCATAGGTGAATTGCAGCGGCGGCAGCGGCAGATAGCGATCCACCTCCTCGAACCACTGCGTCGAATTCTTCGCTGCGCTCTGCAATTTGACCACTTCGAGCGAGCGCTCCTGCTGATACTGTTCAAGCCCTTCGGCAAGCGGCAGGTTACGGTCATTGAGCACTTCGGCAAGCTTGATCGCGTCCTCGAACGCCAGCTTGGTACCCGAGCCGATCGAAAAATGCGCGGTATGCGCCGCATCGCCGAGCAGGATGATTTTGCCATCATACCAGCGTTCGCAGGTCACCCGCGGAAAATGTATCCATGCGGAGCCGCGGATGTGGCCTGCATTGGTCAGCAGCTTCTGGCCGTCGAGATGGCGGGCAAAGATGCGCTCGCAGGCCCGGCAGGTTTCTTCCTGGCTCATCCCACCAAAGCCGAATGCCTCAAAGGTTTCGGGCGCGCACTCGACGATGAACGTCGAAGTTTTGGCATCGAAGCGGTAGGCATGCGCCCAGATCCAGCCGTGCTCGGTTTTTTCGAAAATGAAGTTGAATGCGTCGAACATCCTGCGCGTTCCCAGCCAGACGAACGCATTGCGGCGGACGTCGATATCGACACCGAAGCGTTCGGCGCGCGCGGTCCGGACTTGGCTGTTCAATCCATCGGATGCGATGATCAGATCGTAACCTTCGAATCCGGCAAGATCGGGGTCGATCTCGACCTCGAAGTGCTGGACCACGCCAAGTTCGCTTGCGCGATCCTGCAATATGTTGAGCAGGCGCTTGCGCCCGAGGCCGATGAATCCGTGGCCAGTGGTCGATGTCATGCGATCGCCGACACGGACTTCGATGTCTTCCCAGTGGGTCAACTCATCCTGCATGGTCTTGGCGCTGACCGGGTCGCCGAGACGCAGGTTTTCCATCGTCTGATCGGAAAAGACCACACCCCAGCCGAAGGTATCGCTGGGACGATTACGCTCGAACACCTCGATTTCGGTGCGCGGATCGCGCAGCTTCATCAGAATCGCGAAATAGAGGCCGGCTGGTCCGCCGCCAATGCAGGCAATTTTCACACTGACTCCATGAGTTGAAGGATCACGATTTTATTTTAATCTTAAACTATCATTTGCGTCAAGGTGCCCCCGATGGTCGCAGAACACCGTCGCCGCTGCGCAAGAGCGGCGCGGAATGCGCCGGCAGGGGGGCTCCGGGTGCCTCCGCCAGGGTAACTCCGTACGGCCAGTCCGACGGCGCAATTGCGACGAAGCGGGCAAGCCCGCCGGTGCCACCCTCGGGACGTGCAAAGCCGATCGATACGAGCGCGCCGGATTCGGGTACCTTGTCGAGATTCGCGACAGATTCGGCCTGCGTGAAATTGTTCTTCAGCAGCCATGCCTCGGCTTCGAAAGTGGGCGAATTGTCAGTATCGAGCGTTTCGTGGCCGTGGAACAGGATGTGCCGTTTGAGGTGAAGTAGTTTCAACGTCGCAAGGCTGACGCCCGGATGGGGCGAGCGCTGGAAGCGTTCGGGGTTCGACCACAGGCGCGACCAATCCGAGCGGAACATCACCACAGAACCGGCCGGGATGCGACCGTGCCGCCGTTCCCAGGCGGCGATGTCCGTGGGCGTCGCTTCATAGCCCGCATTCTTCGCAACCTTTGGTGCGATATTGATGACGACAAGCGGCCGAAGCGCGTAGGTTGGCGGAATATCGCTGATCGTTGCGCCGTGCGCGTTGAAGTGGGCTGGTGGATCAAGTTGGGTGCCGACCTGATCCGACCCGAAGCCATAGGCAGTGATTGCACCCCCGACATGCGCATAATCCAAGGGTTCCCCACGCATGACGAGACCGGGAATGGCGCTGTCCGCGCGCGCATCGGAGACCGTCATTTCGCCAAGGCCTGCGCCACGCGCCTGCCCCGGCGCGAAGGCATGGGTCAAATCGATGTATTTCGCGCCGGAAAGCCCTGTCGTATAGATTGGCCATAGTGAGGCCGGTGGATCAGGTGGGCCAAGGGTCTCGCTCCACAGTGCAAATGCACCCGCAGCGCCGATCAGAAGCGCGGCAACCCCAATGGTATTGCGATGACTGGTCAATCCCACCCTCCGCTGCGTCGACACGGTCGCCCGCGCTAGTAATTGATCGCAGGCGACATCGACGGATAGAATACGCCGACCAGCAGCATGCCTTCAGGACTGGTGCATTCGACCGAATGCGACTGCTTGCGCGGCAGGAAGATCACGTCACCTGCCTTCAGGGCAGCTTTGGTCCGATCAGTCCACATGATACCATCGCCCGACAGCACCAGCAACGTCTCTTCATAGAGGTGGTGGTGGTGCGCGGCGCGCGACAGGGGAATATGTCCGATGAATTGCGTCACCTGGGTGCCATGGTGTTCTCCATCGACCAGCACCTGGTAAAACCGATCGGCCATTGCCGAGCGTTTCGCCGGGTCGAGCGGGACGATGCGAATCGGCACACTCGTATCGAAACCCGCAGGCATGTCGTCGAGAATCTCGGGCATTGGGCCAAGCGGGCAGACCGAGATGTTGAAAACGAACGGTTGGCCGCTGTCGGCGATCAGCCTGAACGCTTCACTGGCGCGGACATAGGCCCCGCTATGCGCAGCAAGATCGAACGATCGCGCGCCGATTTCGATCTTCCCGGTTCCGGATACGATGAACAGGGCCGCATCGCTGCCAGCAAAGCGCAGCACCGGAGAGGTGCCTGCCTCAAGCTGGCCTGCGAACTGGCTGATGTGCTTTGCCCCGTCACCCGGACCGATCGTTTGTTGCATACGCAACCGTCCGAACTGCTTGCCGCTGCCTGGGCGAAGCACGAAGCAATCGCTGTCAAGCTGCGCGCGCGCGCCCTCTGGTGTTTCGACGAAGGTGACCGTTTCGGCGTCCGTGGCGGCATCCATCGGCTCGCCGTAGCTGTCAGACAGCGCATTGTGCGACCCGTCGCACCACGGGCCGCCGCGGGTCCGCTTGCAGGCGCATAGAAGCGCATCACCGTTTTCTTCAGCCTTGAAGGCCAGCGGCTCGATGCCGGTGCCTTTGTGCGATCCGTCGCAGTATGGTTGCTTGCTGCTCCTGCCGCACGCGCACCAGAAATAGGTGCGGCCTGCAACAAGTTCGACAAGGCACGGCTTTACCGCCGCGACCACAGCTTTGGTCACACAACTTTCCCTTCAACTGCGGCGATCAGAACCGCCGTGTTACGCTGACACCCAATGTGCGCGGGCGCACTGTGATGAACGCCAGCGGATCCTGATCCGACGAAATCGCATCGACCTGCGCACGCTTGTCGAAGATATTGCGCGCGAAGGCCACGAGGGTCCAGTCGTCATTCTTGATCCCGATCCGCAGGTTGGCCAGTGCATAGCTGCCAAGCCGGACATCGAAGCCGTCGCGCTCGCGGCCAAGCGTGGTATGCGAACTGCCGCGATGGCTGACATCGGCATGCACGATATAGTTCAGCGTATCGGTCAGGGGTCGTTCGACGTCGAGGTTCAAACTGCCGATGAATTTGGGCACATTGGGAATCTTGTCGCCGTCAAGACCAAGGCTGGGCGGTCTGGGCCCTGTTTCCGGCCCTGGTTGATCGTCGGTCAGATTGGCATCCTGGTATGACCCGCCGAGATTGAGCGTGACGCCGGTTGCGACGCGCGCGGTCAGTTCGAGTTCGGCACCGTCGACATTGGCCGAACCCGCGTTGGTAGTGAACGGGAAGGCACCGGTTGCATCAAGCGCACGCACCTGGATGTTCGACCAGTCGATGTGATACACCGCACCATTGAGCCATATCCTGCCGTCCGCGAGGGTCAGCTTGGCGCCCAGTTCATAGTTCCATAGCGAATCAGAATCATACCCGCGTGGAATCCCCGATGCGAAAGGCAGGTCCGCCTGGTTGAGCCCGCCGACGCGAAAACCCTGCGCGGCGGTCGCGTATACCAGCACATCGCCGTTCGGCTTCCAGTTCAGGTTGAATTTGTAGGTCGCCTTCGAATCCGAATCGTGGTTGCTGAGCACGCCCGGCGGGTTCGGTCCGAAGCCGCCAAACGGATGCGTCGTTTCCTGGCGCGAGTTCAAGGTTGAATCAAAGTAACGCGCACCAACCGTGCCCGACAGGGTTGAGGTGAAGTCGAAGGTCGCTTCACCGAACACTGCAAACTGCCGCAGCCGGTTGTTGTCGAAACGCCCGAAGAAGGTGTTGCCGTCAGGGTTGCTCAGCGCATCGTCGGAATTCAGCCGACTGAACGGCCCGCGGGGCTCGCCAAAGCCGTTCGAACGCACCACCTGCACATCGAAATCGGATTTCTCCTTGCTGTAGAAGCCGCCGATGACAAGGTTGAAGGGGCCGTCGAATTTCGATGCATAGCGAAGTTCATTCGACCAGATACGGCGTGATTGCGGCTGGATGGTAATGCCGGGAATCGGCACGCCGAAGAAGAACAGGATCGGAGAGGAATCGAACACGAAATTGATGTCACGGTCAAAATAGTTGGTCGTTGCGACAATGCTGCCGCGATCGAAGGCATATTCCCCCGTCAGACTGTAAACCTCGATCTGCTCGTCATATGGGCTGCGGGTCAGATCGGTATTGATCAGATCGCCCCCGGGAACCGGCGGAAAGCCATTGGCCGCATCACCGAAGGAAAGCGAGCCTGACGGCGTGAAACGCGAAGACCCGTCGGAATGCGTGTCTTGAATTGTCGCCGACGCCGTAAGCGAAAAATCGCTGGTCGGCGTGTAGCGCAAACTCGCGCGCCCGCCCGAAGTCTCGTCGGTGTTGATATTGTCGAGACGGCCTGACGGAATGCGCGTGGCGTCGATGTATCCGCTGTTGTCGATGTACCAGCCGACCACGCGCATTGCCAGCTTGTCCTCGACGATCGGCAGGTTGATTGCACCGTTGACGCTGTAATTGGCGCCCCCCTTTTCGGTATCCGAAAGATCGCCGGCAATATAGCCGCTGACTTCATCGGCAACAGGCTTGTTGGTGATGATGCGGATCGTGCCGCTTTCGGAACTGGCACCATAGAGCGTGCCCTGCGGCCCCTTCAGAACCTCGATTCGTTCGATGTCGTAGAGGCGTATGTCGGCATTTCGGCCGCCGCCGTCGTTGCGGTTGTCGGCGCTGATGACCGCTTCGTCGTAATAGGCCCCCACGGTAGCAGCGCCGGTCGAATTGATGCCGCGGATGATGTATTTCTTGTCGCCCGGACCAAGGTCCTGGAAAGTAAGGCTGGGGACGCGCGCCGCAAAATCGATGAACTCGACCGCACCTGCATTGCCGAGTGCCTTGCCGGTGATTGCCTGGATCGAGATCGGCACGCCCTGGAGCGCTTCGTCGCCACGCTTTGTCGCGGTAACGATGATTTCTTCAAGACCAGTGCCCACGGTATCAACACTCTCGGCATCGGCCTCCTGAGCTTGGGCGGGCGCAAACTGGGCGGTGGCAAGCACAAGCGCGCAACATGCCGCTGACAGGCGTAGATCAGGCTTAGTCATGTTTCCTCCCCATGGCAGTACGGAAATTGAAGTCCGCGACGCGATTATGCCGGGCGCGAGACGAACGCCTGCCGAGCCCGAATCTTGCATCATAAAAAAACTATTTTCAACTTAAAATATCTAGCTATCCGGTCACCTTGCCTTATGATGCGGCGACAACTGCGGCTTGCGGTTTCCTTTTGCCATGCGCAGGACCGACAGCCGTGCATGGGAAAGGTAGAGATTTGAACAAGCAGATCGCGGAGAACACCATACCTGATCGGGCTGTTGAAGGCTGGTCTTCGCGGATCGGCTTTCTGCTGGCGACGGTCGGTGCTGCGACGGGCCTGGGCGGGCTCTGGCGATTCCCGTTCATTGCGGGCGAAAACGGCGGCGGAGCCTTCGTATTGCTCTATCTCGTTTTCGTCATTCTGCTCGGAATGCCGATCATGATGGCCGAGATGGCGATCGGCAGGCTTGGGCAGCACAGCGCTGTGGGCAGTATTCGCCGTCTCGTCGCCGAGGGTCGCCATGCCCGCGTGTGGCAGTCCATCGGCCTGCTCAGCGTCTTCATTCCCTTTTTCGGGCTTGCCTATTACGCGGTCGTGGCAGGCTGGTCGCTCGATTATCTGTTTCTGGCAGCGACTGGCGCGCTTGACGCTGCCACCCCTGATGCCTCACGTCGGGCATTCCAGTCTTACACTACCGCCCCGCCGCGCCAGTTGCTGTTGCACGCTGCCTTCATCGTCATGACCGTGGTCGTCGTCTCGCGCGGCATAACGGGCGGGATCGAACGCGCTTCACGGATCATGATGCCGGCGCTGTTCGTGATCCTTGTGGCTCTCGCAATCTACAACATGGCGACCGGTGCCGGTGCCGAAGCTGCCGATTTCCTGCTGCGCCCGGACTTTGGCAAGATCACCCCCGAAGTTGCGCTGATGGCGATGGGCCATGCGCTGTTCTCGCTGGCGGTCGGCGTCGGCATGCTGATCACTTACAGCGCCTATGCTTCACCGGCCTATCGGTTACCGTCGGCGGTTGCCATTATTGCAGGGGCCAACACGCTGGTAGCGATCCTTGCGGGCCTTGCGATCTTTTCGGTCGTGTTCGGTTACGGGCTCGATGCGGGCGAGGGGCCAGGGCTGCTGTTCGTGACGCTGCCGGTCGGCTTTGCACTTATGCCAGGCGGCCGGATTGTCGCGACATTGTTCTTCCTCTTGGTTGTTTTTGCCGCTTACACCACGACCATCGGCATGCTCGAGCCTGTGGTGGCGTGGCTCGACGAGAAGCTGAAGTGGGGGCGCGCAAGACTGGCTTGGCTGGCTGGCGCTGGTGCCTGGCTGGCAGGGATCCTGCCCGTGCTGTCGTTCAATGTGCTTGCCGACTGGCATCCGCTCGGCGGCATCAGGCTGCTCGCGGGCAAGACGATGTTCGACCTGTATGACTTCTTTATTTCAACGGCGCTGCTTCCGCTGAACGCGCTGCTTATTGCGCTGTTCGTCGGCTGGGCGCTCGGCACGCGCATGACCGGCGACGCGCTCGGTCTCGGAAGCGGGCCTGGCTTCCGGGCGTGGTCGTTGCTGCTTCGCTTTGTCGTACCGGTCGCGATCACCATCCTGTGGCTCAAATCATGGTAAGAACGATGGAGCAACACCTCATGCACTGTGATAATATCGATTCCGGTATCGACTGGGAGCGCCAGCGGGCACGCTTCCCGATTTTCGGCTCGACGCTCTACATCAACAGCTGTTCCTATGGGGCGTTGTCGAACGAGGTGGAAGCAGCGTTTCTCGCTTACCTTGCCGACCGCCACGCCAATGGCAGCGACTGGGACAATTGGGTTGGTCACAACGAGGCGCTGCGCGTCGATTACGCCGGACTTTTGGGCGTTTCGCCTGCGGAAATCGCCGTCACGCCGTCAGCCTCGGCCGGCATCAACTCTGTAGCCAGCGCAATGGACTTTTCGGGCGTGCGCAACAAGGTCGTCATTACCGACCTCGAGTTCCCGACCAACGCTCAAATCTGGTATGCTCAGGAGCCGCGCGGGGCGGTTGTCGAGCGCGTCACTGCCAGCGATGGAGCCGATCTCATCGAAAGCCTCTCAGCGGCGATCGACGAGACGACGCGCATCGTCGCGGTAACGCACGTTTGCTACCGCAATGGCGAAAAACTGGACATTGCAGCGATCGGTAAGCTGGCGCGGGCCAAGGGTGCGTATTTCCTCGTCGACGGGTACCAGGCGGCGGGCACCATGGCGATCGAACTTGCTTCGTGGGGGGCTGATTTCTACGTTGGCGGCACGCTGAAATATCTGCTGGGCACAGCCGGTGTCGGCTATCTTTATGCGCGTCATGCTATTCTCGATCAACTGCAACCCACGGTGACCGGCTGGTTTGCACAGGAGAATATCGGCGAGATGGACCATACCCGCCACACCCCGGCGCACAGTGCGCGCAAGTTCGAGGGCGGAACACCGCCGGTGCCCAATATTTATGCTGCACGCGCCGGGATTGGCATTCTTGCGCAAATCGGCCTTCACTCGATCGAGGCTCGGATTTCAGGGCTTACTGCGCGCATCGTCGAGCACGCTGAAGCGGCCGGTATTGCGCTTGCAACTCCCGCCGATGCCAAATGCCGCGGCGCGATGGTCGCGCTGCGTTGCCGCGATGCAGGCGGACTCGTTGACGCCCTAAGTCATGAGAATATCGTGACATCGTGGCGCGACGGCAACCTCAGGCTGTCGCCGCATTTCTACAACAATGAGGATGATATCGACATGGTTTTTGCCGCGCTGGGCCGACACGCGCACCTCGTTAGCTAGGAGTTTGGTCGCGGAGGCCTAGGCCAAGCAGCAATTTGGATGAAACCGGCCTTAGCTCTCGATCTGGCGATCTTCAGGAACATTCGGCGCCCACTTGCCATCCTTCTCCCGGCGCTCCAGGACGGTGCGGTGGATGCTTGCGCCAGCGGGAATGGTCCTGCGCTCGAAGAGAGGCAGCACCAATCCAAGAAATGACCATCTCGGCGAGTCTTTGGGTTTGCGCCGCGGAATAAACTCGAGGAGTGCCCAGGCGAACGTCATCGTATTGTGCGATCCTGCAAGCGGGTCGGGCGCGACATATTTGGAGTTCTTTCCTTTTCCCAGAACAACCTTGCCAAGGTTGGGGTCGAGGGTTCGAATCCCTTCGCCCGCTCCATTTTTAATTTATATTACAACAGGTTATTTGAATTTTGAGGCAATAGTCTATTGGTCTTGCCTTGTGCCGTCATTGCGTGACGAAATCCATTGGAAGACCGCCTGTACATCGGGACACGCCATATTCTCGGCCGTTGCGAGGAAATGATATGTGTCGCCCTCTAGGATCGGGCCAAAGGGATTTGCCAATAGACCCGATGTCAATTCATGCTCCAGAAGACGGAGGCTGGCAATCGCAACGCCATGCCCGGCTATTGCCGCTTGAACAACATGGCTATCGTTCGTGAAGCGCAAGCCGGCCTCGATATCGAGCGTAGTCAGATTCGCGCGGCGTGACCATTCCCGCCAATCAGGCACCCGCTCACGCCGCCGCCATTCCGAATGGAGCAGCGTCGCGGTTTTGAGATCTTCAGGTGCACCGATGCATAATGCGGGGCTGCAAACAATGCCGAAGTA
>LOEX01000108.1 GCA_001516125.1 Sphingomonadales bacterium BRH_c42
GCTTGCTGGGCGCGGACGGCGTCGTGCTCGGGAAGTTCGACCGCGACTATCTCCGCCATGACGGCCCCGAGCATGTGCTGTGCTTCGCGCCCACGCGATCCGGCAAGGGCGTCGGCCTGGTCGTGCCGTCGCTGCTGACCTGGCCGGGCTCCGCGATCGTCCATGACATCAAGGGGGAAAATTGGACGCTCACCGCCGGCTATCGCGCGCGTCATGGTCGCGTGCTGCTGTTCGATCCAACCAACACGAAATCTGCCGCCTACAATCCGCTTCTCGAGGTGCGCCGCGGCGAATGGGAGGTCCGCGACGTCCAGAACATCGCCGACATCCTCGTCGATCCGGAGGGCTCGCTGGAGAAACGGAACCACTGGGAGAAAACCAGCCACGCATTGCTGGTAGGCGCAATCCTGCATGTCCTCTACGCCGAGGCTGATAAGACGCTTGCCGGCGTCGCGGCGTTCCTCTCCGATCCGAAGCGGCCGATCGAGTCGACGCTCGCCGCCATGATGAAGACAGCCCATCTCGGCGAGGCCGGACCGCATCCGGTGATCGCCAGCGCCGCGCGCGAGCTGCTGAACAAATCCGACAACGAGCGATCAGGCGTGCTGTCGACAGCGATGTCGTTCCTCGGCCTCTATCGTGATCCCGTCGTCGCCGATGTCACACGCCGCTGCGACTGGCGCATCGTGGATATCGTCGGCGGCAAGCATCCGACGACGCTCTACCTCGTGGTGCCGCCGTCGGACATCAACCGGACCAAGCCGCTGATCCGCCTGATCCTCAATCAGGTCGGCCGCCGGCTGACCGAGGACCTGCAGGCGAACGGAAACCGCCACCGGCTGCTCCTCATGCTCGACGAGTTTCCCGCCCTCGGTCGTCTCGACTTCTTCGAGAGCGCTCTCGCCTTCATGGCGGGCTACGGCCTCAAGGCCTTTCTCATCGCCCAGTCGTTGAACCAGATCGAGAAGGCCTACGGCCCGAACAACTCGATCCTCGATAACTGCCATGTCCGGGTTAGCTTCGCCACCAACGATGAGCGGACCGCCAAGCGGGTCTCGGACGCACTCGGCACCGCAACCGAGATGCGGGCGATGAAGAACTACGCCGGCCATCGCCTGTCGCCCTGGCTCGGCCACATGATGGTGTCGCGCTCGGAAACGGCGCGGCAACTGATGACGCCCGGCGAGATCATGCAGCTCCCGCCCGCCGACGAGATCGTCATGGTCGCCGGTACGCCACCGATCCGCGCGAAGAAAGCGCGGTACTATGAGGATCGCCGGTTTCAGGAGCGCATCGTAACGCCGCCGAACCTGGTGAAACGGACAACGGCACGGCCCGATGACTGGAGCGCGCTGCCGCTTCCAGCGGCGCCGACCGTGTCGATCGCGACCGACGGCGAGCGCGGATCGGAGGATGAGGATACGACCGACTCCGAGCGCCGGCATCAGCCGGAACTGAGCCGCGCAAAGCCCGTCGAGCCAATGCAGCCCATCGAAAACGAATTCGAGATCGATCCCCGCGACGATGCCGATGAGGACGCCGCTCGCCTCTCGCGCATGAATCAGACCATGCGCCAGGTCGCACGCCAAGCATCGCTCGATCCCGGCGACGGTATCGAGCTTTAGGAGGCACCATGGCAAAGCCTCCCAAAAAGCAGCGGCTATCGGTGTATCTCGAACCCGACGTCATGAAGGCGCTCGCCGCGCACGCCGCCCGGCGCGATCAATCCCTCTCGCTGATCGCGGAAGCTGGCATCGCCTCCTTCCTGTCGCCCGACGCTGCCGAACGGCAGGAGGCGGCTACGACGAAACGGCTCGACCAGCTCGACCGGCGAATGGCGCGTATGGAGCGTGACCTTGGAATCGCCGTCGAAACGCTGGCCGTCTTCATCCGATTCTGGCTGACGACGAACCCGCCGCTCCCCGAGCCCGCCCAGGCAGCGGCGCGCGCCAAAGCCGGCGAACGCTACGAAGCGTTCGTCACCGCGCTCGGCCGGCGACTCGCTCACGGGCCGAAGCTTAGGCAGGAAATTTCCGAGGACATCACGCCCGCGCACGACGCGGATTAATCACGGCCACGTCCACTTCAAGTATTCCGGCGTTCCGCCGTTTCCCTGTATTTGTACGCTACAGTACGACGACCACATTATGGTTGTTGTCAGGCCATGATTTCTGCCTCTTCTACTCATCCCCGATCCAGGGCCGCATGTCGCGGTCCCGCAAGAGAACGGGGACGACGTGGCGGCCACTCACCAGAAATCGGAGGCGATCCTTCGCGGCGCGCGCATGCTGCGCACGGCCCTCGGGCCGGCGATCGCCCGGTTTCTGGAAGACCCCGCGATCGTCGAGGTGATGCTCAACCCCGATGGGCGGCTCTGGGTCGACCGGCTTTCCGAAGGACTTTCCGACACGGGTGAACTGTTGTCGCCGTCAGACGGCGAGCGGATCATCCGCCTCGTCGCCCATCATGTCGGGGCCGAGGTTCATCCCGGCGCCCCACGTGTCTCAGCCGAGTTGCCCGAAACGGGGGAGCGGTTCGAGGGGCTGTTGCCGCCCGTCGTGTCCGCCCCGGCCTTCGCGATCCGCAAGCCGGCCGTCGCCGTGTTCACGCTCGACGACTATGTCGCCG
Source organism: Sphingomonadales bacterium BRH_c42 (assembly GCA_001516125.1). GTDB lineage: Bacteria > Pseudomonadota > Alphaproteobacteria > Sphingomonadales > Sphingomonadaceae > Erythrobacter. The sequence goes on from LOEX01000108.1 coordinate 2,629, forward strand.
CCGGGATCATGGCGGCGCATCAGGCCGAGACGCTGCGCCAGGCCGTCGCCGATCGGCGCAACATCCTCGTCGCCGGCGGCACCTCGACCGGCAAGACCACCCTCACCAACGCTTTGCTGGCTGAGGTCTCGAAGACCTCCGACCGCGTCGTCCTGATCGAAGACACGCGCGAACTGCAATGCGCCGCGCCGAACCTCGTCGCCATGCGGACCAAAGACGGCGTCGCCTCGCTCTCCGATCTTGTCCGCTCCTCTCTTCGCCTGCGCCCTGATCGGATTCCGATCGGCGAGGTCCGGGGAGCCGAGGCCCTCGATCTGCTGAAGGCCTGGGGCACAGGACACCCCGGCGGTGTCGGAACCATCCACGCGGGTACGGGCATCGGCGCGCTGCGTCGGATGGAGCAGCTCATCCAGGAAGCCGTCGTCACCGTCCCGCGCGCCCTGATCGCCGAGACGATCGATCTCGTCGCCGTGCTTTCCGGCCGGGGCACGTCGCGCCGCCTCGCCGAACTCGCCCGCATCGAGGGCCTTGGCCCCGACGGCGACTACCGCGTCACGCCCGCAAGCCAGCCCCTCACAGGAGGTCCGTCATGATCCAGCATGCCCTGCGTTTCCGCCGCCATATCGCGACTGCGGTATCCGTCACCTTCGTCTCGCTGGCGCTCGCGCCTGCCGCTCACGCTTCCGGCTCCCAAATGCCCTGGGAGGCCCCGCTACAGTCCATCCTCGAATCCATCGAGGGCCCGGTCGCCAAAATTATCGCGGTGATGATCATCATCATCACCGGCCTGACGCTGGCCTTCGGCGACACGTCGGGCGGCGCGCGCAAGCTCATCCAAATCGTCTTCGGCCTGTCGATCGCCTTCGCTGCGTCCAGCTTCTTCCTGTCCTTCTTCTCGTTCGGCGGCGGGGCGCTCGTCTGATGGCCAACGACGCAGATCATCATGGCGAGCTGGCGGGCTTCTCGGTCCCGGTCCATCGGTCGCTGACCGAGCACATCCTGCTCGGCGGCGCTCCGCGCTCGATCGCCATTCTCAACGGCACGCTGGCAGCCGCGCTCGGCCTTGGCCTCCGCCTCTGGCTGGTCGGCCTGGGCCTTTGGGCTCTCGGTCATTTCGCGGCCGTCTGGGCGGCCAAGCGCGATCCGCAGTTCGTCGATGTCGTGCGCAAACATCTGCGCATCCCCGGCCACCTGTCGGTTTGAGGAGCGACGCCGATGATGAACCTCGCCGAATATCGCAACCGCAATACCCGTCTCGCCGACTTCCTGCCCTGGGTCGCTCTGGTCGGCGAAGGCATCGTCCTGAACAAGGACGGCAGCTTGCAGCGAACTGCACGGTTTCGCGGACCCGACCTCGACAGTGCCGTTCCGGCCGAGCTGGTCGCGGTCGCCGGGCGCCTCAACAACGCCTTCCGTCGCCTGGGCTCCGGCTGGGCCATCTTCGTCGAGGCGCAGCGCCATGGCGCCGCGACCTATCCGGCCAGCGTGTTCGCCGACAGCGCGTCGGCCTTGGTCGACGCCGAACGGAAAGCCGACTTCGAGGAAGCCGGCGCGCACTTCGAATCGAGCTACTTCCTCACCTTCCTCTACCTTCCCCCGGCCGAAGACGCGGCGCGCGCAGAGACCTGGCTCTATGAGGGTCGCGATCACGCTGGCGTCGATGCGCACGAGATCCTGCGCGGCTTCGCAGACCGCACCGATCGCATCCTTCAGCTCATCGACGCCTTCATGCCGGAATGCGCCTGGCTCGATGACGGCGAGACGCTGACCTATCTGCATTCGACCGTCTCGACCAAGCGGCACCGCGTCCGCGTGCCCGAGACGCCGATATATCTCGATGCGCTGCTGGCCGATCAGCCCCTGACCGGTGGGCTCGAACCCCGGCTCGGCGACGCACATGTCCGCATCCTCACCATTGTCGGCTTCCCGACCGCGACCACGCCCGGCATCCTCGATGAGCTGAACCGGCTGGCCTTTCCCTATCGCTGGTCAACACGCGCCGTCCTGCTCGACAAGACCGACGCCACCAAGCTGCTGACGAAGATCAGGCGTCAGTGGTTCGCCAAGCGCAAGTCGATCGCCGCCATCCTCAAGGAGGTGATGACCAACGAGGCCTCTGCGCTGGTCGATACCGATGCGGCCAACAAGGCCGCCGACGCCGATATGGCGTTGCAGGAGCTGGGCGCCGACTACGCCGGCCAGGCCTATGTCACCGCGACGATCACCGTCTGGGACGATGATCCGCGCATTGCAGCCGAGAAGCTGCGGATGGTCGAGAAGGTCATCCAGGGCCGCGACTTCACCGCCATGCCCGAGGCGATCAACGCCGTGGACGCCTGGCTCGGCTCGCTGCCCGGCCATGTCTACGCCAATGTCAGGCAACCTCCGATCTCCACATTGAATCTCGCCCACATGATCCCGCTGTCGGCGGTGTGGGCGGGACCGGAACGGGACGAGCACTTCGATGCACCCCCACTGCTTTACGGCAGAACCGAAGGCTCGACCCCGTTCCGGCTTTCCATCCATGTCGGCGATGTCGGCCATACGCTGATCGTCGGTCCGACCGGCGCCGGAAAATCCGTTTTGCTCGCGCTGATGGCGCTTCAGTTCCGGCGCTATCCACAATCCCAGGTCTTCGCCTTCGACTTCGGGGGATCGATCCGAGCAGCCGCGCTCGCCATGCGGGGCGACTGGCACGATCTCGGCGGCGGCCTGACCGAAGGCGCCGACGACAGCGTGTCGCTTCAGCCGCTGGCCCGGATCGACGATGTCGCCGAACGTGCCTGGGCCGCCGACTGGCTGGTCGCGATCCTGGGGCGAGAGAGCATGCCGGTCACGCCCGAGGTGAAGGAGCATCTCTGGTCGGCGCTCTCCTCGCTGGCGTCCGCGCCGATCAACGAGCGGACGCTCACCGGCCTGTCCGTCCTGCTGCAGTCCAACGACCTGAAGCAGGCGCTTCGGCCCTATTGCGTCGGCGGTCCCTATGGCCGGTTGCTCGACGCCGAGGCCGAGCATCTGGGCGAAGCCAATGTCCAGGTCTTCGAAACAGAAGGGTTGATCGGCACGGGCGCCGCCGCCGCCGTGCTCGCCTATCTCTTCCACCGCATCGAGGACCGCCTCGACGGTCGCCCCACGCTGCTGATCGTCGATGAAGGCTGGCTGGCGCTAGACGACGAGGGTTTCGCCGGTCAGCTCCGCGAGTGGCTGAAGACGCTGCGCAAGAAGAACGCCAGCGTCATCTTCGCGACGCAGTCGCTCTCCGACATCGACGGCTCAGCGATCGCGCCAGCCATCATCGAGAGCTGCCAGACGCGCATCCTGCTGCCCAACGAGCGCGCCATCGAGCCGCAGATCACCGCCATCTATCGTCGCTTCGGCCTCAACGATCGCCAGATCGAGATCCTCGCGCGGGCCATGCCCAAGCGCGACTATTACTGCCAGTCCCGGCGCGGCAACCGGCTCTTCGAGTTGGGGCTGTCAGACGTGGCGCTGGCGCTATGCGCCGCCTCATCCAAACAGCACCAGGCAATGATCGCGACGGTCCACGCCCGCAGCGGCACCGACGGCTTCCTCGCCGAGTGGCTTGCCGAAAACCGGCTCGCCTGGGCCGCCGACCTCATCGCCGATCTCACCAACGTCACCCCCCAAGCCGATCCGGAGGCACGCCCATGACCAGTCCCGTTCGTTCCCGCTCACGCGCGCTGCGCATGAGCGCCGCGCTCCTTGCCGCGCCGCTCGCGTTGTCGCCGATCATCGCCCCACCGGCGGCCGCGCAGTGGATCGTCTACGATCCGACCAACTATGCGCAAAACGTGCTGACGGCGGCGCGCACGCTCCAGCAGGTCAATCAGCAGATCACCCAGCTTCAGAATGAAGCCACCATGCTGATCAACCAGGCCCGCAATCTCGCCAGCCTGCCCTATTCGTCGCTTCAGCAGCTTCAGCAGTCGGTGCAGCGCACGCAGCAACTTCTGGCCGAGGCGCAGGGCATCGCCCTCAACGTCCAGCAAATCGACCGCGCGTTCCAGACCACCTATGGCAACGCGTCGATGTCGGCCTCCGATCAGGCGCTTGTCGCGGGCGCACGCGAACGCTGGCAGAACACCGTCGGCGGCTTGCAGGACGCCATGCGCGTTCAGGCCGGCGTCGTTGGTAACATCGACACCAATCGCGGCGAGATGTCGGCACTGGTTGGCCAGAGCCAGGGCGCGACAGGCGCCTTGCAGGCGACGCAGGCCGGCAATCAGCTCCTCGCCCTGCAAGCGCAGCAGCTTGCCGATCTCACCGCTGTCGTCGCCGCCAATGGCCGCGCGCAAAGCCTGTCAGAGGCCGAGCGGGCGGCGGCGGCGGAACAGGGCCGCGAACAGCGCCGCC
>LOEX01000109.1 GCA_001516125.1 Sphingomonadales bacterium BRH_c42
CGGCTGGGCAGCATCAACATGCTGCATTCCAGCGCCATCTATGAGCGGTGGTGCCTGATCAAAATCATCGACGTACTGATGGAGGACTTCGACTTCGTGCCTCAGGGCGAATGGGTCGAGCATGTGATAGCATCGTCTTGTCATAGCCGCAGCTATGCCGACCAAGGCTTTACAGTCGAGTTTAGCCGCGCTGATCCAGGCATCAAAGCCCGCCTTGAAGTGGAGCCACTGCTCGACAACGGCCGACGCCCGGACTTCCGCCTGCGATTCGAGATGGTGGGATCAACTGGATCGTCGAAGTCCATATTCCAAGATCTGGGGCGGGGTGGCTCGGGGCTTGTCATGGACGCCAAATTTCGTACCCGCTGGCAGTACGGCGAGCTAGCTGAGATGCTGACTCTTTTGGTAGAGACGAAGAAGTACGGACAGGACGGTTGCCGGGTCTTTATCTTACAGCCCAGTAGGGGCACGATCTCGAATAGCATGTCGCCCCTCAATTGGGGACGCGACTGCGACTATGGACACAGGTCGCCGACAGAACACGCGCACGGCAGTATCCAGCTGGCAGCCGACCCCGCCCATGGCGGAAGGTCGCTGATGAATTTGCGCCGCTTGATAGCCATGGAGCTTCAGGACACGTTTCCGAAGCCGGAGGCGAAGACAGTCGGCGGACCCACTGGTGAAGTCGAGGTATGCACCTCGACGCTCAGCTTTTGCATCTACTGCGGTACGACGCACGACGTTGAGAACGTCAAGCCTGGTCGAACCACGCGCGACAACAGAAAGTGGTACTTTGGCTGCGCTCACTGCGGCGCGGGCACCATGCAGACGCATTGCTTCGGCTGCGGCACCGCCATACACAAAAACGGGCTACAGATGACGTACCATTTGACCGTGGCGGACCAGATCTCAAATGTAGTTTGCCAGAAATGCGGCATGGGCTTCTAGCGCCCCACCACATGCTTGGATTTGTGATAGATCCATCCGCTCAAAAGTCGTCGCGACAATCAGGATTATCCGAAGGCGCCTGTTGACATGACGGATCCAATCGCGCGGTCGGAAAATCGACTAGCCTTCTGCGATCCCGGCCATGATTGCGCTGATCGCGGAATGCGGCCTCAAACCCTTGCGGCATTCTGCACTCTTAAGAGACATACGCTCCACCTCCGCGGCCTGCCGCGCTGTTCATCCGCAGGGGTGACAACGATTAACTCTTAGGCCTGTGTGAAACGCAGATCAGAAGGGGAGGGGGAGGGGATGTGTGCCCGGGTGATTGCCGGGTGCACATCAGGAGTGACGACCATGCTTATTCCCTTTTCCCGGCTCTATCTGAGCGACGCCAATGTGCGCAAAACGCGCAGCGAAGAAGACGATATCCAGCTATCCGCCGACATTGAAGCGCGCGGCCTTTTGCAGAACCTGCTGGTCACCAAAAGCAAGAAGCGCGGCAAGTTTGCCGTGATCGCCGGTGGTCGCCGGTTGCGGGCCATCGAGATGATCGTCGCGCGCGGTGCCTGGGCCCCCGACACCGAGATCGAATGCAAGCTGCTTGAGGGCAGCGAAGAGGACGCTGGCGAGGCCTCGCTCGCTGAGAACTTCCAGCGCGTCGGGATGTCACCAGCTGAAGAATGCCGCGCCTTCCAGCACTTCATCAAAGAAGGCAGCGACGTTGCCGCGGTCGCCAAACGCTTTGGCCTCACCCAGCGCTTTGTGGAAGGCCGTCTGCGGCTTGCCAATCTCGCCGAGCCGATCTTCGAAGCGCTTGCCAAGGGCGATGTCACTCTCGAAATCGCGAAAGCCTATGCTGCTACTGACCAGCATGAGGTGCAGCTGCGGGTCTTTGAGCAGATGCGCTACGCCTATAACCCAAGCGCCGATGCCATCCGGCGTATGGTGGCGAGCGGTTCCATGCGCGGCAATGACCCAATCGCGCTGCTGATCGGCGAAGATGCCTATGTGGCCGCCGGCGGCAAGATCGAGCGCGACCTCTTCAGCGAAGCGGCAGATGATCGTTGGATCGACATCGAGATCGGCCACAGGCTTGCGGCGGAGAAAATGGAAGCCGAAGCCCAGCGTATCACTGCCGAGACGGGCCTTGCCTGGATCAGCCCGGTGGCGTCGACCAATTCTTGGCAGGCGCGCAGCGAAATGGGCGTCAATGCGGTTCGCCTCCCGCCCGCGCCGCTCTCCGAAGAAGCACGTGCCAGAATTGACGCGATCGATGCCCGGATGGAAGAAATCAGCGCAATCATCGACGAAGGCGAAGAGGGCGGTGATGCCGATTTCGGGCAGCTCGAGGCCGAGTATGAGGATCTCGATGCTGAGCGCAGCGACCTCAATAACCCGGTGCGCGAACTGCCCGAAGAATGGCGCAGTGAGGCCGGGCGGTTCCTGGTTCTCACCACCCGCGGCGAGATGGTGCTCGAGGCCGATTACTTCAGCGAAAAGCGCCTGTCGTTCGAGACCGATGAGAATGGCAAGGTGACAGCGACGGCCGAAGAGCCGGTGCCAGGTTCCACCAAGCGAGGTAGCGCCGCACCTTCCAGGCCCGAGGCAGTTGCGCCGGGCACGGAAAAGCCAATCAGCGCCCGCCTCTTCGACGAGCTTTCGGTCCAGCGCCGCAATATCCTGTCGGCATCCCTCCTCACCGATGCGGGGCTCGCGCTCGACTTCGCCATCTTCGCGCTGGCCGACAGCCGCAGCTATGAAAGCCGCGGCACCTCGATCAAGGGCGGACAACCCAGCGATCCTGCGACCGGAGAACTTTCGCAGTCCACAGCCGAAGGGATTCTCGCCGAGGCCGAAAACGCGCTCGACAAGGGATGGCAGGAACATGGCTGCGCATCCCAGCGCTTCATTGCCTTCCGCGAGCTTGCCGACGAAGCCAAGGCGGCGTGGCTCGCCTATGCGGTGGCCATCTCGCTCGAAGCCAAGAAGGGCTATGGTTCGGAATACCATCCGATCCATGCTGTCATTGGCAGCATGCTCGACATCGAGGTTGCAGCGATGTGGCGGCCGACGGCCGAGAATTTCTTCGACCGCGTGAGCAAGACCTCGTGTCTTGCCGCGCTGACCGAAGTCGGCGGCAGCGATCTTGCGGCGCGTTATGCCGCCTCGAAGAAAGCTGACCTTGCCAAGACCTGCGAGACGATCTTCGCCGGCAAGGCGATCGTTGAACAGGACGTCAAGGAAGCAGCGCTGGCCTGGTTGCCTGAAGGCATGAAGTTCACGATTGCTGCCAATCCTGCTGATCCGGTCATCCCGGACACCGGCGAAAGAGACCCTGTCGCCGACGTCTGCGATAGCGATGACGGTGAAGCGAGCAACGAGGCCGACGAGCTCCTCAATGACCATCAACCTGAAGTCGCCCGTGAAGAAGCGGCGGTAGCCGCCTGAGGCGGTCAATCACCCCTCCTGATGACCTGGCCCGGCCACTCGCCTGAGTGAGCCGGGCCTCTTTTTTGTTGAGGAGCAGGCCCATGCGCCAACGACCCAAGCGTGATGTCGCGCAGGAAATCACCAATCTGATTATCAAGACAATCGAGGCCGGAACGCTGCCCTGGCGCCGGCCCTGGAAGAAGACCGGGATGGGCGGCGCACCGCTGCGCGCAGCAGGCGTCCCTTACACCGGGATCAACCGCCTCTATCTTTGGGCGGTCGCCGACCACTATGGTTATGGTTCACGCTACTGGATGACCTGGCGCCAGGCCATCGAGCTTGGCGGACAGGTCCGCAAGGGCGAGACCGCCGAGCCGAGCATCTACTTCAACAGCACGAAGAAGACTGCGATCGACCATGCAACCGGCGAGGAGTCGTCGAAAACCATCCGCTTCATGCGCGCCTACAGCGTGTTCAACGCCTCGCAGATCGATGGCCTTCCGCCCCATTTCTATCCGAGCCCGGTGCCTGAAGCGCCGCCGACGCCCTCGCAGAAAGCCGCTGCCATCGAGCGCTTTTTCGCACGCATTCCGGCTGACATCCGCCTCGGCGGAGACCGTGCATTCTACTCGCCGGGCGCGGACTATATTCAGCTTCCGCACCCCAATGTCTTCAGCACCGAAGACGGGTTCGTGGCCACGAAAGCGCATGAGCTTGGCCATTGGTCAGGCCATGCCTCGCGGCTCGCCCGCGAATTTGGCAAGCGTTTTGGCGACAAGGCTTATGCGTTCGAGGAGCTGGTGGCCGAGCAGGTGAGTGCCCGGATCTGCTACGAACTGGGCCTTCCGGCAGACCTCCACGAAAGCCATGCCAGCTACGTCTCGCACTGGCTGGAGATTCTCAAGGCCGACAAGACGGCTATCATCACCGCGGCCGCGAAGGCCGATCAGGCATTCAACCATCTTGCGGCCTATTCGGGCTACCAGAGCGAACCTGTCGAGCATGAAGGGGAGGAAGCCGATGAAACGGCGCCAGTTCCGGCTTGTGCTTGAGCCAACCCCCGAGGAGGTCGTTCGCCTCACCCAGCTTCACCGTTACGCTGGCGATGTTGCAGGCCGGGGGAGGGCGCCCATTGGCGGTGTGCTGGCTGAGTATATCGCAGGCCTGTTTCCCCAGAGGGATCCACGCCAGGTGCTGGACGGTCTTCTCGGCAAGGGAGACGCCGGTTGGTCACTTGGCACAGCTCCGGGTCAAGGCCGACCGCTCATCATCCAGACAAGCGAGGCGGGCGTTGCGGTCTCGGCAGTTGCGCGAATCCTCGAGCAGATTGCGCCAAACACGCTCCTGCGACCGATGATCTACGAGCCGTTGCCGCTGCAGGCCCTAAGCGAACATCGTCGCAGCCTGCATTGAGGGAAGGGGGATGGGGCCATTGCATCTTGCAATGGAAAGGAAGCCTCATGTCCTGCGACATCGATTACCGCTACCGCCGCGCACTCCAGCCTGACGGACTGACAACCTTCGAGAATGCGCTGCGGGCATTGAACGAGGCCGTTGATGATGTCCGCCTTGCAGGCCGGCAGGTTGGAAGCTGCCCGGCTGTGCTGCTCCTCACCCGCCACCTCCAGCGCATTGCCGACGGAAGGCCGACCGAATGTGAAGCAGACGACCAGGCGCTGCGATCCCAGTGCATCGAACGCCTTGCCGAGCTCAAGCACAGACCGGCGATCATTGCGCTGGTCAAGCGCGGGATCGACTATCGTCCCGAAGAGCTGCGCCACTACCGGCGCGAGGGCACGCGCGCACTCCGCCAGATCGCAGCAGGGATCGGGCTCGAGCATGCTAATTACCGCATCAGCTATTACACCTCACAGGAACAGCTCGCGGGCGAGCATGTGCTGGAAGCCGAAGGTATCTATATCCGGATCAGCCCCGAAAGGTTCGGCGAGCCGGGTCTCGCCTGGCGCAACCCGTTCTGGAAACCGCCTGGCGCGGTGATGCGCAAAGCGCCGATCACCGCCCTTGCAGACATTCCCGCACTCACGGCGCGGATCGCGCGCGAATTGAAGATCGCACCTCCGGCGCAGCCGGGGCTCATCTGAAGGAGAACACGCATGGGCTGGCTTTACATGCACCGTGCCGGAATGGGGGGCTTCGACACTCCCAAGGCCTATCTCGACAATCAGCTCACATGGGAGCGCGAAAATGAAGAAACCGGCACCTTCGAAGGATGCCGGGTCATCAGAAGCGTGTCCACAACCGGGGCCTATTACGCGGCTGTCCAGCGCTATGGATCGAACAACCAGACCCACGCCATCTCCGCGGTGATCTGTCTGGTCCGCTGGAACCCCAAGGCAGCCGACGGCCTCCTGTTCGGCTACAAGGACATCGATGAAAATTCAGGGCCGGTCGAGGCCGGGTGTCCCAGAAGTATTCTCGAGGAACTGGGGCCAACCTGTCACCCTTACGCACTCGACTGGCGCAACCGGTGCTACCGCCATCTGCGCCTCAAGGAACGCAAGATCGCCGATGGAGACATGATCCGGCTGCCTGAACCCATGAAGTTCACCGACGGGAGCGAACACGCCGAATTCAGGGTGACAAAGCGCGGCGCGAAGATTGAACTCAGCACACCCGATGGGCGAGGCCGGTTCCGCATCAGCAGATTGATGGAACGCCGGTTCGAAGTCGTGAACCCCAAGCGTGCGCCGCGCACGTTCTTCCCGGCAACGCCGTAACGCTCGGGAGGTGACCATGCTGCCTCAGAGCCTCGATCCCAGAAGGGCGATCCTGTGCGGACGCGCCAATGCCGAGCGCCTCGCCATCCGGATGACCGCAAATTCCGGGCAGAGCCATGCCGTGGTGAGGACGGACAGCAAGCTCCAGCCCTTCTGCGTTATGCCTGCAGAAGAGGGCCTTCTCGGTGCGATCGAGCTTCAGGTTGTCGTCCTGTAGGCTATCTCGGATAAATGGGGCTCTAGCCCTTCATCACTTGTTCACGCTTGCAATTGTACCAATATCAGTACAATGTTCCGGGAAAGGATGAAGCCATGGATGTTATCACCTACTCAGAAGCGCGCGCCAATCTGAAAGGCATTATGGATCAAGTGGTCAGTGACCGGACACATGTCGTGGTCACGCGCCAGAAAGCAGAGTCGATCGTGATGGTCTCGCTCGAAGATTGGAACGCGATCGAGGAGACCATGTACCTCCTTTCGAACCGCACCAATGCCGACCGCCTACGGCAGTCGATCGAGCAACTGGATGGTCAAGGCGGCAATGAGCGCGGGCTGATCGAGCCTTGAAGCTGGTCTTTGCTGACAATGCCTGGGAGGATTATCTTCACTGGCAACAAGCCGATGACAAGGTTCTCACCCGGATCAACGATCTCATCAAGGAATGCCAGCGAACGCCTTTCAAAGGAACTGGAAAGCCTGAGCCTCTCAAAGGCTCCCTGGCAGGCTGGTGGTCGAGGCGGATCACCAAAGAAGACCGTCTGGTCTATCGCGTCACTGGCAAAGGAACCGAGCAACAGCTAGAGATTGCCCAATGCCGGTTTCACTATTGAACTGAGGCTCCTGCATGAAATCCCATCGCGATGCGGAAGATGGCGCGCGTGACCCGCGCACACTGATAGCGCAACTGGGCACAACCGGCGATGAACTCGCACGCACGCTCGGTCTCGACCAAGATGATCCCCGCCGCATGGGATCAGATGACATTCAGCGCCGCATCGGCTCGATGATAGAGGTACTCAGCAAGGTCGAACCGCGTTTCGGCTCTGTCATCATGGCCTATGCCTGGTACCGTTCTGAGGCGCTTTCCGGTTTTTCAGGCCAGACTGCGATGGAGCTTGTGCGCTGCGACCGCGTGCAAGACGTGCTCACTTATATCGATGCCGTGGACGCAGGCGTGCATGTCTAATGCACAGCGATGTGACGGGAATGTCTATTCCTCGATCATCCCTCCGAGGCCGGGATCGAGATACCACGATGGGCCTTCGGTAAAGTCGGCATTACGGGCAGGAACCGGGCCATCAGGCTCTGACGAGACGTAAGGGTTGACCATCGGCGCAGGGTGCTGGCCCGAGCGCAGAATGTGCCCCGACATCTGGCACCGCGGCCCGAGGAGTTCGAAGAGCCATTCGAGATCGTCTAGCATCTGGACAACCCCGCGCCCTGCCAGCGCATAGTAGAGGCAGCGCTGATAGTCATCGCAATGGCAAGACAGGATCTGTGTCAGCCGAGACTTGGCATTGGGCAGGCCCTGAAACACGCCCTGCAAGGTCTCATAAAGCTCGCGCGCCGAGTAATAGGCATCGAACGGCTCCACTCCGATCGAGGCATTGGCGAGCATGCGCTTGGTTGGACGGCAATTCGGATCAAGCGCCGCGTCGCGCAGCGTGATATCGAGGTCGAACTTGCCGATATCAAAGACCTTGTTCATTATTCATGGGCTCCTGCAGATTATGAACATACCGTGAACAAACTACAGGGTCAAGGCGTCATCATGCATGTGGCTGGTAGGTAAGGACACCACAGGAAAGACCGGCAGGGTCGCCATCAGCGACGAGCTGAAGGCTGCGCTGGTGCGGTGGTATACAGGCCGAGGCAGCGAGGCCGACCACCGCGCTTGCGTCTCACTGGTCTCGACCGCGCGAGAGAACCACAAGTGGATCGCCTGCGACTGCCTTGGGGCAGAGCGTCCGCCGCCGCTGATGAGCGCGGCCTATCTCAGTTTTCAGGAAACCTATTACCTCAGGCGTCTTACTTCGCGGCCAGGCCACGAGCCAGGTTGCCCGTTTCATCTGCCGCAGGCGCCACCGCGCATCCGCGAGACCGTGAAGGATTCGCTCTATGCTATCGGCCTACCAAAAGGCCTGTTCAGTGCCCACCAGAAGGCACCGGAGAAGCTTGCACAAAGGCCAGAGGACATAGAGCCTGACGACCGCTCACGCGGCGTCGCCATCCCGCGCCTCGGCAAGCTGCTCTGGCTTCTGCTCGAACGCGCAGGCTCGAACATCCTGCGCGAATTACCGCCCAGTGGCAGGCGCGCAGGCTCGATCAGCGAAGAAATGCGCCACCTCAAGCGCGCAGCCGAGGGCCTCGAGATCGCGCCGGGCATTCGGCTGTCGGATCACCTCTACACCAACGCCATCGATTACGAGAAGCGGCGGGTCCATGCCCGGTTACGGGCTGACGCCGAGACCTGGCCGCCCGAGTTTGCGCCGCAGTCCTTCCTGCTTCTCGAAGCAAGCGAGGTCACATCGAGCGAAGTGGTGACGGGGCTCGGAACTGTCGAAATCCGCAATCGCATCCAACACACCGGGATCATCCGGGCCGAGGTCGAGCCACCCTTTCTCGTGCTGGCCGTCGTCGGCGAGCATAGTCGGCGCGAAGGATACCTGGCGCTGCGCGCCTATGCCCAGCCTGTCTTCAGCGGGAACCAGTTCGTGCCCGCCGAGCGCGACCATGATCGCGAAGTGCTGCGCGCGCTCCAACAGGCCCAGTATGAACTGCGCCGTCTCGGTGTCAGGATGGCGGTCAAGAAGGTCCTCTTTGACATCGCGCTGGCTGTAGGGTCGGCGAGGCCGGATTTCCTTGTGGCGCTGCTCGATGAGCATAGCGGGGTGGAGTGCAAGTTCGCGCTCCAGATCCTGCAGTCGGATGATGCTGACTATCTTGAGCTGCGCAGCATCGAGCGCGAGCGTCTCGGTCAGGCCGGGCTTGTCGTATCCATGGCCGTCAGCAGCGTGACGCCTGAGGCAATTATCAGCGAAGCCCGCCGCATTCTCGAGTGAAGGGGGGGGGGGATGTGAGCGAACCTGAAGAAGGAGAGTTCGCTCATGACATGCTTTGCTCCGTCGCCGCGCCCATCGACATCGATCTGGGGCGCAGTCCAGCAGGCCGATCAGCTTGGGCCCGGCATTTGGTCGGTGATGACCGCCAGCCACGGCGGCATCATTCTGTCTGATCAAAGGCAGGCCGCCATGCCGCCGGCGCTACTGATCGAGGGCGGCTCCTACGAGGACGACTGCGACTGGGCTCTCCCGATCCTTGCCTTCTCGAGCGAGCTTGAACGCCAGTGCTCCTGTTCCGCGGGCTTCCTGCAGCTTGCCCGCGATACCGCCCGGTGTTGGCACCCGGACCGCCTCAGCGCCTTCACCGGCGAGGCCGTCGAGGAGAATGCGTCCGCGATCCTGCGGACGCGCAAGGCCTATATGGCCGTGATCGGCGAATTCTGCGTCACCACCGCCTGGGGTGATTGGGCCGACTGGGTGCCGGACGGAAAAGTCGGCGTGATTGCCCGGCAAGTCGAGCGCGTCGATCACCTGGGCCGGCCAATCTATGGCGAGGCCGAAGTCTGCGCGCTCATTGCCAAGGACCTCTACGCTGCGCGCGGCGAGGTCACGGCGCTGCGCGATACGGCGCACGAGGTCATCCCGATACCTGAGGCCCTGCGGCCCAAGCGAGTCGGATGAAGAGCAGGCCGAAGGCCACCCGGCTCTGGCCAGGCATTGATCCGCCGATCTGAAGGGGAGGGGGAGGGGAAGGGCGAACCAGTGCGATGAAGGACCCTTTGCCATGAACCTGACAGTCATCCGACCCAGCGTCAGCCCGAAGACGATCACCAAAGTCACGCGCCTCTTTAACGGCACCATCGGCGATATCCTCGGCGAGCTCCTCCAGAACAGTCGCCGCGCTGGCGCTTCCCGGATCGATATCGCCTGCTGCGCGGATCAGGACGGAGCGCGCCTGACCCTTGTCGATGATGGGTCCGGGGTAGCCGATCCCCAGACCATGATTGCGCTGGGGGATTCGGGCTGGAACCAGCGCATCCATGAGGCCGAAGACCCGGCAGGCATGGGCGTGTTCAGCCTGGCGGGCAAGGACACCCGGATCAGCTCGCGTCATGCCGATGCCGACATCGGATGGTCGGTCCGTGTCCCAACGGATGGCTGGACCGGTGCGCAGGACATTGCGGTGGTGCCCCTGGCTCGCCCCGTCGGGACGACCATCACCTTCCTGATGCCCGGGGTGAGCGAGCAGACGACCGAGCGGATTGTGCGCGAGGTCGCCAAGTTCTACCCGCTGCCGGTGTTCTTCAATGGCGCGCAAGTGCCGCGCGAGGACTTTCTCGCCAAGGCGATCTACATCGCCGAGTGGAACGGCAGCCAGATCGGCGTGTTCGAGGGGCGCGAATATCACCAAGACCCGACGACCAACTTCCATGGCATGGTGCTCACCCGCAAGCTTGCCAGCGTCTCGGAGAGCCTTGGCGGCAAGACCTACCATGCCCGGCTCGATATCGGGGCCACCCCGGGCCTTGCCCTTGTGCTCCCGGCGCGCAAGGAATTCGTCGAGAACGCCGCCTTTGCGACGCTGCAGGCAGCGTGCAAGCGCACGATCTATGCCGCGCTGGCGCACAGAGGCCAGCACCGGCTTTCCTTCGAGAACTGGAAAGAAGCGCGCGATTTGGGGGTTGCCCTGCCCGAGGCCGACCCCCGCCTGCCCCGCTGGCATGCGGCCATCGCGGAGAGCGACAACGTCAATGTCGAATATGAGGAGGTCGCAGCAGGTGCGGACACGATCCTTGTCGCGGATCTTGAGCCCGATATTGCACAGGGACTGGAGCGCGCGCTGCGCGAGCACCCCTTGCGCCCGCACCTCGCCGAGAACCATCCTGCCTACGCAGGCTATGGCTGGTATGACGCGCTGCATCAGCTCGGGAACGTGCGCCTCTATGTTGCTGCCGGAGAACGGGACCACGTCATCGCCGAGAACGGCAGCTTCCCGCCGCTCGATGACCATGTGCGTGCCGAGACGATCGAACTGAGGTTCTGCGTCTTTCACCGCACCACCGAAGCCGAGCGCGAGGAAAGGATCCCGGCAGATGTCGCCTTCGTCGTAAACGAAGATGGCTGGTACAGCGGCATCGACCAGATCCGCATCGCCTATGTTCCGGGTGATGACCTGACCCCCGAAACGCTGGTCGATCTCATCGAGAACGTCTGCTTCTGCGCGAGCGACGACAGCGAGGCCGATTCCTGGGACACCCAGCACGAACATTTCTTGCGCGATGCGCGCGAGCTCGCGGCCCGGGTGCTGCTCGGCGAAGATGAGGCCATTGCGGCGCGTATCCGCGACACGCTCGCCGGCATCCTGTGGGTCATTCCCAAGGATCGGCAAGTTGCCATTACCGTCGCCCCCGGGACCGGCATCGATGTTCAGCTGTCCGCTTCTCAGCCTGCGGGCTGAGGCCCGCGAGGCCGTCCGGTTGCCCGCTGATCGCCCCTTTGATCGGGAGGAGACCTCCAATGCATGACACATCCGACCTCTCTTGCGCGCGGCAACGTACCGAGCGCATCGCGCTGCTCAATGATGCCGCACGCCAGGGCCGTGACCGAACGGCCCGCATCGTCATGACCTCCGGGCTGCTTGCAGAATTCAGCGGCGACACCGTGGCAGACAGTATGATGGCCCAGGCCCGGTTGATGGCCGCTCTGCGCCATTGCACCTTCGCCCCGGATTCGCCCGAGCGAGACTTTGCAAGCATGGATGTCGATGGCATCAAGGTGGTAATGAAAGTCGATTATTTCGACACCGAACTGGCGTTCGGGTCAGAGGATCCGGCCAATCCAGCGATGACACGGCGCGTCATCACGCTGATGCGGCCAGCGGACTACTGATCAGCGTCAGGGGCGGACATGTCACTGCGTCGCGGGCATCGGCCCGGTAAATGGTGGGGAGGTAACGAGCGCATGAGCAGGCACAAAGTACCGCTTCGTGACGGGATTGCAGCGGCAAGCGCCTATGTCGGATGGGACCGACCGCTTCAGACCTATTTCGCACAGGTTCTGAGCGCCCCTGACGAAGACGGGGAGGAGATCGAACTCGTATGGGTCGGAACCGCCTTCGGCGAGCTCCCCCGCGCAGTTGACGCAATCCGCGTGCTCGAACCCTATTGCCAAATCGAGGCAAGTCTTGCCGCACAGCTCGAGATCGACAGGATGGCCTGCCTCGCCACGCGCGATGGACCCAATCAACTCGAAGCCAAGGCCTTCATGGCGCGCCTCAGCCAGATCAAGGACGGGTCCGCGCCCGAAGCTTAGGTCGGTACAGACCGCCGAGGGCTCGAAGCAGGGCCAATTCAGCTCCAAGCAACCTATCAAGACTCCTCAGCCCTCCGGGCTGGACAGGATGACGCGCGCCTGCGGTGGCTGGCGCACGGGCCGGGCCAGAGGCCCGGAGGAGAGGGGGGATGGGAGAAAGTGTTCCGGACAAGGGGTTCGGACAGCATCAGGAGAATTTGACATGAACATCGGCACCCTCAAGGCCAACGCAGAAGGCGTTCACATCGGCCGCATCACCACCCTGACCTTCAGCGCGACCGTCGCACTGCGGGCCTTCGAATCCACCAACGAGCGGGCACCCAAGTTCGACCTCATGGCGCTCTCGGCGGACCGCCGCAGCTGGGTCAAGATCGGCGCGCTCTGGGAATACTCGTCGAACGAGACCGGCGAGTGCTTCCTGTCGGGCCAGATCGACGACCCCAGCCTTTCGGCGCCGATCCCGGTCGCCATGTTCCAGCAGAACGACGGCAGTTTCAATGTCGCATGGCGGCGTTCGAAGCCCAAGGCATCGCTCGACGGCTTCGGCAGCGAGAGCGAAGGCGCCCTGCCGCCGCTCACCGCTACC
>LOEX01000110.1 GCA_001516125.1 Sphingomonadales bacterium BRH_c42
AGCGCCGCTCCTTGCGCGAAGCAATTGGTAAGAAGGATCGCATGATGCGCCGGATCGAGCGCATCGCCGGGCGCGATGCTGGCAATGAAATCGACCGGGACCAGATGCGTGCCCTGATGCAGCAGCTGGAACATCGCATGCTGCCCGTCGGTCCCCACCCCGCCCCAGGTCACCGGCGCGGTCGGGCCGTCCACCGGCACGCCATCGGCGGTCACACTCTTGCCGTTCGATTCCATTTCGAGCTGCTGGAGGTAATCGGGAAACAGCGCCAGCCGCTCGTCATAGGCGAAAACCGCGCGCGTCTGGCAGCCCCCGATCCGCGTGTAGTACTGATCGGCAAAGGCGGCGCGCAGCGGCAGGTTGGCGCGGCCGTCATTATCGCGGAAATGCTCGTCAACCGCGCCCGCGCCCGCCAGCATCGCGGAAAAGTCGTTCCAGCCCAGCGCCAGCGCCACCGGGAAACCGATGCTCGACCATAGCGAGTAGCGCCCGCCCACGCTTTCGGGGAATGGCAGCACGCGCGTTTCATCGATACCCCATTCGACCGCCTTTTCGGGGCTGGCGGTCAACGCAATCACTCGCCCGCCGGGATCGCTCACCCCGTTCTCGGCCAGCCAGCTCAGCGCACTTGCAGCATTGGTCATGGTCTCGATCGTGGTGAAGGTCTTGGATGCGACCGCGATCAGCGTGGTTTGCGGATCGCAGGCCGCAAAGGCGGCTTCGAGCGCCAACCCGTCGATGTTCGAGACGACATGCACATCGACCAGGCTGAGGTCGCGCGCCAGTGCGTCGAGCGCGAGTGCCGGACCCAGCGCCGAACCGCCAATCCCGATGTGGATCAGATGCCGCACTTCGCCCAGGGCGCCCTCGTGGATCGCCTCGACCAGCAGCCGCATCCTTGCGTGGAGCGCCGCTGCCTCCTCGACACTGGCCGCTGCCCCAACGCCGCGCTGCGCGGTATGTTCAGCCGCGCGCCCCTCGGTCACATTGATCCGCTTGCCATCGAGCAGCGCTGCGCGTTTGCCGGAAAAATCGCAGGCTTCGGCGAGCGCCTCGAAACCGGCGAGCTGCGCCTCGTCGAGATGCGTCTTGGACCAGTCGAACAATATGCCCCGCTGCCCCTCATCACCGCGCCAATCGATCCTGCCTGACAGGGCCGCGACCCGTCCCTCCTGAGCAAACAGCGTCTTGAGATCGGGCCGTGGAAGCGCACTGAGCTGTTCCCATGCGGCAGATATCGAGCTGGACATCACGAAAATCCTTTCCCTGTCGGCGTACTCGCGACTAGGGACACGGCAAATGAATGAAAAGACCCTAGATACGAATGCGCCAACAGGCGACGCGAAAAAAGCGGAAAGCTGGGGCAGCTTTGCGTTGTTCATGCTCAAGCTGGCCGTGGTTGTGCTCATTTTCCGCAGCTTCGTGTTCTCGCCTTTTTCGATCCCGAGCGAAAGCATGCTGCCGCGCCTGTGGAAGGGCGATTACCTGCTTGCCGCCAAATGGCCCTATGGCTTCTCGGGCTATTCGCTGCCGTTTGGTGGGGAGATCTTTTCGGGGCGTTTCCTGGCGGACCAGCCCGAACGCGGCGACGTGGTGATCTTCAAGCATCCCATAGACAAGGTCGATTACATCAAGCGCGTGATCGGTCTCCCCGGTGACACGATCGCGGTAAGCGGCGGGCGCGTCATCCTCAATGGCGAGCCGCTGGCGACCACTCGGCTGAATGATTTCATCGTCCCGCTTTCGCCCAACACCGGCTGCGCCAGCGGCGGCATGATCGAGCGCGCGGCAAACGGGAGCGCGCAGTGCCGCTATGCCCGATTCCGCGAGGTGCTGCCATCGGGCAAGGGCTACGAGGTGCTCGATTTCGGCCTTACCGATGCCGACGAGCGCGCGGCGATCATCGTCCCCGAAGGCAGGTTGTTCGTGATGGGCGACAACCGTGACAATTCGCAGGACAGCCGCTTTCCCGCCGAGGCTGGCGGGGGCGTGGGCCTGATTCCGCAGGAAAACCTCGTTGGCCAGGCCAGTGTGATCATGTGGTCAACCGATGGCAGCGCCGAATGGCTGCTGCCATGGACATGGATCTCGGCGGCGAGGTGGGGGCGGATCGGAGACCTGCTGTGACTGCGGTCGAAGTCCTTCGCCTTGCGCCAGATACGCGCGCATGGCTCGACGATCTCGGCTTTGCGCCGAGCGATGAAGCCCTGTGGGTCGAGGCGCTGACCCACGGCAGCCTCGATGCGGGGGTCGATTACGACCGGCTCGAATTCCTGGGCGACCGCGTTCTTGGCCTGTGCATCGCCGAATGGCTCTATGAGCGGCGCATCGCCACCGAAGGGCGGATGTCGCAGCGGCTCAACACGCTGGTCAGCCGCGAAACCTGTGCCCGTATCGCCCTACGCATCGGCCTTCCCGATCACATACTGATGGGCAGGCAGGCACGCGACGATGGCGGCGCGCAAAGCACCAATATCCTGGGCGACGTGATGGAGGCGCTGCTTGGCGCAAGCCAGGTCGAACACGGGTTTGACGCAACCCGCAATGTTGTGCGCGATTTGTGGGCGAGCAAGGTCGAAGGCAGCGCGGGCGAAACCAAGCATCCCAAGAGCGCGCTGCAGGAATGGGCCGCGGGCAACAAACGCGCGGTGCCGCAATACGACGTCATCGAACGCAGCGGGCCGGACCATGCGGCCAGTTTCACCGTGCGCGTTTCGGTCCACAAGGTTGGCGAGGCGCAGGCGACCGCTTCCAGCAAGCAGGCGGCTGAAAAGCTTGCCGCCAAGGCATTCATGGAGAAATTCGCGTGACTGAAGCTCCTGTAACTTCCCCAGGCACCCATTGCGGAGTGGTGGCAGTGATCGGCGCGCCAAATGCAGGCAAGTCCACCCTGGTCAACCAGCTGGTCGGCCAGAAGGTCGCGATCACCAGCGCCAAGGCGCAGACTACCCGTGCACGGATGCTGGGTATCGCGCTTGAGGGTCAGACGCAGATGATCCTGGTCGATACGCCGGGCATATTCGCGCCGCGCCGCAAGCTTGACCGGGCGATGGTGAGCGCGGCCTGGGAAGGCGCGCATGCCGCCGATGCGGTGCTGCTTCTGGTCGATCCGATCAAGCAGCGCCGGCATGAGCTTGAGCCGTTGCTGGAAGCGCTGGCGACCAGGCCCGAACGCAAGATCCTGGTGCTCAACAAGGTCGATGCGGCGAAGAAAGAGCCGTTGCTGGCACTGGCGCAGGAACTGGCCGGCAAGGTCGATTTCGGCGAGGTGTTCTTCATTTCGGCACTCACCGGGGACGGCGTGGCGGACCTCAAGCACGCGCTCGCGGCAATGATGCCCCCCGGCGTATGGCACTACCCCGAAGATCAGGTGTCCGACGCGAGCGAACGGTTGCTTGCTGCCGAAGTCACCCGCGAACAGCTCTACCGCCAGCTACACGAAGAACTGCCATACGATTCTGCCGTGCGGCCCGAACTCTACCGCCAACGGCCCGATGGCAGCCTGGAAATCCACCAGCAGATCGTGGTCGGGCGCGAGAGCCAGCGTCCGATCGTGCTGGGCAAGGGCGGGCAACGGATAAAGGCGATCGGGGAGGCCGCGCGCACCGAACTCGCCGCGTTGCTCGGGGTCAAGGTCCACCTTTTCCTGCATGTGAAGGTGGATGAAAACTGGGCAGAAAACCGCGAGATTTTCGAGGAAATCGGGCTGGTATGGGTGCGATAGGCCGATAGCCTCACCCCAGTTGCAACTGCTCCAGCTTGAACTTGAGTGTCGCCTCGTCGAACGGCTTGATCACATAATCGTCGGCCCCGGCGGCGATGCCCTGATGAATATCGGTCGCCGCGCCCTTCGATGTGCAGAACACCACCGTTGGCACGCGCGCGGTAGGAATGGCGCGCAATTGCGTGACGAAATCGATCCCGCTCATCACCGGCATCTGCCAATCGGTCAGCACCAGATCAGGCATGCGCTGTTTGCAACGGGCAAGCGCTTCCTCGCCGTTCTCGGCCTCGATCACGTCAAAGCCCAGGCTGATCGCGATCTTGCGGCTGACCTTGCGGATGACGCGGCTGTCATCGACGATCAGGCATAGCCGGGTCCGCGCCTGGCGCGTCTCGTTGATGTCGCGCATGGCCTTGGCCGCGCGGATGATCGCATCGACATCGGCCGCGCCGTCCGTTTCCACAACCGCATCGGCGGCCAGGTCGATCTCGTCGTCGAAACTGGCATCGGGCTGTGTAGCCGCAAGCCGTTCGGCCAGCGTCTTGCCTTCGAGCGAGGAAGCCGAGCGGCGCGAATGCGGCCCGGTCGTCCGTTTGATCAGATTGTGAATGGCTGCGGCTCCTTCTTGAACTGGAAGCCGTCAAAATGCGGCTGCTGCGCAGCCTCGCCCGGCGTCATGCGGACATGGATAAAGGGAATCCAGACGTTGCCGAAATCGGCCTGCTGATACCACACGTCGAGCACATCGTAGCTCGCCCACATCCCGTCCGGCTCGCGCAGCCGCAAGCCTTCACCGATGCGCGGGACCACTGCGAAACGCAAACGCTGCTGCGTCTGGTGCGTCTCATTCTGGATTTCGATTTC
Organism: Sphingomonadales bacterium BRH_c42; assembly: GCA_001516125.1. GTDB lineage: Bacteria > Pseudomonadota > Alphaproteobacteria > Sphingomonadales > Sphingomonadaceae > Erythrobacter. Next base: position 4,589 of record LOEX01000110.1, read on the forward strand.
GATCACGCGGCTCATCCCTCTCGAGAATGCCTGCGTTAAAACAAAATGCTTGATGATTTACCAACGCCGCAGGGCCGACTATTCGGACCTGGACAGTTTCGCTCAGCCCTTCTTCTTCGCCGGCTTGCGACGGACGGTTTTCTTCGCCTTGCCCTTCTTGGCCGGCCCCTTGGCAGCGCGCGCATCGATCAGTTCGATCGCCTGTTCGTGCGTGACATCCTCGGGCTTGAGGTCCTTGGGCAGCGTCGCATTGGTCGTGCCATCGGTGACATAGGGGCCATAGCGGCCCGGCATCACCTTGATTTCGCCGCCGCTGACGGGGTGAGCGCCCAACGTGGCGATCGGTTCGGCCTTGGCGCGCCCTTCCCCGCGCCCATTTCGGTTGGCCGCTTCGGCCAAGGCCGTAACCGCAGCGTTCATCCCCACCTCGAACACATCGCGCGTGCCCGCCAGCTTGGCGTATTTGCCGTCATGGCGGAGATAGGGTCCATAGCGGCCGATATTGGCCTCGATCTCGTGGCCGGTTTCGGGATGCTGGCCGACAATGCGGGGAAGCCCGAGCAGCCGGGCCGCCCAATCGAGATCGAAATCATCGATGTCCTTGGGGATCGAAGCGCGTTTCGCTTCCTTGCCCTCGCCCATCTCGACATAGGCGCCAAAGCGGCCCGTCTTGCGGCGGATTTCCTCGCCTGTGTCAGGATGCGCGCCCATCACGCCGTCGTCCTCACTCGCGCCGCCGCCGTTCCCGGCCTGCGCAAAGCGGCGAGTGAATTTGCATTCGGGATAGTTCGAACAGGCGACGAACGCGCCGAAACGTCCGCCGCGAAGCGACAGCCTTCCCACGCCGCAATTGGGGCACTGGCGCGGGTCCGCCCCGTCATCGCGCGGCGGAAACAGGTAGTCTGACAAGTATTCGTCGAGCGCCCCGGTCACTTCGGATGGCAGCTTTTCCATGACCTCGTCGGCCTTGGGCTTGAAGTCATGCCAGAACTTGCCGAGCAGCGCCTTGTAATCCTCGCGCCCGCCCGAAACCTCGTCGAGCTCATCCTCCATTCCGGCGGTGAAATCGAACGCGACATAAGTGGGAAAGAACCGTTCGAGGAAGACGGTGAGCAGGCGCCCCGATTCCTCGGCAAAGAAGCGGTTCTTCTCCATCCGCACATAGTCGCGGTCGCGCAGCGTCTGGATGGTCGAGGCATAAGTCGAAGGACGGCCAATGCCCAGTTCCTCCAGCCGCTTGACCAGGCTCGCCTCTGAGTAACGCGGCGGAGGCTGGGTGAAGTGCTGATTGGCCTCGACCCCGCGCTTGAGCGGGCAATCGCCCCGGTGCATCACCGGGAGCAGCGCATCGTCCTCATCCTCGTCAGGCTTGGCGTCGCGGCCCTCCTCATAGACCGCAAGGAAGCCGGGGAACTTCACCACCTGGCCGGTCGCGCGCAGTTCATGCCGTCCGGTGGCCTCACGCAGCGTAACCGTGGTGCGCTCAAGCTGCGCGGAGGCCATCTGGCTCGCCATCGCGCGCCGGAAAATCAGTGTGTAGAGCTTGGCCTCGTCCCCCGAACCCGCATGATCGCGGCTGAAATTGGTCGGGCGGATCGCCTCATGCGCTTCCTGCGCGTTCTTGGCCTTGGTCGAATAGAAGCGCGGCTTTTCGGGCAGGAAGGCAGCGTCATAGCGCTCGGCAATGGCATCGCGCAGGGCGTGGATCGCGCCCGGGTCCATCTGCACACCGTCGGTGCGCATATAGGTGATCGCGCCCGCCTCGTAGAGCGACTGGGCAAGCCGCATGGTGTGGCTGGCGGAATAGCCAAGCTTGCGCGCAGCCTCCTGCTGCAATGTCGAGGTGGTGAACGGCGGCGCGGGATTGCGCTTGAGCGGCTTGGTCTCGATATCCTCGACCGTAAAGCGCCCCGCCTCGACCGCTGCCTTGGCAGCGAGCGCGCTGCCCTCGTCACCAAGCGTCAGGCGATCGATCTTCTGGCCGTCGAAGCGCGCCAGCCGTGCATCGAATGCTGTTCCGTCATGCTCCAGCCGGGCGATGACCGACCAGTATTCCTGCGCCCTGAAATGTTCGATTTCGCTCTCGCGATCGACGATCAGCCGCAGCGCCACCGATTGCACGCGGCCCGCGCTCTTGGCGCCGGGCAGTTTGCGCCACAGCACCGGCGAAAGCGTGAAGCCGAACAGATAATCGAGCGCGCGGCGGGCGAGATAGGCGTCGACCAGATCCATATCGAGCGCGCGCGGGTGCGCCATCGCTTCGGTCACAACGCTCTTGGTGATGGCGTTGAAGGTGACGCGGTCAACCTTGGCGGGCAGCGCCTTGCGCTTGGCCAGCAGTTCGCGCACATGCCAGCTGATCGCCTCGCCCTCGCGGTCAGGGTCGGTCGCGAGGATCAGCCGGTCGGCCTTTTTCGCGGCATCGGCGATTTCCTTGAAGCGGCTCTGCTTGTCGCGATAGAGTTCCCAGTCCATCGCGAAATCCTCGTCCGGGCGCACGCTGCCGTCCTTGGGCGGCAGGTCGCGGACGTGGCCGTAGCTGGCCAGGACCTTGAAGTCCCCGCCCAGATATTTCTCGATGGTTTTCGCCTTGGCCGGCGATTCGACGATGACTAATTGCATGGAGCCCCTGAATGTCCCTTATGCGTATGTGTACACGTACGCGCGAGGGTGGGGGAGGTAGTCTGGCGGCGTCAAGCGCCGCGTTCAGCCCCTCACCGAAACCCGCCCGCCCGCATGGCGTTCGAGCTGCCCGGCGATTTCCAGCTCCATAAGCGAGAGTTGGACCGATGCCGCGCCAGCGCCCGATTGGCGGATCAGCTCGTCCACGGCAACCGGCGCGCTGGTAAGCAGGCTGGCAATATCGGCCGGTTCGGCCCCCGCCAGGTCTTCCGGTTCGAAATCGAAAACTGGCGAGGCGACGCGAAAGCTTGATCGCGGTGTTCCGTCGAAACCGCTCAGCAGTTCGATCACGTCCTCCGGCGATTGGACCAGCACCGCCCCCTCGCGGATCAGCAGGTTGCAGCCTTGCGAACGCGCGTCGAGCGGCGAGCCGGGGATCGCCATCACCTCCCTGCCCGCCTCGCCCGCCAGCCGCGCGGTGATGAGCGAGCCCGATTTGGGCGCAGCCTCGACCACCAGAGTGCCCGTGGCCAGGGCGGCGATGATGCGGTTGCGGCTGGGGAAATGGCTGCCGCGCGGCTCGGTGCCCGGCGGCTGTTCGGCGAGAAGCAGGCCCTCACCCGCGATCCGTTCCTGCAATTCGGCGTGCTGCGGCGGATAGGCAATGTCGATCCCGCTGGCGATCACACCGATGGTTGCCGGAAAAGCCCCCTCATGCGCTGCGCCGTCGATCCCGCGTGCCAGCCCCGAAACGACCGTGAAGCCCTCCCCCGCCAGCGCGCTCGCAAATTCGCGCGCCAGCTTCACCGCTGCCGCGCTGGCATTGCGCGCGCCCACCATGGCAACGCAGGGCCGCAATGCCAGCGACAGATCGCCCCGCCAGGTGAGGATTGGCGGCGCGCTTTCGAGTTCGCCCAGCAGCGCGGGATAATCGGGCGCATCGTGAAACAGATAGCGCGCGCCGGCCCTGCGCACCGCAGCAATTTCCGCCTCAACCGCATCGCGCGGTGCCGGGCGATAGCTGCGAGCGCCCCGGCTGCCCAGATCGGGCAGTGCCTCGATCGCAGCCGCCGCATTGCCGAACCGCGCCAGCAACTGGCGATAACTTACCGGGCCGATATTGGGGCTGCGCAGCAGGCGGATGCGCGCGAAGGCTTCGTCCTGCGACAACACTGCGTCTGCGCTCACTTCTTGCTGCCGAGCCTTGGTTCCTCGCCGCGCATCAGCCTGCCGATATTCTCACGGTGCAGCCACAGGATCAGCAGCGCGATTGCCGCAAGCGCGGGGAAGAATTGCGGATAGCCAAGCAGCAGCGCCGCTGCCGCCGCTGCCACGACCGCGCTCATCCCGGCAAGCGAGGATACACGGAAGATCGCCAGCACGCCGAGCCATACCAATGCATATGCTGCGCCTATCGGCCAGGCGAGGCCCAGTGCAACGCCCGCGTTGGTCGCCACTCCCTTGCCGCCCTTGAAGCGCAGCCAGACGGGAAAGCAGTGGCCCACCACCACCGCGCCCGCCGCGATTGCCATCGCGCCTTCGCCCCACAGCTTGCCCGCGATAAACACGGCGAGGAAGCCCTTGGCCAGATCGAGCAGCAGTGTCGCCGCCGCCAGCCCCTTGTTGCCGGTGCGCAGCACATTGGTCGCGCCGATATTGCCGCTGCCGATCTGGCGCACATCGCCAAGGCCCGCAGCCCGCGTCAGCAGCAGCCCGAAGGGGATCGAGCCTGCAAGATATCCCAGAAATGCCGCGAGAAATGCTTCAGAACCCATCAATATCCCTCACCGTTCACCCCGAGCTTGTCGAAGGGTCGTACTTTCTTCTAGTGACATGTCAGCAAAAAGAAAGAACAGGGCTTCGACAAGTTCAGCCAGAACGGAGTATCGATGTCGGTCAGCGCTCAATCCCCCATATTGCTGTTCGATTCGGGCGTCGGCGGGCTCAGCGTTCTGGCCGAGGTTCGCAAGGCGTTGCCGCAGGCGCGGGTGATCTACGCCGCCGATCTGGCCGGCCTTCCCTATGGCGCCAAGTCCGAAGCGCAGATCGCCGCGCGGGTCGCAGGGTTGCTGGGCCGGATGAGCGAGCGCTATCGGCCAAGGCTCGCCTGCATCGCCTGCAACACCGCCAGCACGATTGCGCTGGGCATGGTGCGCGACGTGCTCGAAATCCCGGTCGTGGGCACCGTTCCCGCGATCAAGCCCGCCGCCGCCATGAGCAAGAGCGGGGTGATCGGCTTGCTCGGCACCGAGGCGACGATCCGCCAGCCCTATGTCGACAATCTGGAGCGCGAATTTGCCGCGGGCAAGCATCTGCTGCGCTTTGCCGCGCCGGGCCTGGTCGAAGCGGCTGAAGCCAAACTGCGCGGCGAACCGGTTGACCGCGCGGCTATCGAGGCTGCCGTCAAGGGCCTGCGCGCGATGCCGGGTGGAGAAAAGATCGACACGGTGGTGCTCGCCTGCACCCATTTCCCGCTGCTCGCCGAAGAATTGTCCGCAGCATTCGGACCGGACGTGCGGCTGGTTGACGGTGCGACGGGAATCGCGCGGCGGATTGCCAGCCTGACCGGCGGGGAGCAGTTCGAGAACGCCGAGGGCGACCTTGCGGTCACCACCGGCGATATTGAATCGCTGCAAGCGCTGGCCCCCGCGCTGGCAGACCTTGGCATTCGCCGACTTGAGCGGTTTTGAGGCCGCAAACGCGCGCGGCGATGGCCGCGGCAGTGGCGGCCAGACTTGCGAGTCGTTCGCAAAGATCGCGGTGGCAATAGTATTATTTTGCCACTAAATCCGCAGCGGAATGGCAGCCGGGCAGCCGGCGCTCAGCAGCGGAAATTGTGAGTGAACTACGGCCAGATTTTCGACAAGGCGATAGACCGGCTCCATGCAGAGGGGCGTTATCGCGTTTTCATCGACATCATGCGCAACAAGGGCGCCTATCCCAATGCGCGCTGCTTCCACGGGCATAACGGACCCAAGCCGATCACCGTGTGGTGCTCGAACGACTATCTCGCCATGGGGCAACACCCCGATGTCGTCGCCGCGATGGAACAGGCGTTGCACGATGTCGGCGCGGGCAGCGGCGGCACGCGCAATATCGGCGGCAACACGCATTACCATATCGAGCTGGAGCATGAACTGGCCGATCTGCATGGCAAGGACGGCGCGCTGCTGTTCACCAGCGGCTATGTCTCGAACGACGCCACGCTTTCGACCCTCGCCAAGTTGCTACCCGGCTGCGTTATCTTCTCCGACGAGTTGAACCACGCCAGCATGATCGCGGGCATCCGCAACTCAGGCTGCGAAAAGCGCGTGTTCCGCCACAACGATCCGGCGCATCTGGAAGAGCTGCTCGCCGCCGAGGATCCCGACACGCCCAAGGTCATCGCCTTCGAAAGCGTCTATTCGATGGATGGCGACGTGGCGCCGATCCATGCCTTCTGCGACCTCGCCGAAAAATACAACGCGCTGACCTATATCGACGAAGTCCACGCAGTGGGCATGTATGGCAAGCGCGGCGGCGGGATTTCCGAACGGGACGAAGCCGCGCACCGGATCGACATCATCGAAGGCACACTTGGCAAGGCGTTCGGCGTGATGGGCGGATATATCGCCGCCGACAAGCGCGTGATCGACTGCATCCGTTCCTACGCACCGGGCTTCATCTTCACCACCTCGCTGTCGCCGGTGCTGGTCGCAGGCGTGCTGGCGGCGGTGAGGCACCTCAAGGCTTCGAGCGAGGAGCGCGACGCGCAGCAGGCCAATGCCGCGCTGCTCAAGCGCAAGTTCGCCGAAGCGGGCCTGCCGGTGATGGACAGCGTGACCCACATCGTGCCGCTGATGGTGGGTGACCCGGTTCGCGCCAAGAAGATCAGCGACATCCTACTCGCCGAATACGGCATGTATGTGCAGCCGATCAATTTCCCCACCGTGCCGCGCGGGACCGAGCGACTGCGCTTCACCCCCGGCCCGGCGCATAGCGAGGCGATGATGGATGCGCTCACCGACGCGCTGGTCGAAATCTGGGACCGGCTGGAGCTGGAACTGAAGCGTGCAGCGTGAACCCTAAATGCACAGGGGCATCCACGCCCTCCCCCTCCAGCAGGTCTGCCCCCTGATCCCGATATGACCCGTCAGCCCAAGATTGTTGCCACCCTTCCCGGCTATACGCCGCGTAAGTTCCTGCATGACGGGATCGCCGGCATTACCGTGGCGCTGGTTGCGCTACCGCTTAGCATTGCGATTGCCATTGCATCGGGCGCACCCCCCGCCGCCGGGCTGTTCACCGCGATCGTGGCCGGGTTTCTGATCTCCGCGCTTGGCGGCAGCCGGGTGCAGGTCGGCGGCCCCACGGGCGCGTTCATCGTCGTCGTGTACGGCGTCATTCACGATCACGGGTTCGACGGGCTTCTGTTCGCCACGCTGATGGCGGGCGCGATCCTGATGATCGCAGGTTTCATGCGCGCGGGGCGGTTCATCCGCATGATTCCCGATGCAGTTATCGAAGGCTTCACCATCGGAATTGCCGTGGTGATCGCAGTCAGCCAGTTCAAGGAACTCGCCGGAATGGGCGGTGGGGCACTTCCCGCCGAATTCATCCCCAAGATCGAAGGGCTATGGGCCCTGCGCGACAGCATCGGCCTGCCATCGCTGGGTTTGGGAATTGCCACCTTCATCGCGATCATCGTTCTGCGCCGTATCTGGCCGATCATACCCTGGCCGCTGGTGGTGATCGCGCTCGCCAGCGTATACGCCGGGGCCATTCTGCCATCGGTCGAAACGGTGGGTTCGCGCTTCGGCGAGCTTCCCGGCGGGCTTCCCATTCCCCGCCTGCCGGATTTTCCCGGGTTCGATCAGGTTCGTGAGTTGTTGCCCGCGGCGCTGATCATCGCTTTTCTGGCGGGAGTCGAATCGCTGCTGTCGGCAATCGTGGCAGACCGGTTGATCGAGGGCGAGCACCGCCCCAACGCCGAGTTGATCGCGCAGGGCGCGGCCAATCTCGCCTCGCCGCTGTTTGGCGGGCTCCCCGCCACCGGTGCGATCGCGCGCACCGCAACCAACGTCAATGCGGGCGGGCGCACCCCGATCGCCGGTATTATCCATGCGCTGGTAATCTGGCTGGTGCTGGCGCTTGCCGCTCCGCTCGCTGGAAAAATGGCTATGCCCGCGCTCGCCGGCCTGCTGATGGTGACTGCCTGGACCATGAGCGAGCCGCACCGCTGGCCCGCACGGCTCGCCTTGCCGCGCGGCGAACTGTGGTTGCTGCTGCTGACCGCGTTCCTGACCATATTCGCAGATCTGACCGTCGCCATCGCGGTCGGCACGTTGATCGGCATAGCGATGCGGCGGGAAACCGGCGATGATGGCGACGGGCCACCGCGCTGGCACACCCCGTTCCGGTGGGGCGGAATGCGGCGCAAGTGAGCCGCGATCACGGCGCCCCGTCCCAAACCTGCCACCCCTTGTCTTGGTAACCTTGACGCTCAACCCGTGGTTAGGCCTATCTTTGCGATAAGCAGGGCAGAACATCGACCGGGACAAGAAGACAATGACAAAATACCTATTGATTGGCTCTGCCGCGCTGCTGTCGCTGGCAACGGTTTCTCCCGCCAGCGCGCAAGACGCGGAGGAGCCCGATACGCCCGAGACGACCGATGAAACCAACGGCGCAATCGTAACCCGCGAGGCAACCACGGAAGAGGTCGCGGTGCTCGATGAGAATGGTGACCCCGTGCTCGACGAAGAAGGCAATCCGGTGATGGAAACCGTCACCATCGGTTTTGTCCAGACGGTCGAGACTCCGTCGGGCAATTTCCACACCATTACCAAGCCGGATGGTGGACCCGCGGTCGTGGAACATGAATTCGCCGAACGTCCGGAAAAGCCCGAACGGGCTGAGCGGGCAGAACGACCGGAGCGGCCCGAAAAGCCGGAAAAGCCCAGTCGTCCTGACCGGCCCAACGGCTGATCGGCGCGAAAGGTATTGAACCCCCAGGCTGCTGCGCTCCCCGCAATCGGGGTGTGCAGCGCTTGGCGTATGCAGTGAATGATCAGGGAGGGGAAACCGCATGAAAATTCTGAGCCTGACCGCCGCCGTGGTATTGCCCGTGGTTTGCCTGGCCGCATCACCCGCCGCTGCGCAGGACTATGTCCAGATCGGCGCCGGGGTGGATTATTCCTCGGGCGATTATGGCGAGTTGGAGGATACCGATTTCCTCGCCATTCCGTTCAATCTCAAATACCAGTCAGATGACGATTGGTACGTCCGGGCCGCGATCTCCTGGCTCGATGTGAAGGGACCGTCCGGCATCATCCCGGGTGATGGAGGGGTCAATCCGGGCCCTTCTGGCGGCGAAGTCACCTCACGCAGCGGTATCGGTGATGTGATCCTCACTGCGGGCTACAGTTTCGATGTCGGCGCCAACACCTATTTCGATGCGGTGGGCAAGGTGAAGATTCCGACCGCTTCGGAGACCAAGTTTCTCGGCACCGGCAGCACCGATTTCACCGCGCAGGGTGAATTGCTGCATGTGATGGGCGATGTCAGCCTGGGCCTTACCGGAGGGCGGCGCTTCAACGGATCGAGCGACCTGTTCGACCTGCGCGATGTGTGGCTGGCCGGAGGCGGGATCTATTACACCGCAGAGCAGGTATCGCTGGGGCTTGATTACGAATGGCGCGAAGGATCGGTAATCGGCTCGCCCGACCGCAGCGAGGCAACCGCGTCGCTGACCTACAAGCTTAGCGAAGCCCTGCGCCTTCAGGGCTATGGCTATACCGGTTTTGCCGACGGCAGTCCCGATTTGGGCGGCGGGGTGCAAGTGCTCTACCGTTTCGGGCAATAAGGGCCGATCAGCGCAGGCTCACCACGTTATCCGCTTCGGGACGCGCGCGGCTGCCGTCATAAAGGCTTGCCATCGGTTCGTCGCTGACGGTCACCTGCATGGCTGCGCCAAAGCCGTTGAACCCGGTCTTCATCGCCGCGCCATATGCGCCCAGCATGCCGATCTCGACGTAGTCGCCTGCCCCGATATCCGCGGGAAGCGCGAACGGACCCTGCATGAAGTCGGCATCGTCGCAGGTCGGCCCGTAAAAGGCGAAATCCTGCAAGGACTCGCTACGATCGTCGCCCAACGCACGCACCGGAAAGCGCCAGTTGACGTGCGCCGCATCGTAGAGCGCGCCGTAAGCCCCGTCGTTGATGAACAACTCGTCTCCGCGGCGCCGTTCCACGCGCACGACCAGCGATGAATACTCGGCGCACAGCGCGCGGCCCGGCTCGCACCACAGCTCGGCATTATAGGCGATCGGCAGCGCCTCGAAATGGCGGGCGATGATCGCAAAGTAATCCTCCATCGCGGGCGGTTCGAGCCCGGGATAGATGCTGGGAAAGCCGCCGCCGACATCGATCATGTCGATCACCACGCCCGCCTGCGCAATCGCGGCGCGGGTGCGATCGAGCGCCTGGACAAAGGCAAACGGGCTCATCGCCTGGCTGCCGACATGGAAGCACACGCCCAGCCAGTCGCCATGCTGGCGCGCCTGCTGGAGCAGACGCGGAGCCTCGGTCAGATCGCAGCCGAACTTGCTGGCCAGCGAAAGCTCGGAATACTCGCTTGAAACGCGCAGCCGCACCGCCAGCCGCAGATCGCGCGCCGGGTTGCCGTGGGCATCGCGGCAGGCCTCGACGATTTTGGCCAGTTCCTCCGCCGTATCGAGGCTGAAGGTGCGCACCCCATGTTCGTGATAGGCTTCGCGAATCGCGCCGGGTGTCTTGACCGGATGCATGAAGCACAGCGCGGCATCGGGCAGCAGGCCGCGCACCAGCCGGACCTCGGCAATCGAGGCGACATCGTAATGCGTGATGCCTGCGTCCCACAGCACATGCAGCAGTTCGGGCGAGGGGTTCGCCTTGACTGCATAGAGCGGCTTACCCGGAAACTTCTCGATAAAGAAGCGGGCAGCGCGCGCCGCGGCATGCGGGCGGTTGAGAATAACGGGTTCGTCCGGCGAAAGGGCGCGGACTACAGACCGGGCATCGGGATGGATGTGCAACTCAAGGGACCCCCAAAACGGTTTGTTGAAACCATGAAACGACAAGCTGCCTTGCGGTTAGGAAGTCCCCTTGGGGCAGCGGAGTGCGCCTATAGAGCCTGCGAGATGAATCGCAAATGAAAAAAGCCCCCCGCGCCGGGGAAAATCAGCTCAGCCGATCGCGGAAATCCGCATAGCCGAAGCTCTTGACCTGTTCGAGCGCGTCACTGTCGCTGTCCCACAGCCAGATCGAAGGCAGCGGCACGCCGTTGAAAGTGTTGGTCTTGACCATCGAATAATGCGCCTGGTCGAGAAATGCGATGCGCTGCCCCGGCTCGCACGGCACCGGCAGGCGGTAATCGCCGATCACATCGCCGGCGAGGCACGAGGGGCCACCAAGGCGCACCGGTTCGCCTTCGCCGCCAGTATCCTCGCCCAGCATCGCCGGGCGATAGGGCGCCTCGATCACATCGGGCATGTGGCAGGTGGCTGAAATGTCGGTCACCGCCACCGGCATGCCGTTCCAGTGCGAATCGAGGATCGTGCCGATCAGGATGCCCGCGTCGAGCGCCACTGCCTCGCCCGGTTCGAGATAGATTTCCGCGCCGCTGTCCTCTGCCGCGTCGCGCAGGAATTCGACCAGTTCCTCGCGCTGGTAATCGGCGCGGGTGATGTGATGCCCGCCGCCCATGTTGATCCATTTGATCTGGCCGAAAGCGGGCTCGATCGCGTCGAATACCCGGTCCCAGGTCTGCTGCAGCGGCGCCAGATCCTGTTCGCACAGGTTGTGGAAGTGGATGCCGTCAACCAGTTCCATCACCTCGGGCGTCAACTGGTCGAGCGGGAAGCCGAGGCGGCTGCCCGGGCTCGATGGATCATAGCGCGCCACCTCTCCGGTCGGCACCTGCGGGTTGATGCGCAGGCCGACGTCGAAATGCTGGCCCGCGGCGCGCGCCGCCTCCAGTATCGGGGCGAAGCGGAGAATCTGCCCCGGCGAATTGAAGATGATGTGGTCCGACAACCGGCAGATTTCTGCGAGGTCGTCCCCCTTGTAGGCGGCAGAGTAGGTGGCGATCTCGCCGTCGTAGAACTCGCTGGCAAGGCGTGCTTCGAACAGGCCGCTGGCGCACACCCCGTCGAGATATTCGCCGATGATCGGCGCGGTGCTCCACATGGAGAACGCCTTCAATGCGGCGAGCACCTTGATCCCCGCCGCATCGCGAATGTCGGCGAGGATCTGGCAATTGGCGCGCAGCCTGGCCGCGTCCACCACGAACGCGGGGCTATCGACACGGTTGAGGTCGAAGTGGGCGAATGCGCCCGGATCACCGGCCTTGGTTTGCATTGCTCGATTGGTCCTGATTGGTTTCACGCAGAGGCGCAGAGGAAGCGGAGACGCAGAGATTACTGCGGATTGTAATCGTTCACCATGCGCCTGATACCGTCTTTCATGGTCGCTTGCGAAAAATTGAGCAGCAGCCCGACGGGCTGCTTGTAGAGTCTCAAATAGGTCAGGAGCTGCTTGGCGTGCGCCTTGCTCAGCAATTCAACCGACTTGATCTCTAGGATCAATATATCTTCGACCAGAATGTCGATCCTGAATGCAGCGTCAAACGAATGACCATCAAACTCGACAGGAACCGGCACCTGACGTGCAATATTTAGCCCCCGTGCTACAAGCCGTCCTGCAAGGACGGTTTCATAGACATTCTCGAAGAGCCCTGGCCC
>LOEX01000111.1 GCA_001516125.1 Sphingomonadales bacterium BRH_c42
TTGGGAAACGCCTGGTCAAAGGGGTTGGCGGCGGCCTTGTCGGCGGCGCTCGCAGCCTCTGGGGGCACGAGCTCTTCCGGCTCCGCGCGCTGCGCCATCGCGGTGCCCGCCACTGCGACAAGCGCGGCACCGGTGCACAGTCTGAGCGCAAGGTTAGTTCCGATCGTCATCAAGTTCCTGCCAGTTCCCTGTTTGCCGCGATTGCCGATGCGCGAGCGGCCAGACGCTGTCAATCCAGCGGGTTCCCGGCGCCCTCGATGCCCTCCCTTCCGACTATTGCGCTTTCGCTTTGCTGAATCGCGCAATTGGTGGTGCCCGCGCCGGGTCGGAAATTTGGTTCACGCGAAGGCGCACAGGCGCGGAGATACAAAGGAACCAGCGTGCAATCCAGAGCCTCCCCTCCCTTCAGGGAGGGGATGGGGGTGGGTGTACGACCCCAATGGTGCCCACCCCTTCACCTCAATCGCAAGGGGGAGGGGATTTTTCACGCGAAGGCGCAAAGGCGCAAAGCCCTCTCACCCCATTGGGGGGAGAGGGCCCGGAGAGGGGTTCTACCAAAATCCTCCCCTCCCGCTTGCGGGAGGGGTTGGGGGTGGGTGCTCCACCGCTTCGTCACCCCGCGCGGGCAGGCCGGGGTCCAGTCTGATTTCACACGAAGACGCGAAGATTTTGTGCCTGCGGCAAGGCGGCACTTCTCTTCGCGCCTTCGCGCCTTTGCGAGAGCAATTAAGTATACTGTCCCCGGAATTCTGGAATTCTGGAATTCTGGGAATTCTGGGAATTCTGGGAATTCTGGCACCAAAAGCCGCGATAGCAACGCCTCCAGCCCCCACCGCATAGCCGGCTAGCTTCGCCTCCGGAGCGAGGACAGCAAGTGCGAGCCCCGCATCATCTGCCGCTAAAGCAAGGCCATTTTTCTTTCCAGAATTTAAGACGCATTGAAAAATGCTGTTCTCAGGCATTTTCTTTTGCGGCTAAAACCAATAAATGGAGCCATATGCATAGAGGAAGATGAGAAGGCCGAAAATTATGCTAAGCATCCTCCAGTTTTTCAGAAATTCTTTCATTTTCCTAGCCTGAATTCCGGGAATTCCGGGGACAGTATACCTAGAATTCCGGGGACAGTATACCTAGAATTCCGGGGACAGTATACCTTACCTAGAATTCCGGGGACAGTATACCTAATTCCCATCGCTCTTCATCTCCTCCGCCTTGGGTCCGCGTTTCTGCGGCCTCAGGCGCACTCCTGTAGCCCGTTCCTGCCGCGCGATCCATTCCTCAGCCGCATGCGGGCGGCCGGTACGCAGCCGCGCCTCGATGGCGTCGGCAACCGCTTCACCCTGTGCGTCCACGCCGCCCGCCTCGAGCCCGTGGCGCAGCATCGCCCGCCAGTTGGGTACCGCATCTGTCAGCGCGGCCATATCGGTCAGTGGGTCGAACCGCGTGCGCCGTCCCTGCGTATGGCTCTTCGCGCTCGACCACGGCCAGTCCCCGGCGCGCGCCACCATCCCGGCTGCGACCGGATTGCTCTCGACATAGCGAACCGCCGCCATCAGATGCGCATCGTCCATCGGGTAGCTGGCAAAGCGGCCCTGGAACAGATGGCCGCGCCAGCCCTCGCGGAAGTTGATCATGCGGGTATAGCGCCGGTGTGCTTCGCCCAGCGTTGCGCGCAGGCCGTCTTCATGGCGCGGGACAAGGATCAGGTGCACGTGATTGTCCATCAGGCACCAGGCGAGGCAGCGGGTCCCGCTCGCCTCGGCGGCTGCCGTCACCAGCCTGAGATACTCGCGCCGATCATCGTCCGAGAAGAACACCGGCAGGCGCCGATTGCCGCGCTGGGTCACATGATGGGCTGCATCGGGGATCACGATACGGGGGAGGCGCGCCATGAAAGGAGGCTACCAAGGACCGGCCTGGCAGTCAATTAAGTATACTGTCCCCGGAATTCACTGGAACAGATGGCCGCGCCAGCCCTCACGGAAGTTGATCATGCGGGTATAGCGCCGGTGTGCTTCGCCCAGCGTTGCGCGCAGGCCGTCTTCATGGCGCGGGACAAGGATCAGGTGCACGTGATTGTCCATCAGGCACCAGGCGAGGCAGCGGGTCCCGCTCGCCTCGGCGGCTGCCGTCACCAGCCTGAGATACTCGCGCCGATCATCGTCCGAGAAGAACACCGGCAGGCGCCGATTGCCGCGCTGGGTCACATGATGGGCTGCATCGGGGATCACGATACGGGGGAGGCGCGCCATGAAAGGAGGCTACCAAGGACCGGCCTGGCAGTCAATTAAGTATACTGTCCCCGGAATTCCTCCTCTGCATATGCTGACACGCACGCAGCCCCAGCCGCAAGAATAGCGCTCAGCCCAATGAGGCCACCCCATACTTGCTGGCCGAGCGTAGGTGTGAATGACTTTCTAGTGACGATCGGCTTGCCATCCCAATGGAGCTCGCCATTGCGCGCGACCCCAAGGTGAGACAATCCGTCGGTGGATATGGGATAGACGCCTTCCGGCCAGCCATGGGGCAACTCTGCGTCGCGAAGGGCTGCATGGTGTTTGCCAGTCATTAACGTGATCCTCCCTTGTGGCCTATGTAATGAACCGAGAATTGGGCCGCTGGCGAAGGCTGATGGCATTTACCCGCGTTTTAGACACGAATGGCCATCTTTCCGGCTAAGTTGTTAGAATCATGGTGGGCGCGGCAGGGATTGAACCTGCGACCCCACCCGTGTGAAGGGTGTGCTCTACCACTGAGCTACGCGCCCGTCCGGTTGGGCGAGGCAAATGGCTCGCCGGACAGGCGCGCGCCATAGCCACTTCGCTGCCGCTTTGGCAAGTGCGGACTTGACCTGGCCCGCGAGGTGGGGCGGCGCGTTTTGAGAGGAGAGTCGCGCCGCCCCCGCCGGGCCTCAGAACCTCACTTCGCCCGTAATATAGAAGCGCCGCGGATCGCCGTAGAACCCGGTCAATGTGCCTTCGCGGCCCAGTGTGGGCACGAACGGAGCGCCGCCCGTCCCGCCGGCAACGAAATTGTAGCCGGATACGATGTAGCGCTTGTCGAACAGGTTCTTGCCATGGACCCCGATCGAGAAGCGGTCCGAATCGTCGGTATAGACGATGCTGGCATCGACCAGTGCGAACCCATCCTGATCGAGGAAGGGATTGGGAGTTTCGAACTGGCTGGCGTCCGAACGCAGCGAGACCGAGCCGAGGAAATCGACGATCCCGCTGGCGACGGGCAGGCCCAGGTCGGCGCCCATGTAAGCGGTGAATTCTGGCGTATTCTGGAACACGCGCTGGTCCGCCACATCATTGCCGAAGGCATCGATGAAGGTGTTGTACTTGGCATCGAGATAGCCCAGCGACCAGTTGATCGTGAACTTGCTCCCGTTGCCCGCGAAATTGCGCCCGACCAATGCCGTGCCTTCGAATTCGAACCCGTTGACGTCCGCACTCGCCGCGTTGGAGGTGATCCCGATGAAGCTGTCATTCACACCATCGTTGTTGGTATCGACGCCCACCGAGCCGGGGATCTGCACGTTCTTGTAATTGCCCAGGAACCCGGCAAGGCTCACATTCAGCCGGTTGTCGAGCAGCGAGGCTTTCCAGCCCAGCTCATAACTGTCGACCGTTTCCGGCTCGAAGCGCAGGAACTCGAACTGGTCGTCGAAGTCGCGGTCGCCGTCGCCGTCCAGGTCGGGGGCGGCACTGGTCTGGCCGCGCGGGTCGAACCCGCCGCCCTTGAAGCCGCGCGAGTAGGTGAAATAGATGTTGTGGTCTTCGTTGGGCTTGAAGCTGATCGAGCCGCGCGGGGTGAACTCCTCAAACGTATCGCTGCCCAGGAAATCGCTGGTCACTGCGATCGGCACCGCGGTGGAAGGCGGGAACAGGTCGGAGAAGCCACCGACAAAGGTGGTGCGCAGCACCCGGCTGGTGCGCTTGTCGCTGGTGTAGCGGCCACCGAGCGAGAGGCTGAGCTTTTCGGTGATATCATAGGTGAAATCGCCGAAGACAGACCAGGTCTTGGTCTTCACATCGCCCAGTGTCTGCGCGTTGAGGCCCGGCAAACCGATCAGATCGCCGGTGGTGAACAGCGCCACGTCGAAGGCGGTGAAGGCATTGGCATCGAGGTAGTAGAAACCGAGCACGCCGTTGAGCCGGTCGCCTTCGTAGAGCAGTTGCAGTTCCTGGCTGAACTGGTCGTTGTCATAGATCGCGGGCACGTCAAGGTCTGCCGAGGGCAGGCTGTCGAAATCGATCGGCGTGGTCGATTTGTCCTCGCGGTATCCGGTGATCGACTTCAGCGTGATCGTGTCGCTCAGCTCGACCGCGATGTTGAGCGCACCGCCCCAGGCCTCGACCTCCTGGTCGACGACATTCAATCCTGCGCGGGTGTCGAAAACGTTATCGAGCACGGGGGCGCCGGTCAGCAGGCCGGGGATCAACCGGTGCCCCTGGCGAGCCTCGCTGTTGTCCTTGATGTAATCGCCCGACAGGCGGACGAACACGGGGCCATTGTCGAACTCGATCGTGCCGCGCGCTGCCCACACGTCCTTGTTGTAGTTTTCGGTGCCGAGCGTGAGATTGTCGCCAAAGCCGCCGCGTGAAAGCCGCGCGCCGCTGGCTCCGATGCGCAGGTTCTCGGTCAGCGGGGTGGACGCGGTCACAACCAGGTCGGCCTGATCGTACTTGCCGTAAGTCCCGCGAATCTTCACCTGCGTTTCATCGGGTAGCGGCGCCGTGACATACTTGATCGCGCCGCCGATGGTGTTGCGGCCATAGAGCGTACCCTGCGGCCCGCGCAGCACCTCGATCCGCTCGACGTCATAGATGTCGAGCACGGCGGCCTGCGGGCGATTGAGATAGACGTCATCGACATAGAGCCCGACGCCCGCCTCGAAGCCCGCGACCGGATCCTGCTGGCCCACGCCGCGGATGAAGGCGCTGAGGGTGGTATTGGTGCCGCGGCTGACTTCGAGCGTGACATTGGGCATTTCCTGCGCAATTTCGGTGATTTCCAGCGTGCCGCTCTTGGCCAATGCTTCGCCGGAAACCGCGGAAACCGAGATCGGCACGTCGAGTGCGCGTTCCTCGCGCCGCCGCGCGGTGACGAGAATGACATTGCCATCATCATCATCGCTCGTCGCCTCGCTGCCCGATGTATCCTGCGCCAAGGCGCCAACAGGCGCGAGCGTTGCAGCAATCGCCAGCGTACCGCAGGCCACCAGGAGGCTGCATGCGAAGGAACGACCAGATTTTTCCATTGTCATTTTCATCTCTCCCTGAGTGAATCGATTCTCCTATATTGAAAGTTGAACCACCTTTCAAGTTTAGACTTGTTTCGGCTTTTCGCGGGGCCTAGAGACATTGTCAGGAAGGGGCCTGAGGCAGGAAGAGCGATGGACACACCGGTCAAGCCGAATCCCAAGGCCCCGCGCACCGATCGTGGGCGGCGGACCTTGCGCAAGCTGCTGGACGCGGCGGCAGCCGAGTTTGGCGCAAAGGGATTTTACGAGGCTTCGATCAGCTCGATCACGCAGCGCGCAGGAATGGCGCTGGGCAGTTTCTACACCTATTTCGATAGCAAGGAGGCACTGTTCTCCGCTCTGGTTTCAGACATGAGCGCAAATGTCATGCGCGCGGCACGCGGCGCCATCGCGCCGGATATGTCGGCACTCGATGTCGAACAGGCCGCTCTCGGCGCATTCCTGCGCTTCGCCGCCGAGCACCGCGAAATCTACCGCATCATCGACGAGGCCGAGTTCGTCGATCCTGTCGCCTATCGCAAGCATTACGAAACCACTGCTCAGCGCATCGCCGGGCGACTGGAAAGTGGAAGCGAGAGCGGCGATCTGCGCCCGGGGCTGGGCGAACTGCACGCATGGGCGATCATGGGAATGAACGTGTTCATCGGCCTGCGCTATGTCGTCTGGGGTGATGGCACCATCGATCCGGGCACGATCGCGCGCGAGGTGAACCACCTGATCGCACACGGGATCGCCGCAGGCGAACGGGAAGCCTCGCCCAATGTCGATCCGATATTGCCGCACCATCAAGATCATTGAGCGATGCGCGTTTCTCGCGCCGCCAGGTGAACAGCAGGCTGAGCGCTGGGCAGGCTTTGCCAACAGGCAAATGTGCCAGGCAAAGTCATCGGCATCATCGCGCCGTTCGAGCGCGGGATTGATGTCCCGATAGCCATCGCGGTCCTCGTGGATTAAGGCGGCGCGTACTGCCAGTTGATCGCCCGATAGAGGCCGTTCGAAAGACGCTCGTCAGTTCTTTTGCGTCTTTTAGTTGCATTTACAACTATCACCTGTTGGAAGTGCTTGCAACTGCAATCAGATCGTGAAATTGCAGGGCATGGTCATGGAACTGCACGCCCATCTGCCTTATCGGCTCGCCAAGCTGTCGCTGCGGATCAAGAATGCGACCACCGATCGCTATGTCTGGCACACCGGCATGTCGGCGCGCGAATGGCGCGTTCTGGGCATGTTGGGGATTGTGGGCTCGCGCATGCCGTCGGAACTTGCTGACCTTACGGGTATGGATCGCGCAACAATAAGTCGTGCAACATCGCGTCTGGTGCACCTAGGTTACGTCAGCCGCCTACCCAACCAGGCCGACAACCGCAGCCAGACGATCGAGTTGACGCCAGCGGGCGAGGCCTACTGCCAGGCGATCGTGCCGCGCATGGAGCATTCGGGGGAAGAGTGCCGGTCCTTGTTCTCGGCAGGCGAGTTTGCCCTGTTCATCGAGTTTCTGGACCGGATGGATGCGGCCATCGCCGATGGGAAAATCTTCATGGACGGCGCGCAAGATAGTTGAATATGCAATTGGTTTGGATATAGTGCCGCCAGTTCGAAACACCCAGCCTGGAGTCATCCGCTCATGTTGCTTGTCACACCGCTCGAAAAGGGTTCATCGCCGGCGGTGGCGGAACTTGCCGCCTTCTTCGACGAGACGCTGGGCTTCACCCCCAACAGCGTGTTGACGATGCAGCGCCGCCCGGAGATCGCCGAGGCCTTCATCAATCTCAACAAGGCGGTGATGATGAATGCGGGCCGCGTGACCGCCGAACAGAAGCGCTTCATCGGCATGCTCTCCAGCCTCGCCAGCGGCTGCCGCTATTGCCAGGCGCATACCGCGCTTGCGGCAAAGCGCTATGGCGCATCGCGCGAACGGCTCGATGCGATCTGGGAGTACCAGTCGAGCCCGCTATTCACCGATGCCGAGCGCGCTGCGTTCGATTTCGCGGTTGCCGCCGCCTGCGTTCCCAATGCCGTAACGCAAGAGATTGGCGACGCCCTGCATGCACATTGGAGCGATGAGGAAATCGTCGAGATTCTCGGCGTGGTGGCGCTGTTTGGGTTCCTCAACCGCTGGAACGACAGCATGGGAACCTCGCTCGAAGCGGGGGCCGACAATTTCGCCAGCGAAGTGCTTTCCGGCCACGGCTGGAACAAGGGCAAGCACGTCTAGGGTCCGACGGTTTTGCATCGACCCACGGGGATTTTTCGCGCTCCCGCTACTGCGACTTCATCCATTCGCGCCAGATTGTCAGTTGTTTCATGGCAGCAATGCCGAGCGGATGGGGCAGCGAGTGCAGCGGGAAAAAGCGCGCCTCCACCACCTCGCGCCCATCTGGCCTGGCAAGGTCGTTGCAGTTCGCCGAAAACAGGTGGCAGCGGTGCGGCGAACCGGAAATCTCTTCGTCGATAATCGTTACCAGCGTGAGATTGGCTGCCTCGATGCCGGTTTCCTCAAGCAATTCGCGCCGGGCAGCCCGCTCAGGCTCTTCGTGCGCGCCGATACCGCCGCCCGGAAGCGCCCAGACCGCCGGGCCATAGCTGTGGCGCATCATCAGCACCGCGTCGGAAAAATCGTGCACGATGATCGAGCAGCCCGCAATTGGCGTGCGGCGCAGCCGCCGCCAATGATGGCGAAGCCAATGCGCCAGCGGCAGCATGGCCCTGTGCAGCGGGGCGGGGATCAGGTGAAGCATGTAACGCGCTGATGCGATGCGGCCAGCAGCCGCGCGACGGGCAGATCGTTTTCGCCGCGCATCGCCGCTTCGAAGGTCGCCCGCTTGTCATCCCCGCGAATGACGAACAGCAATTCGTCGCTTTCAAGCAGCGCCGGAATGGTGAGCGTGATCCGGTCGAACGGAGCCTCGGGGGGGAGCGGGTCGGGCGTCAAACGGCGGATCGACTGCGGATCGTCGGTGCGGGGGTCGGTATTGGGAAACAGCGATGCAATATGTCCATCGCCGCCCATACCCAGCCAGGCGAGCGCGAAATGCGGCACTTCGTGCGCATCCTGAAGCCGGATGACGTGCGCACCCACGGGTTCGAACAGATCGCGGATCTTTCCGGTATTCGACGCCGCGTGATCCTCAGGCACGATCCGGTCGTCGCCCGGCCACAGCGCGATACGCGGCCAGTCGAGCGCCCGCTTGGCCAGTTCCGCGAAGATCGGGAGCGGGGTTGAACCGCCGGGCACGGTGATCGCGATCGGGCCAGGGCCCGCTGCCAAATGCCGCGCTAGCCGCGCTTCCAGCCAGTCGGCAATCGCGCCGTGGCCGCTGCCCTCGATGATCGTGACTTTCGCCATAGCCGCGACTTCTAGCAAAAGCGCTGGCTGCGCCTAGTGCAAACCGCTGTCATGGCGACAAAATTCGTATGCGCCCGCCGATGACCCATGCCATTGTCAGCGCTGCGCCGCTTCCCAGCGCGCCGCCCATGGCGACCGGCCATGGAGTTCCACACAGGACTGCGACCGCCAGGATGCCAAGGCGCGGCGCATCGATCGATTGGCGCAGCAGCAGCGCCAGC
>LOEX01000112.1 GCA_001516125.1 Sphingomonadales bacterium BRH_c42
GCTCGCCAATGGCGCGCATCAGCACGCCGAGCCGAACCGCGCGCGGGGCGCGCGGCTGATAGAACAATCCGCCATCGCGCTGTGAAACGCAGCTCAGCCACTCCTGCGCGATGCACCATTCGAGCGCCTCGGCAGCATCGGCGAGGTGCCCGGCGCTTTGCGCGATAGCTGCCGGATCGAGCCAGTCCGCGCCGGCCAACGCCTTGCGCATACGGATACGGTCGAAATCGTCGTTCGCGTTCGAAGGGTCGTTTGCCGCAACCACGCCAACCGAGCGGACAAGATCGCAAAGTTCCTGCTTGCGCCAGGTGAGCAGCGGCCGGAACAACTTGCGCGGCGAACCGGGGACATGGCCGCTCGCTCGCACCCCGGCAAGGCCTGACAGCCCGCTGCCACGGTTGAGCCGCATCAGCAGCGTTTCGGCCTGATCGTCGGCATGGTGCGCGGTGGCGAGCAGGTTCAGCCCGCGTTCTTCCATCCACTCGTCCAATGCCCGATAGCGCGCCCTGCGCGCCTCTGCCTGGAGGTTGCCCATGCCCACTGTCACCGGCAAGATCGAATGCGCAATTCCAAGGTCACGGCAAAGCCGGGCCACCATTCGCGCCTCTTCCGCGCTTTCGGCCCGCAAGCCGTGATCGACCGTCGCCGCCTCGACCATGCCTGGGCGCAAAGCCTGCGCGAGCAGCAGCAGCGCCATGCTGTCAGGCCCGCCCGACACAGCGATGCCCAGCCGCTCGCCCACGGGCCAGAGAGCGGCGCAATCGGCGTCAAAACGCGCGATCAGGTGCGGATCAGGCTGCCTATCAATTGCAGGTCACTTTCTGCCGGTTGGCTTCATACTGTTGCAGAAGGCGGCCGGTCGCAAGCGCAGGATAAGTCTCGCCAAATTCGGCCAGCGCGATGCAGGCGCGCTTGGTATCGCCCAATTTCACCATGCTCTCGGCAAGGAACAGAAGGCTGTCGCCGGCGCGCGCCGCCTGCTTGTCAGCCTGGTAGTTGCGAAGGAACCAGCGGGCTGCCTCCTCGAACTGGCTCTCGTCGAGAAACGCACGCCCCATCAGATTGCGGCCAAAAGTGGCCATCGGATGGCCGGGATAGCGGTCAAGAAATATGCCCAGTTGCTGGCGTGCCTCAGGGTAAAATCCTGCGTTCCACAGCCGAAACCCATAGGAATATTCGTCCGCGCCAGAATCTTCGGTCTGCGGCTTGGCGATAGCCTGAACCGCTGCCAGCCGTTCCTGGCTGGGGCCAACCGGATTCGCAGCAGGCGTGGCTGCCTGCCTGGTGGACTGCGATGCGCCACCGGTCATGGCCGCAAGATTGGCGTTTGCAGCCGACGGCGGCGGAGCCGAGGAAAGCGATTCCGGCTGCTGGCCGGGCAGAGCCGGCTCGTCCTGCACGGGGGGAGTCTCGATCGCGGTCAACCGCGCTTCGATCTGGGAAATTGCATTGGTATTCTCTTCGCCGCGCGCAGTCAGTTGCTGAAGCTGCGCCTCAAGCGCGTCGAGGCGTACCAGAATATCGGTGACCGCCGTTGTCGATGGCGCGGCGGTAGTTGTAGTTGCGGTCTGTGCCGGCTGCGCGCCTGTGATCTGCGGCTCGAAGAAACGCCCGTCCCCGCCGGGGAAAACCTTGCGTTGCAACGCGCGCACCTCGGCCTCGATCTTGCGCAGCCTCGCTTCGGGGGAAGTATCCTGCGCCGAGGCTGCGACCGGCACCGCCAGCAAGCTCAAGGCCGCGCCAGCACCCAGTATCCGGCTGAAAGACAATGTTGCCATAGATACCATGCTCCTAGTTGTCTGTGCCCCAGGCCGGGCCAGCTGCCGCGCCGTCCTGCGACGCGGTGGATGAACAGGGCCGGAATCCTGCCCCAGGCGCGCCCTGCCAGTCGAGCCGGGGCACGTCGAAAACGGGGGAAAGCTCAGTTGATCGCGGCGCCTGTCCCACCATTCGCAGCCATGCCGGCATCATTACGCGCCAGCAGCGCCCGCGCCGAAATGGCGACGTCACGCATCACAATATCGTCTTCCGCAAGCTTGGGCACCGGCTTGCCGCCGATGGTAATGGCAAAGGCGTCGGGCCGTCCCGTCCATATCTGCGGCGCTTCAATGTCCTGCGGGACTGCAAAGCGTTCGCCGTGCGCCATCTGCTTTTCCAGCAGGCGCGCCCCTGTGGCATCATAGAAGCGCACCCAGACCCCATCCTCCAGCGCGGTGAAGACCACCTGCCCTGCTGTTGTTGCCGGGGTGGGCGTGGTTTGCGCGCTCCGCTCCGTGGGGATTTGCGCCTGCACGGCAGGTTCGTCGACCACCAGCGGATCGGGGCCGGTGCCGATACCGGAATTGCGGGTGATAAACACCATGGAAGCGACAAACAGGAACAGCGCGGCGATACCCACGACCCACACCAGGCCGCGCGGTGGCAGCTTGGCGGGATCGCCCGGCTCGAACCCGCCACTGTGCGATGCATTGCGTTCCTCGCATTCGGCCAGTTCCGCACGCACCGTGCCCATGATCGCGTTCTCGTCGAGTTCCATGGCCCTCGCATAGGTGCGCGAGAAGCCGAGCGCATAGGTGCGACCCGGCAGCCGGGAAAACGCCCCCGCCTCGATCGCCTCAAGATGATGCAATGAAATGCGCGTCTTGTCGGCAATGTCCTTCAGCGACAGGCCCTTTTCCTCGCGCGCGCGGCGCAAGATCTGCCCAGCACTCTCCAGCGGCAGTTGCACCGCATCCACTTCCTCAACTCCAGTCATGACCCGGCCTTATCTGTTTTTGTCGGTTTAGGCTGGGCAAGAGACAATCGTGTGAATGCCGCCGTGTCAAGCGGCGTCCGCGTACAAGATGGGCGAACACGGCAAGTCGGGGTGAAATTCAGTCGGTTTCGATGCCGCGCTCGTCGGCCCATGCCCGCAGGCTGGCACGCAGATCGCACGCAGGATCGGCCAGCCAGTCATTCATCACCGCTGTCACTTCTTTCAGATCGACCCTGCGGACCAGTTCCTTGATCGGCCCGACCGCTGCCGGGGTGATCGAAAGCCTGCGGAAGCCGATTCCCAGAAGCGCCAGCGCATCGAGCCTGCGCCCACCCATCTCGCCGCAGATTCCCAGATCGACGTCGTGCCCCGTGGTGGTCTGAACGATCCGGCGCAAAAAGCGCAGGATCGGATGGCTCAGCCAGTCATAGCGCTCGGCCAGCTTGGGATTGGCACGGTCCGCCGCGTACAGGAACTGCGTGAGGTCATTGGTGCCGATCGAAAGGAACCGGATTTTCGGCAGGAGCAGGTCAAGCATTTCGGCCAGCGCCGGAACTTCCAGCATGGCGCCATACCGGATCGCATCGGGAAGCTGCCGCTTGCGCCGCTTGAGCAGTTCCAGCTGGTCGTCGAAAACCGCGCGTGCAGCATCGAATTCCCACGGCTCGGAAATCATCGGAAACATGACATTGAGCGTCCGCCCGGCCGAAGCTTCGAGCAGGGCGCGGGCCTGCACCTTGAGCAATCCCCCGCGTTCCAGCGCCAGTCGCAGCGCGCGCCAACCCATGGCGGGATTTTCATCGTGCACGCTGGTTTCGCTGCGCAGATAGGGCACTGCCTTGTCGCCGCCGATATCGACGGTGCGGAAGATGACCGGCTTGTCCCCCGCCGCATCGAGCACGTCGCGGTAAAGCCGCGTCTGCCGCTCACGCTGGGGCAAGGTGGCCGAAACCAGGAACTGGAATTCGGTGCGGAACAGCCCCACCCCGTCGGCGCCCGTCAGCGGCAAGGCGCTCATGTCATCGCGCAGGCCCGCATTCATCATTACCTGGATGCGCGTGCCGCAGCGGGTGAAAGGCTCGACGTCGCGCAGTTCCGCATAGGCGGCCTGCCGCTCGCGCGAGCGGGCGAAGCGGCGGGCGAATGTTCCGGCGATATCGGCGGTCGGGCGCAATGTCGCCAGACCCTTGTCGGCATCGAGCAGGATCTCGTCACCTTCGCACACCAGCGAACGCAGTCCGTTGGCCCGGCCCAGAACCGGCACCCCCATCGCGCGCGCCACGATCACCACATGCGCGGTCAGCGACCCTTCCTCGAGGATCACCCCCTTGAGTTTCCGGCGATCGTATTCGAGCAATTCGGCCGGACCGAGATTGCGCGCGATCAGGATCGTGTCGCGCCGCAGCCCTTGCGTGGCGGCGGTGCCAAGTTGGCCTGAAACGATGCGCAGCAGGCGATTGGAGAGATCCTCCAGATCGTGCATGCGATCGGCCAGCAGCGGATCGTCGATCTCGCGCATGCGCATGCGGGTGCGCTGCTGGACCCGTTCGATCGCGGCCTCGGCGGTCAGGCCGCTGTCGATCGCCTCGTTGATCCGGCGGCTCCACCCCTCGTCATAGGCGAACATCTTGTAGGTCTCGAGCACCTCCTCGTGCTCGCCCCCCACGCCGAATTCGGCTTGGCTCGCCATCTGTTCGATCTGGCCGCGCATCCGGTCGAAAGCCTGGTAAACTCGCTGGCGCTCGGCCTCGATGTCCTCGGCCATGACCTGATCGATGGTGACGCGCGGCTGATGATAGACCGCGTGCCCCATCGCCAGGCCCTTGACCAAAGCGAGGCCCGAAACGGTCTTCATGCCGATCTGCCCTTCGCCCAGCGCAGCGGCATCATGCTCGTCGATCAGTCCGGCATTGGCGATCAGTTCGCTGAGTACCATGGCGGTGGTCTGCAACGCCTCGATCTCGACTTCCTCGTAACGGCGCGGTTCGACATGCTGGACGCACAGTACGCCCACCGCGCGTTCGCGATAGACGATCGGAACACCGGCGAAGGAATGGAATTTTTCCTCGCCCGTCTCGGGCCGGTATTTGAAGTCGGGATGGGCCTTCGCCTCGGCCAGGTTGAGCGTTTCGACGTTGGCGGCGATGGTTCCCGTCAGCCCTTCGCCCACAGCCATGCGCGTGATGTGGACCGCGCCCTTGTTGAGGCCGCGGGTGGCAAACAGCTCCAGCATTCCCTCGCGCAGCAGATAGATCGAACAGACCTCGCTGTGGAGGCTCTCGCCAATGATGTCGGCCACGCTGTCGAGCTTGCCCTGCGCATGCAGGCGCGAAGCCATGATCTCGTGCAGGCGAAGAAGAATCTGGCGGGCAGATGCAGCGGCGGTCATGGAAGTATGGCCTACAGCACCCCCAGCCTCCTGCACAATGGGCAATAGGCCATGGTAC